>JAURWR010000035.1 GCA_030654805.1 Burkholderiaceae bacterium
AGGTCATACCGCAGGACGAGAATGAACACGTCCACCAGATCGAGGTGCCGGTGCAGTTGAAGCGCTGCGGGATGGCGGTGCGGCTGATCGTGCGGCCGGCGGGTGAATCGGTGACGCGTGGGGTGGATACAAAGCTTGTCAGCTTGATCTCGAAGGCGCATGACTGGTTCGAACGGCTGAGTTCGGGGCGCTGCGACAGCGTGCAGGCAATCGCGCAGCAGGAGCAGATCGTGAGTTCGTCGTATGTGACGCGGGTGATCTATCTGGCCTTCCTGGCGCCGGACATCGTGCAGCGGATCGTGCGGGGCGCGCAGCCAGTGGATCTGACGGCAGATCGCTTGATCCGGATGGGGCCCCTGCCGGTGGCCTGGGAGGATCAGCGGGTGCTGCTGGGCATGAGCGGCTGACCTGATCAAACACAGATCAAGGCCCGCGACAGCGGGCCTTGTCGTTGGCGCGGAGCCATCGCACGGCAGTGTGGTACCGGCGAATTCGAGAACAGAGAATGGCCGGCGCCTGGGCGACCATCACGCCGGGAATTGCGCCCCGATGGCCGAACAGAGAATTCGGCGTCGCCCGCAGGCCCGCGCCGTGCGGGGCTCGGGCAAGAAAAAGCCCTCCGCTAGGGAGGGCTCGGTCTTGCTGGCGGAGAGGGTGGGATTCGAACCCACGGTACCTTGCGGTACGCCTGATTTCGAGTCAGGTACATTCGACCACTCTGCCACCTCTCCAGCACGCTCGATGCTGCCGGTTGGTCGGAACCGGAACCCAGGATTCTAGCTCAGGGTACGGCGTCTTTCGACCCCCGGCTCACGCTTTCAGCACCTCCAGGCCTCCCATGTACGGACGCAGCACTTCCGGGACGGTGACGGACCCGTCGGCGTTCTGGTAGTTCTCGAGCACCGCGACCAGCGCGCGGCCGACCGCGAGGCCCGATCCGTTGAGCGTGTGCACGAACTCGTTGCGACCCTGCGCCGACTTGTAGCGCGACTGCATGCGCCGCGCCTGGAAGGCTTCGCAGTTGGAGCAACTGCTGATCTCACGGTAGGTGTTCTGCGCCGGCACCCACACTTCCAGATCGAAGGTCTTGCTCGAACCGAAGCCCATGTCGCCGGTGCACAGCAGCAGCACGCGGTACGGCAGCCGCAGCTTCTGCAGCACCGCTTCGGCGTGGCGCACCATCTCTTCGAGCGCGTCGTCGCTGCGCTCGGGATGGACGATCTGCACCATCTCGACCTTGTCGAACTGGTGCTGTCGGATCAGCCCGCGGGTGTCGCGTCCGGCACTGCCGGCCTCCGATCGGAAACACGGGCTGTGGGCGGTCAGCTTGATCGGCAACTGTTCGGCGGCCAGCACCTGCTCGCGCACGCTGTTGGTCAGCGAGATTTCCGAGGTGGAGATCAGGTACTGCTCGGGCTGTGCCTCATCGCCGCCGCGCGACACCCAGAACATGTCTTCCTTGAACTTCGGCAACTGCCCGGTGCCTTCGAGCACCTCGCGGTTGACGATGTACGGCGTGTAGCACTCGGTGTAGCCGTGTTCCTGCGTCTGCAGGTCGAGCATGAACTGCGCGAGCGCGCGATGCAGCCGGGCCACCGGGCCACGCATGAAGCTGAAGCGCGATCCGGACAGCTTCGCGCCGATATCGAAATCGAGCCCCAGCGGTGCGCCCAGATCGACATGGTCCTTCGGTGCGAAGTCGAAGGCACGCGGGCCGCCAGCATCGGGACTCCAGCGCCGCACCTCGACATTGCCGTGTTCGTCGGCACCCACCGGAACGCTGTCCTGCGGCAGGTTCGGCACCGCCATCAGCAACTCGGACAACTCGGACTGGATCACTTCCAGCCGATCGGCCGAGGCCTTCAACTCGTCGGCAAGCCCCGCCACCTGCGCCATCACCGCTGTGGTGTCCTCGCCCTTGCCTTTCAGCGCACCGATTTGCTTGGACAGGCTGTTGCGCTGGGCCTGCAGTTCTTCGGTGCGGGTCTGCAGCGACTTGCGCTCGGATTCGAGGGACTGGAAGCGCTCGACATCCAGGTACGGTTGGGGCGACTTGCGCCGTTCGAGGCGGGCAATGACGCTGGTCAGATCTTTGCGTAGCAGGGCAACGTCCAGCATGGGTGTGCGGTCGACCCCGGTCGACTCTCGGTGTGTGCGTGAAGCCGCGAATTGTAGGCAAGGCCTCGCCCGCAGAGGCTCAGCCCGCCGCCTGCATCGACTTGTCGCCCAGACCCATCGGCAGCGGGAAGTGCACCGTCTCCAGGACCCCCGGCATGCTGCGCACCGACACCGCGCCGAGCGCACGCAAGCGCTCGATCACCTGCGTCACCAGGATCTCCGGCGCCGACGCACCGGCGGTCAGGCCGACGCGGCTCTTGCCTGCGAACCACTCGGGCTTCAGATCGTCGGCCGAATCGACCATGTAGGCATCGGTGCCCAGCCGCTGCGCCACCTCGCGCAGCCGGTTGCTGTTCGAGCTGCTGAGGCTGCCCACCACCACGACCACATCGACGTTGGGCGCCAGCATCTTGACGGCGTCCTGGCGGTTCTGCGTGGCGTAGCAGATGTCCTGCTGCTTGGGCTCGCGCACGTTCGGAAAGCGCCGCTTCACCGCAGCCAGGATCTCTGCGGCGTCGTCCACCGACAGCGTGGTCTGCGTGACCACGGCGAGCTGGGTCGATGGCGCCACCTGCACCAGCTCGACATCGGCCACGTCCTCGACCAGATGGATGCCTTCGGTCAACTGGCCCACCGTGCCCTCGACCTCGGGGTGGCCCTTGTGGCCGATCATGATGAAGTCGTAGCCCTCCTTGCGCAGCTTGGCCATCTCGACGTGCACCTTGGTGACCAGCGGGCAGGTCGCGTCGAAGACGGTGAAACCACGCTCGGCCGCCTCACGGCGAACGGCCTGCGAAACACCGTGTGCGCTGAACACCAGCGTCGCGCCGGGCGGTACGTCGGCCAGGTCTTCGATGAAGATCGCGCCCTTGGCCTTCAGGTCGTTGACGACATACGTGTTGTGCACGATTTCGTGGCGAACGTAGATCGGTGCGCCGAATTTCGTCAACGCGCGCTCGACGATCTCGATCGCCCGGTCGACGCCGGCGCAAAAGCCGCGCGGTTCGGCCAGCAGCACGTCTTCGACACGGACATCGGAGGTCATCACAGAACTCCTATGACGTGCACTTCGAAGGTCACCGGCTGGCTTGCAAGCGGGTGGTTGAAGTCGAACAGAACCCAGCCACTGCCGACCTCGCGCACAACGCCGGCATACGCCCCCTGGCCATCGGGCGTTGGGAACTGAACCACGTCGCCTACGCTGTACTGCTCACCCGGATCACCCAGTTCGTCGAGCAGCACCCGCTTGACGCGTTGCATCAACTCAGGGTTGCGCTCGCCGAACGCTTCGCCAGCGGCCAGCTCGAACGTGGCACGCGTGCCTTCGGCCAGTCCGATCAGTCTGGCTTCCATCGCCGGTGCCAGTTCACCGGTACCCAGCGACAGCGTCGCCGCCTTGTCGGCGAAGGTGTTGATGATGTCCGCACCGTCGGGCCCGGCGAGGCGGTAGTGCAGTGTGAGGAAAGACCCCGGAAGGACAGAGTTCAAGGGCGCGCCCGGTTGGATAGACTGAGCCCAATTTTACGAGCCGCTTCGCAGCGCACGAACCGTGCGGTCGCTCACGGCTGGCAGGCGACACAACAGCGGGCTCCGATCGTGCTCAAAGACATTCCGGCTGCGGCGCGACCCCGAGAAAAGCTGCTGGCGCTCGGCCCGGCCGCTTTGGCCGATGCAGAGTTGATCGCGCTGCTGCTGCGCACCGGGCTGCGCGGCACCTCGGTGCTGCAACTCGCCCAGCAGCTGCTCGACGCGTTCGGCGGACTCACTGGCCTGCTGCACGCCAGCCCGCTGGACCTGAAGCGCGTCAAGGGCCTCGGCCCCGCCAAGCGCGCCGAGATCAGCGCGGTGATGGAGCTGGCGCGACGTTCGCTGTCGCAGGGACTGGCTCAGCGGGCGGTGCTGTCATCGCCGCAGCAGGTCAAGGATTTCCTGCAAATGCAATTGGCGAACCACGGCCACGAGGTGTTCGCCGTGATGTTCCTCGACGTGCAGAACCAGCTGATCCGACTTGAAGAGATGTTTCGCGGCACGCTGACGCAGACCAGTGTCTACCCGCGCGAGGTGGTCAAGCGCGCGCTCGACCTGCAAGCCAGCGCGGTGATCCTGGCGCACAACCACCCGTCGGGCGTGGCCGAACCGTCGCGTGCCGACGAGTTTCTGACGCAGACCCTGAAGCGCGCGCTGCAGCTGATCGACGTGCGGGTACTCGATCACCTGGTGGTCGGGCGCGGCGAGGTGGTGTCCTTCGCCGAGCGGGGGTTGTTGTGACGACACCGCCCCGCAAGCTGCGCAGCCTGCAGGACCTGAAAGCGGTGAAGAAGGTGATGGCCGAGTCGGCCCGCCGAGAGGTGCAGGCCCGTGCCGAGGCCGCGCAAGTGCAGCGCGAGCGCGATCTGTTCGCCCTCACCGTTGGCCCGGTGCAGCCGCTGCGTCGCGGGGTCGTGATCCCGCTCGAACGGCCGCGCGCCGAACCGCTGCCGCGCCAGCGCGAGCGCGACGAGGCGGCGGTGCTGCGCGAGGCGATCTCGGACGAATTCGACGTCGAGTCGCTGCTGGAAACCGACGATGCACTGTCCTGGAGAAGCAACGGCATCGGGCCGGAGGTGGTTCGCAAGCTGCGGCGCGGTGTCTGGACGATCCAGGCGCAACTCGACCTGCACGGCCTGCGCCGAGATGAGGCACGCGAGCAGCTCGCTGCTTTCCTGCGCGAAGCGGTGCGGCACGGGCTGCGCTGCGTGCGGGTGATCCACGGCAAGGGCAACGGTTCGCCGGGGCGCGAGCCGGTGCTGAAATCGAAGGTCAAGACCTGGCTGGTGCAGAAAAACGAAGTGATCGCCTTTGCGCAGGCACGCGCGGCGGATGGCGGGCACGGGGCGCTGCTGGTGCTGCTGCGGCCGAGCGGGCCGACGCTGCTGTCGACGCCGGCCGCCAACGACCCGCATCCGCTGCGGTCGCGCCGGATTGCCAGAGACTGACGTCCGCGCGTCAGGCGCCTCGGTTGCGCATCCAGTCGGCCGTTCCGAAGAACGATTCGGCCAGTCGCTCCGCCATCGCCTCGTCGATGTGCGATTCGTGCATCGCCTGCTTCATGCAGGCCATCCATTGATCACGCTCGACGATGCCGATCGAGTACGGCAGGTGCCTCGCCCGCAGACGCGGATGACCGAACTTCTCGACATAGAGCTGCGGCCCGCCGAGCCAGCCGCAAAGAAACCAGTGCAGCTTGTCGCGCGAGCCGTCGAGCGTCTCTGGATGCAATGCACGCAGGACCTTGAACGCCGGCTCCAGGTCCATCAGATCGTAGAAGCGATCGACGAGCTGACGCACCACAGGCTCGCCACCGAGAAGCTCGAATGGCGAGGCCATCGGCGCGGCGTCCGGCTGCCCGCTCACGACAGCAGCTTGTCGGCCAGCAGCCCGATGGCCTTGGCTGCGGCACAGCCGGGCAACGACTCCAGCAACAACTGGCGCTTCAGGATCGCTTCGCGCACGGCGGGATCCGACGGAATGTCGCCGACGAGTTCGAGCTTCAGCGCCTCGGATGGCCCGCCGAGCAGCGGTGACACATAGCGGTCGATCACCTGCTGCAATTGCCCCCGGATCGTGCGCCCTTCACCGAGGCGGCCGGTCTGGTTGACGACCAGCTGGATCACGCGCCGCGATTGCTGCGTGGCAAGTACCTTGATGGTGGCGTAAGCATCGGTCATGGACGTCGGCTCGGGCGTGGCGACGACCAGCACCTGATCGGCCAGCGACACCGCGAACAGCACGACATCGGAGATGCCTGCACCGGTGTCCAGGATGATGCGATCGAAGCGCGGCTTGACCTTGTCGATGATGGCGAGCAGTTGCTCGCGCACCTCGATGGTCAGCCGCGAGTACTCGACCATGCCCGAGCCGGCCAGCAGCACAGAGAAGCCGCCGGGCGCCGGCAGGATCGCCTCTTCCAGTTCGGCCTTCCCGGTGAACACATCGTGCAGCGTGATCTTGGGATGCAGGTTCAGCACCACATCGAGATTGGCAAGGCCGAGGTCGGCGTCGAGCACCAGGACACGCTCACCCCGGCGCGTCAGCGCCGCAGCCAGGTTGGCGGAAATGAAGGTCTTGCCCACACCGCCCTTGCCACTGGTCACTGCGATCGTGCGCGCGCAGCGGCCACCGGAAGGCGGGCTGGGTCGGGCGATGGAATCGTTCGGGGCGGTCATATCTGGGCAGTCATTCAAGGTCCTGGAATTGGGAGGTGCCGAACAGCAGGCCCTTCTCCTCGGCGCTGACTTCATAGACCGCCGCCGGCTCCAGGCAGACGCGGTTGCGGCCCTCGGTCTTGGCGCGATAAAGCTGGCGGTCGGCGCGCTCGATCCACAGCGGGACCGACGAGCGAACCCATTGCGGCGCGAACGCGCCGCCGAGGCTGATCGTCACCTGCACATCGACGCCCGGGGCCACATTGACCGTGCGACGGCTGACCTTGGTGCGAATGCGCTCGGCCACCACGTGCCCGAAGGCTGGGGGGCAATTCGGCAGGATGATCGCGAACTCTTCACCCCCGTAGCGGGCGACGGTGTCCATCGGGCGCACGCAATCCTGGAGCGCGCCAGCCACCGCCTTCAGCACCTGGTCACCGGCCGGGTGGCCATAGGTGTCGTTGACCGCCTTGAAATGATCGATGTCGGCCATCAACACCAGCGCCGGTTCACCCGCGCGGGCGACGCGGTCGATCTCGCGGACGATGGTCACCTCGAACTGGCGACGGTTGGCGAGACCCGTCAGCGCGTCGCGACTGGACAGCTCGCACAGCGCATCGACCACAGCCTGCAGCCATGTCATCGACCCCGGCGCAGCGTCGACACTGACTTCGCGACCAGCCTGCTTCAACAGCTGCAGGGCGGTCTGAAGTTGCAAGTCCCCCGGAAGGTCCACGTTGGGCATGGAAAGTCAGTGCAGACAGCTGTCAAACATGTCCGCAGTCTAGCGGTGCGAACCATCCTGGCGTTCCCGAGACAGGCACGCAAAACCGATCCAGTTCCGCCCATCGGCAGGAAGCTCCGGTCTGGGTTTCAACTCAAGCTGGATGGCGATCTGCCGAAATGACTGCATGCACTCTGGCTTCGAGACTCCGGTTTCGGGCCCGTGACGCCCCGCCCGACCGGAGAGTTTGACGATGTCCGCCGTGATGCCCGTTTCAATTCAAACCCGTTCCGACGCCTACGTTGACCCCACCGAACGCGACCTGCCTTTCGATCGGCACGATTTCGACCGGGTGCGCCAACTCATCTACCAGCGCGCTGGAATCAGCCTGGGCGACGGCAAGCAGGCGATGGTCTACAGCCGGGTGTCGCGGCGGCTGCGTGACACCGGCCACGCCTCGTTCGCCGACTATCTCCAGTGGCTGGAACAGTCGAGCGGGCCCGCCGCCGATGCCGAGTGGCAGGAGTTCATCAACTGCTTGACGACCAACCTGACCTCGTTCTTCCGCGAGGACCATCATTTCACCGCGCTCGTCGACGACCTGCGTGCCCGCTCCAGCGGGAGCGTGCGCATCTGGTGCAGCGCCGCATCGACCGGCGAGGAGCCTTACTCCATCGCGATGACGGTGAACGAGGCGCTCGGCGCCAACCATGGCGCGCGGATGATCGCGAGCGACATCGACACCAACGTCCTGGCCAAGGCCGGCAGCGGTGTGTATCCGCTGGATTCACGCGGGCTGTCGCCCGAGCGGCTGCGCCTGCACTTCCTGCGCGGCAAGGGTGCACAGGCGGGCTTCATCCGCATCAAGCCGGAGCTCGCCCGCATGATCGAATTCCGCGTACAGAACCTGATGGACGCGCGCTGGTCGCTCGGCGACACGTTCGACATCGTGTTCTGCCGCAACGTGATGATCTACTTCGACGCCGCCACGCAGCGCAAGGTGCTCGAGAAGATCCACGCGACGATGAAGCCGAACGGACTGCTGTACGTCGGCCATTCCGAGAATTTCACCGAGGCGCGGCATCTGTTCCGGCTGCGCGGCAAGACGATCTACGAGCGCGTCTGAGAACCCTGCCCATGAACATGCCAATCGGCCAGAACACATTTTCCGCCTCACCGTTGTCGAGGCTTCGACCGTCGCCCCTGGCGGGCGGCAGCTCAAGTCCGGGCATCGGTCAGCCCGCTGCGGGTTCGAAACTCGCACAGCTGCGGGCGCAGACACCGAAGCCCGGCCAGGCGTCCTTCTTCTTCTACGAAGCTCATTTCAAGAGCAACGCGGTGAAGGTTTTGCCCGGCGAGTACTACGTCGACAACGAAGACCTGCTGATCATGACCACGCTGGGCTCATGCATCGCCGCGTGCCTGTGGGATCGCAATGCCAGAGTCGGTGGCATGAACCACTTCATGCTGCCCGACGGGGTCGGCGATTCGGGCCGCTACGGTTCGTACGCGATGGAATTGCTGATCAACGAGATGCTCAAGCTCGGTGCCTCACGATCGGGCATGGAAGCCAAGGTGTTCGGGGGCGGCGCGGTGATCAGCGGCATGAGCTCGCTGAACGTCGGCGAGCGCAACACGACCTTCGTGCTCGACTACCTGAAGACCGAGCGCATCACCGTGGTGTCGAAGGACGTGCTCGACATCTATCCGCGCAAGGTGTGCTTCCTGCCGGCCAGTGGCAAGGCGATGGTCAAGCGACTGGCTCCGGCCAGCACCGATGCATTGATGGCGCAGGACAAGGTGGCAGTCGAACGTGCGGTCAAGTCGACCAGCACGGGCGGCTCGGTGGATCTGTTCTGACTCCGACTTGAATCCCTGTTGAATACGGCAGAAAAATCATGGCAAAAACACGTGTGGTGGTGGTAGACGACTCGGCGCTGGTGCGTGGGTTATTGACGGAAATCATCAATCAGCAGCCCGACATGCAATGCGTCGGCGCGGCGGCTGATCCGTTCGTGGCACGCGAGATGATCCGCGAGTTGAACCCGGACGTGATCACGCTCGACGTCGAGATGCCACGCATGGACGGCATCGATTTCCTGGGCAAGCTGATGCGGCTGCGGCCGATGCCGGTGGTCATGGTGTCGACACTGACCGAGCGCGGTGCGGACGTCACCCTGCGTGCGCTGGAGCTGGGTGCGATCGACTTCGTCGCCAAGCCCAAGATCGGTGTCGCCGACGGCCTGAAGCTGCTGGCCCACGACATCACCGACAAGGTGCGCATCGCTGCCAAGGCGCACCTGCGTCGCCCTGCAGCGCCACCGCCGGCCGGTGCGGCGCCAAGACCGAGCACGCCCCCCAGCTCGATCGGCCGTCTGTCGACCGAAAAAATCATCTTCATCGGCGCGAGTACCGGCGGCACCGAAGCCACCAAGGAAGTGCTGGTGAACCTGCCCGCCGATTGCCCGGCAATCGTGATCACGCAGCACATGCCGCCCGGCTTCACCAAGAGCTACGCCGCCCGCCTCGACGGGCTGTGCAAGGTCCGGGTGGCCGAGGCGCGTGACGGCGACCGCATCCTGCCGGGCCACGCCTACATCGCGCCGGGCGGCTTCCACCTCAGCGTCGAGCGCAGCGGAGCCAACTACATCGCCCGTGTGAAGGACGGCGAGCCGGTGAATCGGCACAAGCCATCCGTCGAGGTGCTGTTCAAGTCGGCTGCCCGCGTGGTCGGACCGAATGCGCTCGGCTTGATGCTGACCGGCATGGGTGCCGATGGCGCCTCGGCGATGCGCGAGATGCGCGACGCCGGCAGCTACAACCTGGTGCAGGACGAGGCCAGCTGCGTCGTGTTCGGCATGCCGCGCGAGGCGATCGCCGCCGGCGCCGCCCATGAAGTGCTGTCGCTCACGCAGATCGCGCCGAAGCTCATCGAGCGGCTGCGCAGCACATCAGGCATGTCGATGAACCGGGTGTGATCGCCGCCCTCGCCTGCCGCGTCATTCGGTGGGCAGAAACAGCTCCTGCAAGTCGTTCAGGAAGTCGTAGCCACGCGGCGTCGGCTGGATCCAGTTCGGCTCGCGCACGAGCAACCCCCGGCTCGTCGCATCGGTCAACTGACGCTCGACTGAGCTCAGCGGCAGCCCGGTTCGTTCGGCAAAACGCGCCAGCTCGACGCCGTCCTTCAGACGCAGGCCGTTGAGCATGAATTCGAACGGCAACTGCTTGCGCGGTACCTCTTCGTCCTGCGCCACCGCGTGACCGGCCAGAGCCTGAGCCATGTAGTTGGCCGGGTCCCGAAAACGCACCTGACGCACCACGCGGTGCGGGTAGCTGATCTTGCTGTGCGCGCCCGCGCCGATACCGAGGTAATCGCCGAACTGCCAATAGTTCAGGTTGTGCGCGCAGCGGTGCCCGGCTCGCGCGAAGGCCGACACCTCGTAGCGAGACAGCCCGGCTGCCTCGGTGCGCTGCGTGATGACATCGAGCATGTCGAACGCACTGTCATCGTCGGGCAGCGCCTGCGGGCCGGCCGGCGGGTGTTTGGCGAACAGCGTGTTCGCCTCAATCGTCAGGTGGTAGATGGACAGGTGCGGCGGCCTGAAAGACAACGCCGTGGCGAGGTCGCTTTCCAGCTCGGCCAGGGTCTGGCCGGGCAGCGCATACATGAGGTCAAGGTTGTAGGTGTCGAAGGATTCGCTCGCCTCGGCCAGAGCCGCCCTCGCCTGTGCGCCGTCGTGAACACGGCCGAGCGCCGCCAGTTTGGCGTCATCAAAGCTCTGCACGCCGACCGACAGCCGCGTGACGCCAGCCGCACGGTAGGCACGAAAGCGGTCGCGCTCGAAAGTACCCGGGTTGGCTTCCAGTGTGATCTCGCAGCCCGGCTCCAGCGGCAACCGGGCGCGGATGTCGGCGATCAGTTGCCCGATGCTGTCGGGTGTGAACAGGCTCGGCGTGCCGCCGCCGATGAACACCGTGTGAATGCGGCGACCCCAGATGAACGGCAGCGCGGCTTCGAGATCGCAGCGCAGCGCATCGAGGTAGCGTCCCTCGGGCAGTTCGGCGTCGGCCGAGCCCCCAGCCAGCGCCGGGCCGCCCCAAGCAGGCTGGGCTCCCCCCGGGGGACGACGCTGCAAGCGTCTTGGGGACGTCATGACTTCGTGCGAGTTGAAGTCGCAGTAAGGGCACTTCTTCAGGCACCAGGGCAGGTGCACGTAGAGCGACAGCGGCGGCAGCGCCGCGAGGTTCAATGTGCCGGGGCGCAGGTAGCGTGCAAGCAGCAGCGCCGGCTCGACGTCCACACCCGCCGAGGCGACCTCTGCCGCGCCAGCGGGCACGATCGGAATGTCAGCCAAGTCCCCAGACCTCGCTCATCTGACGCAGCATCTCGCGGGCGGCCAGGCCGCGGTGGCTGCGCGCGTTCTTCTCCGCCGGGTTCAGTTCGGCGACAGAGCGCTGAAGCTCAGGAATGAAGAGCAGCGGGTCGTAGCCGAAGCCGGAGTCACCGCGCGCGGCGGGCAGGATCACCCCGGCCCAGCGGCCCACCGCGACCAGCGGTTGCGGGTCATCGGCCGAACGCACCGCGACCAGCGCACAGACGAAGCGCGCTGCGCGAGGGCTCCCTCGCCCCTCTGGGGCGAGGGTTGAGGGCACAGCGGGGCTTTCGAGCGGCATGCCGCTCGCCCGCGCAGCGATTCCGGCTTGCAAGCCGGAATGCGCCCGGCAAGGGAGGGGCTGCGTGACGCCAGTGGTGCCCTGCGTTGACCTCACCCCTGCTCGCTCCCTGCGGGAGAGGGAGTCAGCCAGTTGCTCCAGCAGCACACGGTTGTTGGCCGCATCGCCCTTCGGCTGGCCGAAGTCCTCGGCATAGCGCGCCGAGCGCACGCCCGGCGCACCGCCAAGCGCATCGACACACAGGCCAGAATCGTCGGCGATCGCGGCACCCCGCGCATGCTGCGCCGCATGGCGGGCCTTCGCGAGCGCGTTCTCGATGAACGTGACGTGGGGCTCATCGGCCTCGGCGATGCCTAGGTCACCCTGCCGCACCAGGGACAACCCCAGTGGTTCGAACAGCGCCTGCAATTCAGCGAGCTTGCCCGCGTTGTTGGACGCAAGAACCAGCCTCACGGCATCACCGCTTCACAGCCCGAGTGCTCGACGCTGCGCGGCGACCAGGTCACGGATGCCACGGTCGGCCAGTTGCAGCAGGCTGTTCATCTCGTCGCGCGAAAACGATGCGCCTTCGGCAGTGCCCTGCACCTCGACAAAGCCACCCGAGCCGGTCATCACGACATTCATGTCGGTGTCGCAGGCCGAGTCCTCGGTGTATTCGAGGTCGAGCAGCGGCACGCCGTCGACGATGCCGACCGACACCGCCGCGACGAAATCGCTGATCGGCGATGCGCCGATCTTGCTCTGCGTGATCAACCCGCTCACCGCGTCGTGCGCCGCGACGAACGCACCGGTGATGGCCGCAGTGCGCGTTCCACCGTCGGCCTGAATCACATCGCAATCGAGCGAGATCGTGCGTTCTCCAAGCAGCGCCAAATCGAAAACGCAGCGCAGCGAGCGGCCGATCAGCCGCTGGATTTCCTGCGTGCGCCCGCTCTGCTTGCCCTTGGCCGCCTCGCGATCGCTGCGCGTGTGCGTGGCACGCGGCAGCATGCCGTATTCGGCGGTAACCCAGCCCCGGCCCGAGCCGCGCTGGTGCGGCGGCACCTTCTCTTCGACCGATGCAGTGCATAGCACCTTCGTGTCGCCGAACTCGACCAGCACCGATCCTTCAGCGTGCTTCGTGTAGTGCCGCGTGATGCGGACCGGCCGCAGCGCATCGACGCTCCGGCCTTGCGTGCGTTCAAAACCCATTCTGGGCTCCTTCAGTTTTTTTTCTTCTCGGACGAGCGCCGGATGGCGTCGTTGATTTCCTTGATCGAGCGCTCGATCTCGGCATCGTCGAGGTCGTCGGCCGCATCGTGACCGAGCACGCTGGCCTGGATGGTCGAAGCGAACACGTCGTCCCCGAGTTCCTCGGTCGACACGCCAGCGGCGCCCTGCTCGGCTTCAGAACCTTCCCACTCGACGGCCATCACCGACACGTTGTCGCATTTCGGACCACCGTTGCGCAACGCCTGCTCGACCAGTTCGGGCACCGCTTCGGCAATCGATTGGCGGGCCAGTTGCACGGTGATCGATTCGTCGGTCACCGTGCTCCACAAGCCGTCGGAGCACAGCATCAGGCGATCGCCGCCTTGCAGCGTGAACGGGCCGGCGGTGTCGATCACCGGCTTGCCCGGGCTGCCCAGGCAGGTGAACAGCACGTTGCGATTCAGGCGCTCGCGCATCGGCACGACCGAATGCAGCGCGTCCTGAAGCTCGGAGTACGAATGGTCGCGTGTGCGCGCGATCAGCTTGCCTCCGCGCACCATGTACAGACGCGAATCGCCACAATGAGCCCAGTAGACCGAGTCGCCCTGAAGCACGCAGGCAACCACCGTCGTTCGGGGCGTGTCGCTCAGCGCCTTTTGCGCGGAGTAGCGCAGCAGCTGCTGGTGCCCGGCCAGGATCGCCTGATTCAGAAATGCCATGGGATCGGCAATCGTCGGCTTGGACGCCTGCTGAAAAAGCGCCGACATCGTCTGCAACGCGAGTTGCGAAGCGACCTCACCCTCGGGGTGCCCACCCATGCCGTCTGCCAGTGCGAAAAGGCCGGAATCGCGGGTGTACGAATACCCCATGCGGTCTTCGTTCTTCTCGCGACCGCCCTTGCGGCTGACTTGATAAATAGAAAAACGCATCAGGAAACCTCAGGCATGCACAAGCAGCACCGGACGCTCACGCTTTCGCGCCGGTGGTCAGGTTTTCCAGTTGCAGTTTCAGACGCTCGCCGAAGCTCAACTTCGTGTAGCGCCGTTCGGTCTCGCGCGCCAGTTCCTTCTGCAAAGCGAACACGCTTTGCGGCCGCGACAGCGGGTCGAGCGACATGCACCACTCGGTCACCTCGAGCAGGTTGTCCGAATACACATTGCGCAACCGCGACAGGCTGAGCGCCAGCCGGTCCTTCTCGATGCGTTGGGGCGAATCATTCGGCGGGTAGCCCTGCATGCAGGCGTAGATGCAGGCGCCGATCGCATAGATGTCGGTCCACGGACCCAGCGTGCCATCGCGCCGGTACATCTCGGGCGCAGCGAAACCCGGCGTGTACATCGGACGGATGAAATTGCCTTCCTTGCTCAGCACCTCGCGCGCAGCACCGAAGTCAAGCATCACCGCCCGGTTGTCGTTGGTGATGAAGATGTTGGCCGGCTTGATGTCGAGATGCAGCATCTTGTGCTGGTGCACGATGCGCAAGCCGCGCAGGATCTCGTCGAACAGCGAGCGGATGGTCGACTCGCGGAACACCTTGTCGCGCTTCAGATCGCGAGCGGTGACGATGAAATCCTGCAGCGTCTCGCCTTGCAGGTAGTTCATCACCATGTAGACGGTTTCGTTCTCGCGGAAGAAGTTCAGAACCGAGACCACGCTCGGGTGCGAGATCTGCGCGAGCGACCGGCCTTCCTCGAAGAAGCTCTTGAGACCGAGGCGGTACAGCGGCTGCTTTTCGGGCTTGACTCGTGGGGTCAGTTCACCCTGTGAACGCTCAGCCAGCGACGAGGGAAGGTATTCCTTCACCGCCACCATGTGCCGCTGCGCGTCTTCCGCGAGGTACACGACGCCGAACCCGCCAGCCGCCAGCTTTTTGACGATCTGGTAGCCGCCGACCACGGTGCCTGAAGGCAACGGAGCAGGCTTCAGCTTTGACATAATCAGGTGTTTGCACAGGGTGAAATCAAATGCCAGTCTACAGCATGACCGGCTACGCGAGCGCCACCGCAGGCGCTCCAGAAGCACCGACTTCCACGTCCATTTCTGACCTCTCCGTGTCCCGATCCACGTCGGCGGCAAGGGCCAATGTCACCGTCGAATTGCGGTCGGTCAACGCCCGTTTTCTCGACCTGAACCTGCGCCTGCCCGACGAATTTCGATCGCTCGAACCCTCGCTGCGCGAACTGCTGACGACAGCGTTCCGACGTGGCAAGGTCGAGTTGCGGCTGAATGCGCAGACCACCTCAGAGACAGCCTGGCCGCAGCCGCAACCCGACCAGCTGAACCGGCTGTCGCACGTGCAGAGCACGATCCGTGGCTGGTTGCCGACCGCCCGGGAGTTGTCCGTCAACGAAGTGCTGAACTGGTGCAAGGCGGGCTCGGTGACCGAGCGTCTGGACGAGGCCGCACTGGACGCTACCCGTCAGGCGATCGCCGGCCTGCGTGAAGCCCGCACCCGTGAGGGCCAACGGCTGGTCGATGTGCTGATGGACCGCGTCGACCGACTGCGCGATCTGGCCGCACGAGCGGAGCCCCTGGTACCAGCAACGGTCGAGCGCCAGCAGAAGAAATTTCTCGAGCGCTGGCAGGAAGCACTGGAGCAAGCCGGGGCAACCCAGACCGTGTCACGCGAGGCGCTTCAAGAGCGTGCACTGAACGAAGCGGCCGCCTTCGCGATTCGTATCGACGTAGCCGAGGAACTGGCGCGACTGCGGTCACACCTCGACGAGATGGCTCGCATGCTCAAGGCAGGCGGCGAAGTGGGCAAGCGATTGGACTTCCTGATCCAGGAACTGCTGAGAGAAGCCAACACGCTCGGGTCCAAGGCCTCGTCTCTCGAACTCACCAACATCTCGCTCGACATGAAGGTGCTGATCGAACAGCTGCGCGAACAGGTGCAAAACATCGAGTAGGCCCGAATGAATCACATCAGCACGCGAAGACTGCCCACCCCTGCGTGGCTGCTCGCGTTGCTGTGCGCAACCGCTGGCGCCCAGGTTCCCAGCCTGACGCTCGAATCGCTGCCGCGGCCATCGACGCCGCCACCGGAAGTCGGGCCGATCGTGCCCTCGCAGGTGCTGCGCTGGCGTCAGGAGGCGCTGGCCTTCGAGTACGGTGACGGCGTACCGCGCGACCTGCTGCGCGCGGCGGAGTTGTATTGCCGCGCGGCACGCTACGGTGACCCCGAGGCCCAGTACAACCTCGCCTGGATGCTGACCCACTCCCGCGGCATCGAGCGGGACGATGCGCAGGCAGCGCACCTGTTCGCCGCCGCCGCCGAACAGGGCATCACGCAAGCGCAGAACATGCTGGCCGCGATGGGCACGCCTCGCGGCGAAATACCGCACTGCTTGCGTCCACCCGAATCCGACCCGGCTCCTTCCGCAAAGACAGCGTCGTCGAAATCGCGACAGTCACGGCTGCCCGTGCAGCCGCCACCACCACCGTTTCCGCCTAATGCGCCAGAACAGATCGTCAAGTTTGTGACCCTGGTCGCACCGGAGTACCAGCTCTCTCCGCATCTGGTGCTGGCCGTGATGGCGACTGAATCCAACTTCGATCCGTGGGCTGTATCGCCAAGGAATGCGCAAGGCCTGATGCAACTGATTCCCGACACCGCGGCGCGATTCAAGGTCAAACGCATTGCCGACCCGGTGCAGAACATCCGAGGAGGCATGGCCTACCTGCGCTGGCTGCTGGCTTACTTCCAGGGCGATCTGCCGCTCGTACTCGCCGCCTACAACGCCGGCGAGGGAGCAGTCGATCGGTATGGCGGGGTGCCGCCGTACGCCGAGACCCGTTCGTATGTGCGGCGCATCATCTCGGCGATGGGAGGGCAGCGGTCGCACCCGTTCGATCCGGCTGTGACGCCACCATCCGAGTTCAAGGCCTGGTTCCGCAAGACGGCGCCAGTTCATTGAGCCACTCAAGTTTGCGTTGATCCAGATTTGTACCGCTGGTATTCCTCGCTTCACAGAACAAACTGACGGACACAACGTGCCGGAATTCATGGCGACGACGCTTGGTACGGCGGTCACCGCTGACCGCGCAGGAGTTTCAAGAGATCATCAACAAATCTGGTCCTCGTGCCAAGATCCTTCGTTTTGCCGCGTGGTCACCCACAGACACTGAATCGAAACCGAAATGCTGAACACAAAGACCCTGCTGACTGCGCTCGTTGTCTCGCTGCTCTCGACCGCATGCGGTAGCCAGAAACCAGAAGATCAGGTCAAGTCGGCCAAGGAATACCTTCAGAAGCAGGACGGCAAGTCTGCGCTTATCCAGTTGAAGAACGCGCTACAGCAAGAGCCCGATCTTGGCGAAGCACGGTTCCTGATGGGCACCATCCTGCTTCAGGAGGGCGATGCCGCAGGCGCTGAAGTGGAGTTCCGCAAGGCACTTGAAGTGACTCACCCTGAAAGCGTTGTGGTGCCAGAACTTGCACGCGCCTTGGTGAAGCTAGGTCAAGGCAAAAAGCTGATAGAGGAATTCGGTACTACAAGCCTCGAAAAACCAGGCGCGCAAGCAAGCCTCCAGACCTCGCTTTCACAGGCCTATGCCAACCTAGGCCAAACCGACGAGTCCGAGACAGCATTGCGGTCTGCCTTGACGGCCGACCCCAACTATGTTCCAGCGCTGATTTTCAAGGCTCGAAAAACCGCCGAAGCACGCGACTTCATTGGCGCGTTGAAATCGCTGGATGAGATTCTTGAAAAAGATCCGAAGAATTCAGAAGCTTGGAAATTCAAGGGTGACATACTTCAATTCGCATCCAAAAGAATTGATGACGCGATCGTTGCCTACAGAAAATCTGTCGAATTTAGTCCTACGTATGTACCTGCCTATATCTCTGTCATCACAGCATTGGCTGAAAAAAAAGAATTCGAAGAAGCATCGAAGCTATTAATTAAACTGAAAACCTTTGCCTCGAAGAATCCCGAAACAAAATTTCTAGAAGCCTTATTGGCATACGAGAGAAAGGATTTCAAATCGGCGAGACCCTTGGCGCAGGAACTCGTTCGCCTGGCTTCGAGCAATCCACGAGTTCTTCAATTGGCAGGAGCCATTGAATTTCAATCAAATTCTCTTGCGCAAGCTGAAATATATTTGGTTCGAGCCACTGAAGCTGATCCGCAGAATGCGATGTCGCAGAACCTCCTGGTGACGACGTACCTTCGATCCGGCCAGCCTGGAAAAGCACTGGCCGCACTGAAAGCCATCACGGGCAAGAATGGCCTTGACCCTCGATTTTTCTCGCTGGCGGGCCAAGTGCATCTGCAGAACGGCGACCCCAAGACTGCCGAGGAGTATTTCACCAAGGCGCTGAAAGTAGATCCGACCAGTTTATCTGCGCGCACCGCACTTGCGGTAACGCAGTTAAGAACCGGGCAAAGCGACAACGCACTCAATGAGCTGAAGAATATCGCCGATACCGACAAGGGTGCCACTGCTGACATGGCATTGATAAGTGCGCTCCTGGGACGCAAGGACTTTGATCAAGCGCTGATTGCAGTAAACAGGCTAGAAGCCAAGCAGCCTGAAAAGCCTTTTGCAGCGAATCTTCGCGGCAGGATACAAATGGCGATGAAGGACACGCTAGCGGCCCGAAAGAGCTTCGAGCGCGCTCTGGCGATAGACCCTGCATTTTTCGCTTCGACTGTCAGCCTATCGGCACTCGACATGTTTGAGAAAAAACCGATCGAAGCCAAGAGGCGCTTCGAGCGGTTGCTCGAAATCGACCCCAAAAATGGACAGGCGTTGCTTGCATTGGCGAATTTGATGGAACTTCAAGGCGCCAACAAAAGCGAAGTGACCAACGTGCTCAAGAAAGCAGTGGAAGCCAATCCAGGCGAGGTGCCTCCGCGACTGCAACTAATGAAGGTCCTCTTAGCGAGCAACGATCTGAAGAGCGCACTAGCAGCAGCCCAAAGTGCCGTGCAAGCGCTACCACAGAACGCAGAAATGTTGAGTGCGCTGGGGCGGATTCAGCAGCTATCTGGGGATCTGAGTCAGGCCAAAGCCTCATATCAAAAATTGATTCTGATGCAGCCAAATTCGCCGCAACCCCTTATTCGATTGGCGGAAGTACAGAGTGTTGAAAAAAATTACGCAGCTGCCGAGGAGAGTCTGAGAAAGGCGCTGATCATCAAGCCTGACGAGATAGATGCGCAATCAGGATTAATCGTAGTATTTTTGAGAAATCAAAAATACTCATCGGCTTTGGACGTCGCGCATTCTGTGCAACGACAAAGGCCTTCTCAGTCCCTTGGATTCCTGATGGAAGGTGACATTGCTCTATCCGAAAATAACTGGGACGAAGCTTTAACTGCTTACCGATCCGCCCTGAAACGAGATCCGAATGCGGCTGTCGCAGCCATAAAGTTACACTCGGCACTTCTTATGTCAGGCAAGAAGGCAGAGTCAAAATCATTTTCAGAAACATGGCTGAAGGATCATCCAGGCAATGTTGCAATGCACTCTCATCTGGGCGATTTGGCCATTCGTGAAAAAGATTATCCATCCGCAGAAACCAATTATTCAGCTGCATTGAAGTCCGCACCAGACAACGCACTGGTACTCAACAACTTGGCGTGGGTGTTGGGAAAAATGAAGAATGAAAATGCCCTTTCATATGCGGAAAAAGCCAATGATCTGGCACCCAACCAGCCGAATATTATGGACACCCTTGGTACTATTCTGGCCGACAAGGGAGATACAACACGAGCAATTCAGTTAATGACAAGAGCTCTTGAAATACAACCATCCAATGCTGAATTAAGATTGAATCTTGCTAGGATATATATTCAATCTGGCAATAAAGTCGAAGCAAAGAAAGAACTTAAAACGCTCTCCAAATTGGGAGAGAAATCCACGGTCTATCCCGAGGTTTCTTCCCTTATGAAAAGTCTCTCTCAAGAAACTCCCTGAAGGACACCGAAGTTCATAAGTTCGCGTTATGAAGCAGGGTAGTTTCTTCAGCGCGATTTGCGGCAACGGGCCGATTACTTCGCTAACCTTTCACAGGACTTAACCTAGAAAGCCTCGGCGGTCGAGGATCGTCTTGTAGCGTGCCGGCGCGACATCAGCAGTACGATACTGGTGTCCGACCCTGTACGAGCTGATGTTGATGCGCTCCTCGGTCGACAGCCGATAGGACTCGAGGTGCAGTTTTGGAACCAGACACAGGTAAACGTCACCTAGGCGAGTGGTTCAAACAACTGTTTGAATTGACGCCCGCTCTTGATCCGGAGAGCCTTGAACAGGTTTTTCGGATCCGGCACGAAGTCTATTGTCGAGATCTGGGATGGGAACCTGTTCGACTTGACAGCCGCGAAACAGACGCGTACGACCGTCACTCGCTGCATTGCCTGCTCAAGCGCCGAGACGACGGTGGGGCCGTGGGATGCACACGACTGATACTCGCCCGGCCGGAAGACCCAAGTTTTCCTCTTCCCTTTGAAAACAGTTGCGTTGCGACGCTGGATCGCAGCTTGGTCGATCCAGCCCGCATGGATCGTCGCACGCTGGGAGAGGTCTCCAGACTGGCCGTGCTGGACCGCTACCGGCAGCGGCGGGGCGAAGGTTCTGTTGCAGCGTCTGTGACTGAACAGGATTTCGGCGCCCGCGGCCCCAACAGCCGTTTTCCATTCATACCCGTCAGCTTGTATCTGGGCGCGGCGGCAATGGCGCGCCGCGCGGGCATCGAACATGTCTTCGTACTGACCGAACCACGACTTGCGAGTCATTTCTCTCGTATCGGGTTTGACATCCAGACCGTCGGCTCGGCGATAGAACACCGAGGGACTCGGGTTCCGTCGATGTTGAATTCAAGGAAGGTGATTACCGGACTGCACCCCATGATCAGACCGCTTTACGACGTCATCGAGACAGCGGTCGACGATGCATTTTCGAACCATCCGGAGGCTTGGTCCTGGGTGCGGCGCACCGGGGTGGAGTAAGCACATGGTCAGAAGGCAGGAAATGACCCTAGCTGACAGTGGATCAAATTTTTCCAAATGAGACCCATAAGTCTCAGCCAAATCGCGACGTTTCTGCTTTTGTTGAGCTTCATACTGGCGCTCGCTTTGCCGATAGCTTGGTTCGGAGTCGGGTCGATCCCTCTGGGCGAGTTTCGCGCGATAGCGATAGTAGTAGCGTCGCTGGTTCTGACTTACGCCGTCGCATTCCTCATATATCGTCTGTTTCTTTCAGTACTCCCATTGAAGGAAGGCGAGTTGCTTGCAGGGTCGCGCGGCGAATTTTCCGCCCAAGTCAACATCCTCTTCTATTTGATCCTGTTCAATACGCTGATACGTACGCATTTTCTGCCAGTACCGCTGATGCGGCTGATTTACATTGCCCTCGGAGCAAAACTCGGCAGAAACAGTTACAGCGCTGGGGTGCTTCTGGACCCCCCTCTGACGTTTGTGGGCGACAACTGCATCATCGGGCACGACGCAGTTATCTTTGCGCACGCAATAGAAGGCTCGCACCTGGCACTGGCCTCCGTACGGATCGCAAACGACGTGACCATCGGAGCAACGGCAGTCGTCATGTCCGGGGTCACGATTGGCAATGGGGCCATCGTGTCGGCCGGCGCAGTCGTGACCAAGGGCACGGTCATCGGTCCGGGAGAAGTCTGGGGCGGTGTGCCGGCCAGGCGACTGAAGAGCGCCTCGGCTTGATGTCCGGGCATTTTCGCTGTCGAAAAAATTTACAGCCCCAATGAGGCTTGAATTTGAAATCATCCAAGTCATTGATTTATATAGATATATTAAATTGGCACATGCATTGCTTAAGAGAAGCTGTCGGCAGCTGGGTGTGACAGCCCGGCAACTTCACAGACCAATCAGCAGGAGCAATCAGATGTCCACATTACGCAAGAAGCTACAAGCAGCAGCAGTCGGTTTCGCCCTCTTGGGCTCCGCCAGCGCCTTTGCAACCACGATCACGAATTCGGCTGGCACTTTCGCCAATTGGGGTGGATTCGATTGGGCCGCGGATGGCCTCGCCGTTGTTCAGGGCTACGATGCCTCCAATGCCGTTGGCGATAGCTTCCAATTGACGTATTACGCCACGGCAGCTCAGTTGCGAAATTCAACCGGTGGCATTGCAGGTTTTGGTCTTGCCAACGTCGGGATTATTCTCGGTAATTTCGAATACACGATCCGCGTGATCCTGAACGAGACCAGCACCTGCACGGCCTTCGCGGGTTTTTGCACATCAGCAAGCTTTGCAACAACTTCAGGAAGCTTCGAAGTCTTTTACGACACTTCGGTTGATGCGGTTCGAACCACTGGTGCGGGCTACACTGATGGAACCTTGCTCATCGAAGGTACCATCCCAGCTCAGGCCAGCGGCGGGTTCAATGTGATTACCGGCGGAAGCGCGACCATCCAAGGAGATGTGACTTTCACCAGTCCGCTTATCAACCCATCCTTGCTGGGGACAACTGCAACTTCGACACTCCAGCTTGGGGGGACCGTTACAAGCTTTGTTCCGCCAACGAGCATGGTCGGTGATGCTGGAGGCACTTCACCTTTGGCCGTAGGCGACTTGGTCTTCCAAGCCGATGCAAACCAAGACTTCACTGCGCGCCCTGTTCCAGAACCAGGCACTTTGGCACTGGCTGGTTTGGCGATGCTGGGTATCGGGTTCGCCAGAGCCCGCCGCTCAAACGTCTGAGCCTGGAATGTATGAATCGGCCTAGCGATTAACGCTGGGTCGAATCAAAAAGGGAATGCGATCCGCATTCCCTTTTCTTTTGTGTAATCCGTAGTATAAAACTGAAGCGTCTTGAACAGACGTTTCGATTTTACGACCCCTTGTCACCCTGTGCTCATAGTTGAGCGCGTCCGGGTCTGTCAATCGGATATTCCTGCGACTTCAAGGACCGCCCTCTCGAAGGCTTGACCCATACC
Organism: Burkholderiaceae bacterium; assembly: GCA_030654805.1. GTDB lineage: Bacteria > Pseudomonadota > Gammaproteobacteria > Burkholderiales > Burkholderiaceae_C > PBB1. Next base: position 22,809 of record JAURWR010000035.1, read on the forward strand.
GGACTGGCTTAGATTGGTGGCCAACTCACGCGCACGGTCACTTGTACCGTGCTGTTCCACCAAAGAAAGCGCGTCCCGGCCAACGCCCCGTTTTGAGATCCGATCAGCGCGCAGGCACTTCCCGACCCCGGCCCGAACCAGGCCCTCCATGTTCATGAACTGATCCATGTTGCTGGCAATACCAAGCACAGGCACCCCCGAAATCAGCGCCTGATAGGAAGTCAAGCTCCCCCCATTGCAAATCACGCACGCCGAACGCGCTGCCGTGGCAGTACCCGGCAGATAAGGTTCGATAAACGCGTTGCCGCGTCGATGCTGCGCAATTGCCGTGCCGGCTGCAGAGGCCATGACCGCTACGCGAAGGTCTGACAAGGCATCAAGTACCTGCATGAGCAACCCGGGCGGCCCTGAGGTGCCCAGCGTGACGTAAATCATGGGCCGATCGTCAGGCACGTCGCCCCAGCACGCCGGCACAGGCATCGTTGGCTCCCACAGAACGGGGCCCAGGAATCTGTGGTGCTCAGGGGCATCGATCAATGGAAACAATTCTGGATCGTCGGCGTACAGGGTCACATCCGCGTCGGTATACACGCGCCGTAAATCCGAACCGAGAGACGGCAGTCCGTTCTCGCGCCGCAACCGGTTCAAGGGCCCGCAGTGCATCGGAAATGCAAGGGGCTGAGCTGCGTCGAACATGAGCTTCGCAACCGCGATTGGCAGCACCCGGGTCATCGGCAACACCGGCAGTGGAAAGCTCCTGTGCGCGTAATAGGGACTCCAATATGCGTTTGTCACCGTCAGATAGGGAACACGTGCCAAACGAGCGCTCACGGACAGCGACAGGCGAAAGTCACCCACCACAACATCAGGTTGGATGCGGTCTATGAGGGCAAGGTCTTCGCGGACGTAATCCCGCAGCGTTTGAAGATCGTAGACAGGGCGACCGCGAGACAGCGCATCAAGGAACTGCGCGCTCTCGATGGTATTCAGCGCCTCGTTCTTCCAGAGACTGTCACTCAGAAATCGTGAATAGCGGGGATGACACGCGATCGTGCTGTCGAACTGCTGTGGATCCAATCGTTGCGCGATCGACATCGGCCTGGCGACATGCGCCAGCGTCACGCCCTCCGCGAAGAACAGGATCCGAAGGGGCCGACGAATCGACATGTGGCTCTATCTGGACGATTCAAGGTCGGGCAGCGGCGCACCATGCAGCATCAGCTGGTTCAATGGGCGCCGGATCGACCGCGAAGCAGACGGTGGGCCGGCTCCCACACGACCCATCCAGACGGCGCACTCGTGACCTGCCCCCAAAAGGCCTCGTGTCGCGAGTTCAAGCTTCACTGCATCCGCCAGAAGCTTCGTTGAGCTCGTGAAGCGTGTGCCCTCGCGCGAGTAGGAAGCGAAAATCAATGGCGTCATCTCGGGCTGCTGAACCAACCTCAAGTGAGTGGCTGTCAGCCAAAACCTCTGCACCGCTCGCCCTGCGGTGACGAAGTCATCGACTGTCGTTGGCATGCCGTTGGCCTTGAGCACGAAATGAGCGCCGCAAGCCAGAGACGGAATGAAATCCATCTGAATCCGCGGCGCCCACGTTCCGGCCAAGAACGTGTTGAAGAACACCACCCGATTCCAACTTTTCATCACCCACTGCATCAGGCGGGCTGTCAGCGGATCGATTCCCAGCGCCTGATCCGGCACACGGTCCTCGCTGTAACGCGCATCCCATTGAATGACGCTGCGGTGAACGAGATACGCCTCTGGCATCGTCAAACGCAACTTGGCGTTATTGAACATCAGGCAAGCGGTTCGAAATCGCTCTGGGAAGCACTCGAACCATTGAATGCTGTAATCCGGACCGACTGAATCCTCGAGGGCCTGTTTTTCCTCCGAGGTCAACGCGCGAGAACTCATCGGCCTGCGCTGTACGCTGCGCTTCGTGATGCTGGCAATCAATGGATCGACTTGAACACTGACGTTCGCCTCGAATCGCACATCGAAAGTCGGCGTGGTTTCGGGCACCGACAACCTGCGCGTCGCCTGCATCGCCAGACCGTGGGCGCTGGATGCGATGGCCATGGTCTCCAGCAGGGCTCCAATAGAAATCTGGCTGGGACGGCCATTCAAATCGTAGACGCAATGATCGCGCGTGTCGAAGCCGTGCACGACGACATGGCTCTCATCAAGAACCTCGAAACGCCAGGGCTGCGTGTTGTCTCCACTGGGTGCCCATCGGGACAAATCGAGAATCTGCATCATGACGCCATCGACGCTCATGTGCCAGCCTTTATCTTCTCCAGCTGCCGCATGCCGATCTTCAACGCAATTCGCTGCAGCGGGTGCCTGTTGCCACCCGGCCGCCAGGTACGCACGAACTTGTTCCGATAGGCATCGAACTGGAATCCATGGGGCGCAGCCATGACATCGCCACGAGATAAGAGAATCTTCAATGTCTCTGTGGCAGCGACGCCTGCACACAACTGGCATCCGGCGATGCTCGACGGACCGCGGTGCTCGGACAGGTTGACGGTTGAAGGATCCACGAGATAGGAACGATGCAAGCCCGCTGGCGCCAGCCCGATCAAGAAACGCAGCGCCTTCTCGTCATCCGGCCGATCGGCCCAAAGAAAATAGTCTTCGAAGCTCATCTTGCCGGGAAGGAAGTTGAGCAGTGCCGTTCCCATGCCAAGCGGGGCCGCGGTGATCGCCGGGATGCGGAGATTCGAGCACGCAGCGAAAGTGGCCTGTCGAGCAGAAAAGGCGAAGAAGTCCAAGCCGTCGACATACACGTCGACGTCAGACAAGAAGTCAGCCAGATTGGATGGGTCAACCCCTTTCCGGAACACCTTGATGTCCAGTTCTGGATTGATGTCTCGGGCCATCGCTGCCAACACGTCGGCCTTCGGTTTGCCGCTGTTGGAGACAGTCGCACCAACTTGGCGATTGAAGTTGGGGATATCGAATAGATCGAAGTCAGCGATGTTGAAAGCGCCAATACCGAGCCGCGCAAGCGTCAACAGGTGACTGCCCCCCACGCCACCCAAACCAGCGATGGCAATCCGCTTGCTCCGCAGGATTTGTTGCTCGTCCTTCGTGACCCAGCCAATGTTGCGGGAGAACGCCGCACCATATGAAAAAGCGGCGCTCATTCGAAACCGATCCAAGAAACGTGCATCGATGTCATGGCGTTCATCGTCTGTAGGCACCCATTGTGGCGTTCTTTGCCCGGGTCGATAGGGCCGAAGCAGCCCGTCTTTAGACGGCTATTCGCAGCCCAGAGCCGCGACCAATCAACGTCGTACCGGCGGCAAGTCGGTGCAGGCGCCCTCGAAGGCCTCGGCGGCCAGACCGATGGTTTCGCCGAGCGTCGGGTGCGGGTGGATGGTCTTGCCGATGTCGACCGCATCGGCGCCCATCTCGATGGCCAGCGCGATCTCGCCGATCATGTCGCCGGCGTGCGTGCCGACGATGCCGCCGCCGACGATCGCGTGCGTGTCTTCGCTGAACAGCAGCTTGGTGAATCCTTCATCGCGGCCATTGGCGATCGCGCGGCCTGAGGCGCTCCATGGGAACAGGCCCTTCTTGACATTGACGCCCTGCGCCTTGGCATCGTCTTCGGTCAGGCCGACCCACGCAACCTCGGGGTCGGTGTAGGCCACGCTCGGGATCACGCGGGCGTCGAAGGCCGCCTTGCTCAGGTGCGCATCATCGAGCTGCTCGCCGGCCGCCACCTCAGCAGCCACATGCGCCTCGTGCACCGCCTTGTGCGCCAGCATCGGCTGGCCGACGATGTCGCCGATCGCAAAGATGTGAGGCACGTTGGTGCGCATCTGGATATCGACGGGAATGAAGCCGCGATCGCTGACGACAACGCCGGCTTTCTCGGCACCGATGCGCTTGCCGTTGGGAACCCGGCCCACGGCCTGCAGCACCAGGTCGTAGACCTGCTCCTTGAGCGTTCCTTCGCCCTCGAACTTCACCAGGATGCCGTCCTTCGTCGCCTCGGCGCCGACGGTCTTGGTCTTCAACAGGATGTTGTCGAAACGAGGGGCGTTCATCTTCTGCCACACCTTGACCAGATCGCGGTCGGCGCCCTGCATCAGGCCGCCCTGCATCTCGACCACATCGAGCCGCGCTCCGAGCGTCGAGTACACCGTGCCCATCTCCAGGCCGATGATCCCGCCGCCGATCACCAGCATGCGTTTCGGGTTCTGGCGCAGTTCGAGCGCGCCGGTGGAGGTCACGACGCGTGGATCATCCTTCGGCAAGAACGGCAGCTTCACCGCCTCGGAACCGGCCGCGATGATCGCGCGCTTGAACTTCAGCACCTGTGTCTTGCCGTCGGTCATCGCAACGCTCAGGTGGGACGGGTCGACGAACTCGCCGCAGCCCTGCACCACCGTGACCTTGCGCATCTTCGCCATCGCCGCCAGGCCGCCGGTCAGCTTGCCGACGACCTTTTCCTTGTGCGCCTTGAGCTTCGCCAGGTCGACCACCGGCTTCGGGTAACTGATGCCGAGCGCTTCGAAGTGCGAGACCTCGTCCATCACCGCCGCCACATGCAGCAACGCCTTCGACGGGATGCAGCCGACGTTCAGGCAGACGCCACCGAGCGTCGGATAGCGCTCGACCAGCACCACCTTCAATCCCAGGTCGGCGGCGCGGAAGGCAGCCGAGTAGCCGCCCGGCCCGGCCCCCAGCACCAGCAGATCGCATTCGAGGTCGGCGGCTCCGGCGTAGGCGACCGTCGGCAGCGGCACGTTGCCCTGCGCTCCGACACCGTTGCCAACGGCCGTTGACGGAACACCGGCCGGCGGGCGCTGCCCGGCCTCGCCGTCGCCGAAGCTGACCGTGCTGCTCGACGTGTGCACCGCAGATTCTGGACCGGCGACGCTCGGCGCAGGCGGCGCTGACGCGGGCGCTTCACCGGCCACCTCCATCGTCAGGATCACCGTGCCTTGGTTCACCGTGTCGCCGATCTGGACCTTCAGCGCCTGGATCACACCGGCATGCGACGACGGGATCTCCATCGATGCCTTGTCGCTCTCGACGGTGATCAGGCTCTGCTCGACCTTGACGGTGTCGCCCGGCTTCACCAGCAGTTCGATGACCGCCACGTCCTTGAAGTCGCCGATGTCCGGCACGCTGATGTCGATGGAGGCCATGGTCAATCTCTCGCGTTCGGGAATTTCATTGCCACGGCGTTCAGAGCAGCACCCGGCGGAAGTCGCCGAGGATCTGTCCCAGATAGGCATTGAAGCGGGCCGCCGACGCGCCGTCGATCACGCGGTGGTCCCAGCTCAGGCTGAGCGGCAGCATCAGCCGCGGCTGAAACACCTGACCATCCCACCGAGGCTCGATCGCGCTCTTGCACACACCGAGGATCGCGACTTCAGGTGCGTTGATGATCGGCGTGAAGTAACGCCCGCCGATGCCGCCGAGCGAGCTGATGCTGAAGCAGCCGCCGCTCATCTCGGTCGGGCTCAGCTTGCCGTCGCGCGCCTTCTGCGCCAGTTCGCTCATCTCTTTTGAGATCTGGAGAATGCCCTTCTGGTCGGCGTCCTTGATCACCGGAACCATCAGACCGTTCGGCGTGTCAGCGGCGAATCCGATGTGGAAGTACTGCTTCACGACCAGTTGATCGCCATCGAGCGACGCATTGAAATCGGGAAACTTCTTCAGAGCCGCAACGCAGGCCTTGATCAGGAACGCAAGCATCGTGACCTTGATGCCGGCCTTCTCGTTTTCCTTGTTGAGCTGCACACGGAAGGCTTCGAGCTCGGTGATGTCCGCATCGTCGTGGTTGGTGACATGCGGTATCACGACCCAGTTGCGGTGCAGGTTGGCACCGCTGATCTTCTTGATGCGCGACAGGTCGCGACGCTCGATCGGGCCGAACTTCGCATAGTCGACCTGCGGCCACGGCAGCAGGCCGGGAAAGGCGCCGCCGCCCGCCCCCGAACTGGCGGCGGGCGCCTTCGCCGCAGCGGCTAGCGTCGTCGCGATGCCGGCCATCACGCGCCGCACGAAGTCCTGCACGTCCTCCTGCGTGATGCGACTCTTGGGGCCGGTGCCCTGCACTTCGGCCAGCGGCACACCCAGCTCGCGCGCCAGCTTGCGGATCGTCGGCGACGCATGCGGCAGCGTGCCCTTCGGCGATGTCGGTTCGTGAGCGGGCAACGCGGCAGTCGATGCCATCGGCTCGGGCACCGCGACCGGCAGAGGTGCTGGTGCGGGTGCGGCTGCGGGTGCGGCTGTCACCTCGGGCGGCGCCGAGACAGGCGTTGCCGGCAGCTCAGGCGCAGCTGCGGCGTCCGGCGAGACTGGCTTCGGTTCCGCGCCCACCGATGCCGCGTCTGCCGCTTCGAGCAGCAGCACCAGCGACCCTTCGCTGACCTTGTCACCGAGCTTGACCTTCAGCTCCTTGACGACGCCGGCGTGCGATGACGGTATCTCCATCGACGCCTTGTCGCTCTCGACGGTGATCAGGCTCTGCTCTGCCTTGACGGTGTCGCCGGGCTTCACCAGCAACTCGATGACGTCGACCGTTTCGAAGTCGCCGATGTCCGGGACCTTCACTTCCACCAGTGCCATGTCCGGACTCCGTTACGCGTACAGCGGGTTGATCTTGTCGACAGGAATGGCGTACTTGCGGATCGCATCTGTCACCGTCGCGACGGGCACCTTGCCCTCGTCGGCCAGCGCCTTCAGGGCCGCGACGACGATGTAGTGGCGGTTGATCTCGAAGTGCGCGCGCAGCTTGCTACGGAAGTCGCTGCGTCCGAAGCCGTCGGTGCCCAGCACCTTGTAGCCGCGGCCTGTCGGAATGAACGCGCGAATCTGCTCGGCGTAGTTCTTCATGTAGTCGGTCGACGCGATCACCGGGCCGGGGTGCGCATCGAGCTGCCTCGTCACGAACGGCACGCGCGGGGCTTCGGTCGGGTGCAGCAGGTTCCAGCGCTCGGCATCCTGGCCGTCGCGGGCCAGCTGGTTGAAGCTCGGGCAGCTCCAGACCTTGGCCGCGACGCCCCACTCCGCTTCGAGCAGGGCCTTCGCGAACTGCGACTCACGCAGGATGGTGCCGCTGCCCAGCAGGTTGACGCGTGGTGCATCGTTCTTCGTGCCGACGGGAACATCGTCGAGCAGGTACATGCCCTGGATGATCTGCTCCTCGGTGCCCGGCTTCAGGCCCGGCATCGGGTAGTTCTCGTTGAGCAGCGTGATGTAGAAGTAGACGTTGTCCTGCTTCTCGACCATGCGCTTCAGGCCGTGGTGCAGGATCACGCCGACCTCGTGAGCGAAGGTCGGGTCGTAGCTGATGCAGTTGGGGATGGTGCCGGCCAGGATGTGGCTGTGGCCGTCCTCGTGCTGCAGGCCCTCGCCGTTCAGCGTCGTGCGGCCCGACGTGCCGCCCAGCAGGAAGCCGCGCGCCTGCATGTCGCCGGCGGCCCAGGCCAGGTCGCCGATGCGCTGGAAACCGAACATCGAGTAGTAGACGAAGAACGGCACCATGATGCGGTTGTTGGTGCTGTACGAGGTCGCTGCGGCGATCCAGCTCGCCATGCCGCCGGCCTCGTTGATGCCTTCCTGCAGGATCTGACCGGCCTTGTCCTCGCGGTAGTACATCACCTGGTCCTTGTCGACCGGCGTGTACTTCTGGCCCTCGGGGTTGTAGATGCCGATCTGGCGGAACAGACCTTCCATGCCGAAGGTGCGCGCCTCATCGACCAGGATGGGCACGACGCGCGGCCCGAGCGCCTGATCGCGCAACAGGATGCCGAGGAAGCGCACATAGGCCTGCGTGGTGCTGATCTCGCGACCCTCGGCGGTGGCTTCGAACACCGGCTTGAAGGTCTCGAACGACGGCACGGTGAACTGCTCGTCGGCCTTGACGCGGCGCTTCGGCAGGTAGCCGCCAAGCGCGGCGCGGCGCTCGTGCAGGTACTTCATCTCCGGCGTGTCGTCGGCCGGCTTGTAGAACGGGATGTTGGCGAGCTCGCTGTCCGGGATCGGGATGTTGAAGCGGTCGCGGAAGACCTTCAGGTCCTCGTCGCTGAGCTTCTTCGCCTGGTGCGCGGTGTTCTTGCCCTCCCCGGCGCTGCCCATGCCCCAGCCCTTGACGGTCTTGATCAGCA
>JAURWR010000063.1 GCA_030654805.1 Burkholderiaceae bacterium
GCGCGTGTAGTTCCGCAAGGGGCAATTGGGCACTTCCGGCTCAGTGGCCTGGGATTTCGACCATGTGGGCATGATCGAAGCCGAGCCGACCGCCGCAGGCGCCGATGCCGAGGTGGCCGCCATCGAAGCGGGCGCCCAGGACCTTGAGCCGGGCGAGGAAGACGGCACCACGCTGTTCCTGACCGACCCTGCCGACCTCGATCTGGTGAGTCGCGCGCTGCCTGCCCACGGCTTCAACGTCTTGTCGGCCAAGCTGGGCTACAAGGCCAAGAACCCGATCGACCCGGCGAGCTTGAGCGCCGAGCATCTGGAAGAGGTAGAAGCCTTTCTGGCGGCCATCGATGCGAATGACGATGTGCAGAATGTTTTTGTGGGACTGGCGGGCTGAGGCCGGTGCCATCCAGACGCCTTTGTGTGCCCGGCAGAGCAGGTCAATCGCGATCCGGGTCTTGCGGTATTGGAATGCGGCAATTCCGCTCAGTTGGCTGCGACCTCGAATTCCCTGCCGTCCACGACGGATGTTGACTTCTCGCCCTGAACAACGAGCGGCGTAAACACGCGAATGACGGTGGTGCGGGGGACCGTGAACTGGGCTTCAAGGGTGGATTTGCCGCTGCCCTTTGTGATCGCCTTGAAATCGTGGCCCAGGCCGGAGTTGTCCGCGGCCAGAACAACGAGCGTAACGGTGCCGGATTCTGTGGTCAGGACATGACTGACATCGACCCTCAGCCTGACCTGCTGACCAGCGCGAAGGACCTGGGTCGTGTCCGGCGAGATGGAAGTGATTTGCGCCACTGAGCCGAACGGCGCCAGTTTATCGGTCTGTTGCGTGGGGAGTTGGCAGCCCGACAAGAGAAAAGAGGCCGCAATGCACGCGACCAGCGAGGGCAGGAATTTGGCAGGCATGATGGATTTCCAGGGTTATTTATGTAGACCGCACGACGCCGAAGCAGACCTCGGCAGCATCATTATTCAAACGAGTCAGGGACTGGATCAAGTGAAATCCTGAACCATTTGATGATGAATCGCTTGACAAATGTCATAGGAATGGAGGGTCTTGTCAAGCCGGGGCACGGCGACCTGAAAATGCTTATTTGTAAAACGCCTCGACCTTGCCCTTCAACTTGATCAGCAGCGGGTTGCCCTTGCGGTCCAGCGTCTTGCCTGCGGGTACCTTGACCCAGCCTTCGCTGATGCAGTACTCCGCGACATCCAGACGCTCCTTGTCATTGAGTCGAATACCAACGTCATGTTCGAACACGGCGGCGACGTGGAAGGGGCTGCGCTGGTCAATAGACAGGTGGTCGGGCAGAGGGGGGAGTTGAGTGGCTTCGGTCATGGGTATCTCTTTTCAGTGAATGCGGATCTGCTGCGATTTTCCATGATTTGGTGCTGCAGCCGTTTCCTCTTGCAACACCCGGGCGTAGAACGGCGCGCAAAGGCCAAATGACTGCGAACACGGTCATACTGGAGGCCCTCACTTCTCAAGGAGTTTTTCATGACGTCACCTGTGTTCACCGTCCGTGCGCTATCCGCCATTGCTATCCTGGCCGCTGCGAGTTGGGGCATGCCGGCCTTTGCGCAAGCCGCCGCCGACACCTCCGCCCCGGCGGGCTCCGCAGCAACCGCCCCGGGCCCCGTCGAACGGGCCGAAAATACCGTGAAGAAAGCGGCCAAAGCCACCGCCAAGGCAGGCGGCAAAGCCGTGGATGCCACCAAGAAGGGCGTCAAGAAAGGGGCCGCTGCTGTAAGCAGAACAGGCGAGAAAATCGGCGCCAAGATCCCCCGCACCAAGGCCTACAAGGAGGGCCAGAAGGATCAGGCAAAACCGGCGTCGGATGCCAAATAAAAGTCCCCCGGTTGACTCTGTTCGGCTGCACTTGCGCTGGAAACCCAGCTAGGCGCCTGATGGTCCGTAAGCGGCCATGAAGGCTGCAACAGCGCGACCGACCGTCGCGTTGATTTCTTCTGGGGTGATGTCCTTCAGGACTTGAAACAGGAAACGTTCAAACCACTCCGATTCCAGCAGCCCTCTGAGATGAAGGGCGGCGATCCTGGCGTCCGATTGCCGCAATTTCCCCGCGTTCATGGCGGCCTGCAGAAACTCGGCAATCTCTGCCTCGCTGCGAACCGGGCCCAGCTCGTAGCACTTCTTCCCCAGATCTGACCGGCTCGCCTCGGAGACCATCAGACGGCGCACCGCCTGCACTTGCGGGGAGTAGATCAGCGTGAGAAAACGCTGTCCATAACTCGCCAGCGCCTGAGCGATGTCCTCCATGGTCGGGTCCAGCGCGTCATGACTGGCCTGGAACTCGGCCGCGGTGGCGTCAAAGACCACCGCAGAGAACAGCTCTTCCTTGGAAGAAAAATAGCTGTAGAGGGTGGCCTTGGAGTAGCCCAGGCGCTCGCTGATAGCGGCCATGGTGGTCCGCTCAAAGCCCGTTTCCTGAAACATCTGGGCGGCGGCCTCCAGGATGGCCTGTCTTCTTGTCTCGCTTTTTGTCCGCACGTCAACCTCTTTATTTGAACCAGTTCGTTCAGTTTAGCTTGGAAAGTTCGAAAAATAAAGCTAAACTGAACCGATCAGTTCATTTAACGGAGTCTTGATGCTTCAACGCAGTTCGCTGTTTTCGCCAGCCTTGTACCGGCTGAGTTTGCCCCTCTCGGCTTTGTGCACCGCCTGGTTCGTTGTCGGGTGCGCCCAGCTTCCCGATCTGGGCGACGCGCCCCAACTCAAGCAGGGCCACGCGTTCCAGGCGAGCGATTCGCTGCAGGCCCCGGCTGCCGATTGGCCTGTCGATCAATGGTGGGCCACTTACGGTGACCCCCAGTTGACTGCGCTCATCGAGGAAGCCATGGTCGGCTCGCCGGACCTGGCCGCGGCCACCGCGCGGCTGCAGCGGGCCGATGCGATGACGCAACTCGCGGGCTCGGCCCTGAAGCCGCAGGTCAGCGCCAACGCCGCGATCACCGAGGACAAGCTGAGCTACAACTTCCTGACGCCACGGGCCATGACACCGTCTGGCTGGAACGACTACGGTCGTGTCAGCCTGGACTTCCGCTGGGAGCTGGATTTCTGGGGCAAGAACCGCGCGGCGCTGGCCGCTGCGACGTCCGAGCTGGAAGCCGGGCGCGCCGAGTTGGCCCAGACCCGCCTGATGCTGGCCTCTGGCATCGCCGTGAACTATGCGGAACTGAGCCGGCTTTACGCCAACCGCGATACGGCGGTGAAGGCAGTCGAGATTCGCCAAAAGACCGCGACTTTGTTTGCTCAGCGGTTTGAGAACGGGATGGAAACACGCGGCAGCATGCGCGATGCCGATGCCCGGCGCGCCGTGGCCGAAGGCGCCTTGCTGGCACTGGAAGAACAGATCGCGCTGCAGCGCAACCGCCTGGCCGCCCTGCTGGGCGCGGGCCCTGATCGGGGCTTGTCGATTGCCGCCCCCACCCTGAAGCTGGACCGCAGCTTTGGGCTGCCCTCCGGGTTGGCCGTCAACCTGCTGGGGCGCCGCCCCGACATCGTGGCCGCACGTCTCCAGGCCGAAGCCCAGGGCAGCCGGATCGAGCAGAAGAAGGCGGAGTTCTACCCCAACGTCAACCTGTCCGCTTTTGTTGGCGTCCAGGCGCTCGGCCTGGACATGCTGACCAGCGGCGGCTCCGGCATCGGCAGCATGGGGCCAGCCATCTCGCTGCCCATCTTCAGTGGCGGTCGCCTGCAAGGAGAGTTGCGGGGTGCGCAGGCTGGCTATGCCGGGGCGGTGGCCAATTACAACGGCACCGTGGCCCGTGCCCTGCAGGAAGTGGCCGACAACGCGGTGAGCCAGAAGGCTCTGGGACAACGGTTGCTCAAGGCGCAGGAGGCCGTGGAGGCGGCCAGCGAGGCGCACCGCGTGGCCCGCAACCGCTACGACGGTGGTCTGGCAACCTACCTTGAAGTGCTGTCGGCTGAAGACGGGCTGCTGGGCAGCCTGAGCGCACAGACCAACCTGCGCTCTCTTTCTTTCGTGCTGGACATCGGTCTCAAGCGCGCCCTGGGTGGCGGCTTCCAGCTCGCCCAGCGCTAACTCATCAGTCAAGCGTCCAACCTCAATCGCTCAAGGAATTTTTCATGACTCAAGACAATACCGCAGCCGACGCAACCCTCAAGCAACGCCGCAACAAGCGCCTGCTGGCCCTTGGCGGCGTGGTCGCTCTGACCGCCGTGGCGGCCACTGCTTACTGGACGCTTTACGCGTCGAACTACGTCTCGACCGACAACGCCTATGCAGCCGTCGAAGTTGCCCAGATTACCCCATCAATCGGCGGCATCATCGCCGAAGTGAAGGTCCGGGACACCCAGGCTGTCAAGAAGGGTGATGTGCTGATGGTGATCGACGCCACGGATGCCCGGCTGGCAGCGGCCCAGGCCGAAGCCGAGCTGGATCAGGCGAAGCGGCGGGTCAGAAGTTACGTGGCCAATGACAGCAGCCTGGCGGCCCAGATCACGGCGCGCGAAGCCGATGAGCGGCGCGCTGCCGCGCAATTGACGGGCGCACAGGCCGACTTCGAGCGCGCCAAGCTGGACCTGAGCCGCCGTGAAGCCCTGCTGGCGTCCGGCTCGGTGTCGGGTGACGAGCTGAGCAAGGCCAAGAACGCCTATGCCGGCACCGAGGCCAACTTTGCCGCAGTCAAGGCGGCAGCGGCCCAGGGCAATGCCAACCTTCGTTCTGCCGTCGCCGCCAAGGAAGCCAACGCGGCACTGATCAGCAACACCACCGTGGAAACCAATCCGGAAGTCCTCGCGGCCCGGGCCCGCCTGGATCAAGCCCAGGTGGACCTGGCGCGCACCGTGATCCGTGCCCCGCTGGACGGTGTGGTGGCCAAGCGCCAGGTGCAGCTGGGCCAGCGCGTGCAGCCTGGCATGCCCCTGATGGCCATCGTGCCTGTCAGCGAGATGTATGTTGACGCCAACTTCAAGGAGGTGCAGCTGGAGAAGGTGCGCGTGGGCCAACCGGTCAAGCTGCATGCCGATATCTACGGCAAAAACGTGACCTACAAGGGCGTTGTTGAAGGCTTCTCGGGCGGCTCGGGTTCGGCGTTCTCGACGATTCCCGCGCAGAACGCCACCGGCAACTGGATCAAGGTGGTGCAGCGCCTGCCGGTGCGCGTCAGGCTCGACCCGGCTGAACTGCTGGCCAACCCCTTGAAGGTGGGGCTGTCCATGAGCGCCGAGATCGACACCCGCAGCAACGCCAGGCACGCGACTGCGGCAGTTGACACCCCCCGCAACACCTCCAACTGAGCAGGACCGCCACCATGAGTCAAGCGACGACGGCGCCCGGCGCGCCAGCCGCCCACGACGCCGTGGCGCCGCTCAGCGGCCCCATGCTCCTGCTCGCCGCCCTGATGCTGGCTTCCGCCAACTTCATCGCGGTTCTCAACATGACGATCGCCAACGTGGCGGTCCCCAACATCGCAGGCAGCCTCGGTGCGGCCGCGAGCCAGGGCACCTGGGTCATCACCTCCTTTGCCGTCGGCGAGGCCATCACGGTGCCGCTGACCGGCTGGTTTGCCGCGCGCTTCGGTTCGGTGCGCGTGTTCGTGGTGTCCATGATCCTGTTCGGGATCTTTTCCATCCTGTGCGGGCTCTCCACCTCCATCGGCATGCTGGTGGTGGCGCGCGTGTTCCAGGGCCTGAGTGGCGGCCCGCTGATGCCGCTGTCACAAACGCTGATGCTGCGCATCTTCCCCAAGGAGCAGGCGGGCACGGCCATCGGCATCTGGTCGATGACCACGCTGGTGGCGCCGGTGGTCGGCCCCATCCTGGGCGGCTGGCTGGTGGATGACTACGCCTGGAACTGGGTGTTCCTGATCAATGCACCGATTGCCATCGGCTTTGGCCTGGGCGCCTGGAAGCTGCTCAAGCACTTGCAGGAGGCGCCGGTGCGCAACCCCTTCGACATGGTCGGACTGATCCTGCTCGTCGTCTGGGTGGCCGCGCTGCAACTGGTGCTGGACGAGGGCAAGAACCTCGACTGGTTTGCCTCCAGCCAGATCATCGCTTTGTGCGTCGTGGCGGTGGTGGGCTTTGCTGCCTTCCTGATCTGGGAGCTGCACGAGAAGCACCCGGTGGTGGACCTGCGCGTGTTCCGCCACCGAGGCTTCAACGCCAGCGTGATCACGGTCAGCGTCGCCTATGCCGCCTTCTTCGGCGTCAGCGTGCTCACACCGCTGTGGCTGCAAAGTTTCATGGGCTACACCGCTACCGACGCGGGCCTGGCCACTGCCTGGACCGGCGTTACCGCGCTGCTGGTTGCACCGCTGGTGGCGTCGAGCAAGCGCGACCCGCGTGTGCTGGTGTTTTTTGGCGTGCTCTGGATGGGCGGGGTGACGCTGTGGCGCACCATCGCCAACAGCGACATGGCGTTCTGGGACATCGCGATCCCGCTGGCGGTGATGGGTTTTGCGCTGCCGTTCTTCTTCATTCCGACCACAGGCATTGCCCTGGGCAGTGTGGAGGAGCGCGAAATGGACTCGGCCGCCGGCCTGATGAACTTTCTGCGCACCCTGTCGGGCGCCTTTGCCACCTCGGTGGTGACCACCGTGTGGGCCAACCAGACCACGCGCAACCATGCCGAACTGGTGGGCCTGGCGGACCGCGATGGCAGCTTGCACAACATGCTGACCCAGTCGGGCACGCCGCCAGATGCGGCCACCCAGGTGGTGGACTACATGATCATTTCGCAAAGCGGCATGTTGTCCACCAACCAGGTCATGACCGGCATCGCTGTCATGTTCTTCATCGCCGCCGCCATCATCTGGATCGCTCCCAAGCCCACGCGCACCATCGAGCCCGGCGCTGGCGGTCACTGAGCAGCCCACTACTGAAAGGACGCACCATGTTCACGCACATTCTCGTTCCGACCGATGGCTCCGCCTTGTCACAGGACACCGTGGCGCGCGCCGCGCCGGTGCTTGCCTACCGCTGATACTGACTCGATCACGGAAGCTGAAACCGGGTCAACGCTTGCCAACCACCCCCGCCTGCGACACCTTCACCCCCGCCCCGCGGACTTCCAGCCGAATCTCATCCAGTACCTCGCCGCGTTCGCTGGCAATCTGCACCACATGCCGGCCAGGCCAGGGCAGCCACTGCGCAGATGCGCCCGTGGCAAACGCCTTGCCGTCCATCAGCCAGCGCAGGCCGCTGCCTTCTGCCATGAAGCTGACGCGCTGCCGGTTGGGTGGAATGTCGGGGTCGAGCGCGATGATGGTGCCGGTGGCCGGGGCCGTGATGCGCGGCGGCCGGTCTGTGGCAAGGTTTGAACGTTTTAGGCCTCTAGCCCCCGTATCCATTGCGCTATTAGCTATTGAATTAATAGCAAAGTGGCTTTGCTGGGTGCCCTGCAAAAACCACTCGGTGCGAGCTGCCTCGGTTGGCGCTACGGCGCCGGCACCAAACTGCACCGCCGTTTGCACCACACCCGCCGGGGCTTGCGGCGCGCGACTCGGTTGCGTCCTGTGCAGGTAGTTCATCACTGCGGCCCAGACGGGCGCGGCGCCCGCGGTGCCGCTCACGTCCCACATCGGTGCGCCGCTGGCGTTGCCCACCCACACGCCCACGGTGTAGGCCTGCGAGTAGCCCACGGCCCAGTTATCGCGCATGTCTTTGCTGGTGCCGGTTTTGACGGCGCTCCAGAAGCGGGTGGCCAGGATGCTCTCAAGGCCGAAG
>JAURWR010000076.1 GCA_030654805.1 Burkholderiaceae bacterium
ATCCACCTCTCCGCGCAGCCTCGCAGTATAGCAGGCCGGGTTCCCTGTTCTGGAACTCAAGACGCCTTGCTGGTGCCGATCATCTTCATGGCCGATGCGATCAGGGCGGAAACTTCGGTCATGTTGCCGGGCACGATGAGCGTGGTGGTGGCGTCTGCGGCCACCTTGCCGTAGGCGTCAACCGCGCGTTCGGCCACCTTCAGCTGCACGGCCTGTTCGCCGCCCGGTTGCTGAATGGCCACAGCAATGCGTTCGATGGCCTGGGCGGTGGCATCGGCCACGGCGGTGATGGCCGCGGCCTCGCCCTGGGCCTGGTTGATGGCGGCCTGTTTTTCGCCTTCGGAGCGGGCGATAAACGCTTCGCGCTCGCCGGTGGCGATGTTGATCTGCTCCTGGCGCCGGCCTTCCGAGGCGGCGATGAGCGCACGCTTTTCGCGCTCGGCCGTGATCTGGGCCTGCATGGCGTGCAGGATCTCCTTGGGCGGCGTCAGATCCTTGATTTCGTACCGCAGCACTTTCACACCCCAGTTCAGAGCGGCTTCGTCGATGGCCTGGACGATCTGAGCGTTGATGATGTCGCGTTCTTCAAAGGTCTTGTCGAGTTCGAGTTTGCCGATCACCGAGCGCAGCGACGTCTGGGCAAGCTGGGTCACGGCCACGATGTAGTTGGACGAGCCGTAGCTCGCACGCATCGGGTCGGTGACCTGAAAGTACAGGATGCCGTCGACCTGCAACTGCGTGTTGTCGCGCGTGATGCAGATCTGGCTGGGCACGTCGAGCGGAATCTCCTTCAGGCTGTGCTTGTAGGCCACCTTGTCGATGAAGGGCATGAGAAAGTTGAGCCCCGGCGACAGGCTGCCGTGGTACTTGCCCAGGCCTTCGGCACAGTTCGAGCATCTATTCAAGCCACAATGCTGACTAAAAGAGCAATTCAGGAGGTCCGATGGCAACCCTAAGTCGTATTCATGAGGCAACGGCTCCAGACGCCCTACACGTCATCTTCGTGCATGGGCTAGGTGGAGATGCGCGGTGTACATGGATGCACAACCCAAAAGACCATACGACCCTCTGGCCAGGCTGGATCGGGGAAGAGGCCGGATGCCATGTTTGGGTTGCAGGTTACGGCGCTGCGCTTTCAGGCTGGACAGATGCGGCGATGCACCTTGCCGATCTTGGCGAGGCGCTGTTTGCAGCATTGCAGGTCGAACAAGACTTGCAAGGTAGCAGGATTGTTTTGGTTGGACATAGTCTCGGTGGCTTGGTAATCAAGTCAGGCATGACGCAAGCGCAGGCTCTCGGCGATCCGAAACGCTTGGCATTGCTGGAGCGAATAGCAGGTGTCGTCTTCGTCGGCACACCGCACCAAGGATCGAATCTGGCGACCTTCGCGGACACGCTGCGCCTCCTGCTGAGGACAAACCCCCAAGTCACAAATATGGTTTGCAATGATGCTTGGCTGAAGCTGCTGAATGACCAGTTTCGAGCCTTGCATAAGCAACGCGACTTCGGCGCGCGAGTCTTCTTTGAATCGAAAGGGGTTTTGGTCGGTCGCCGAATTCTTTCCATTGAGATTGGAAAACGACAACTGATCGTGGATAGGTACAGCAGCGACCCAGGGATCGCTGGCGTAATACCGACCGCCGTTGAGGGCGACCATATTGAGATTGCCAAGCCCAAGTCTCGGCAGGCGTTTATCCACAAAGCGCTGGTCGGGTTCCTGAATGATCTGGCGGGCGGACCTGCTGGCCAGCCTCCCACCGATAGAAGCTGCCCGGCACCTTGGTCAAGCTCAACCGACCTCCCAACAACACTGCGGAACGCTTCGGCGCCGTTGCTGAGCTGGCCGAGCACGTTGGCTGATGGCACGTGGCTTCAGCGCCCAGAACTTGACTTACTGACTGAAGGCGTTGTATCCGAGTCGTCGAGCACCCATTTCTTGTTAGGCGACCCGGGATGCGGGAAGTCTTCGCTCTTGGTACGGCTGGCTCAAGAAAGGCAGACGGCAGGTTGGTGTGTCCTTGCTATTAAGGCTGACCGACTGCCGCCGGATGTGTTGGATCGCGTAGCACTTGCGAAGCATCTGAACCTCGGCTCCAACGCCAGCACGGTCCTGCGAGAGCTCGCTAAGACCGTGCCCGTGCTGGTGATCATTGATCAGGTAGATGCCCTGGCTGACCTAGTCGTCCAGCAATCCGCGCGCCTACGTGTCTTACTTAATTTAGTGCAAGACCTCTCAGATGTAGAAGGTGTTCACACCGTAATCTCATGCCGAACTTTCGAGCAAAAGCACGATCCCGCGCTCCGCAATCTGGACGCGACCGTCATTCGGTTGGAGTTACCCGAGTGGTCGAGCGTGCAGCCAATCCTGGCGGCAAGGGGTATTCAAGCCGAGATATGGAACCAGGACATACAGCAAGTTCTTCGGTCTCCACACGCACTGGACGTCTTCCTTTCACTCCTTGGCGGCGCAACTGAGCTTGAGGTTTTGAGGAGCTTCCATGGGTTGCTGGAGAAGCAATGGGAAACCCAAGTGTTGAGTGATCCCACAGGTAGGCGTCGTACAACTCTACGCCATCTGGCCAAGTTGATGGCGGACCGGGAGGTGCTGGGGCTGCCCCTCGCACAAGTCGAAGACTATTACGCGGATATTCAGGCGCTGGCGGCTGCTGGACTGCTTCGGGTTGACAAAGGATCAGGACGAGTGGAGTTCCGGCATCAAACTCTATATGAGTTCGTGCGCGCGCGCAGTTTCCTGGAAGAGAGCGGGAGCCTCACCGAAGCGGTACGAGTGCAGCAAGGCAGCCTACGTATTCGCCCCCAGTTGTGGCATGCACTTGGTTACTTTCGAGGCGCGAGCCCTGAGGAGTACGGCACTGAAATCGGTACGCTGTGGGCGGCAGATCTGCGCCCGCACTTGAAGATGTTGTTGATAGAGTTCCTAGGGTTGCAGACCGCGCCGATGCCTGCAGAACGTAGGATCGTGGAACAAGCAATGACGGATCAGTGGTTCCTCCCCCGCTTCATTGGGGCCGCCGTTGGAAGCCCAGGTTGGTTTGCCGCTCTGCTGCCCACCCATCTGCCTGGATTGATGGCCCTACCAGCGGAACAGGCCCAAACGCTCTTGCCAATGCTCAGGCAGGCATTGCACTTCAGTGCGGACGCGGTTGTCAATCTTGTCAGTCGGCATTGGTTGCCCGATAAGGATCGAGATGTCCTGAGCTGGCAGGCCCTGGGTGTCGGCGATGTCGCGCCGCAGGTCGGCCATTGGTTAGACAGCCTAGTACTAGTTGCCGGGCGAAGTCCGATTGCCGAGTGGGCTATAGGACACGTTGCTGGTGTGGTTAGTGCTGCTCAACCTGAGGAGGCTCCCAGGTTGGTGGCGGCATGGATCAAGCGCCAAATCGACTCCGCTAAGGCGCCCCTGGCCACCGCGCCCGCGGATGATGAAACGGCTCATGGCGAGGTGTCTACGAGCATTCAGTCAGTTTTCGAGGCACGTCAGTTCCACGACATGGAAGCGATTGCAGAGGCCGCTCCAAAAGCCTTTGTAGGTGCTTTGTGGCCGCTCCTTCTGGACGGATTGCAGCTTTGTGCCTCAGAGGCCCCGAACGTCGTGATCGGTTATCGCCAAAACGGTGGGCTGCTGTTTCAAGACTTGGATGATGAGGAAGCTCGATACGAGCGCCCCGTATTGCGATCAGTGCAGCTTGGTATCCGGGGCTGGGCGGATGCCGATCCGGAAGGCTTTCTGGAATTCGTGGCCGCCAATGCGCAATCCGAGCTGCTTCTAGTGCACAGGTTCTTGGCCATCGGTCTCGTGCGCGCCGTTTCGCATTCACCTCAACGTGTATTCGAATACTTGCTTGGAGATCCTCGGCGGCTGGTTCTCGGGCCATACACCGATGTGCACAAGGAGAGCATCGCGTTAATTGAGGCCGTCTGCCCGCAACTAGACGATCCGGCATATGCTCGCTTGGAAGTGATGCTCCGCGACTGGCGTTACTACAACGACACAGCGCAGCTGGATGATGCAGACACCCGCTTCCGACGACTTCAATGGGCCCGCCAGCATCGACTACGACTGCTCCGAGCGCTGCCAACCGGTCGACGTAGTCCGGACTTGCATAGGTACATGTTAGAGGAGGAGCGGGCGTTTCCAGACTTGGCGGATAAAGACGTGTACTTCTCCGGTATCCAATGTGTCGGAAGCCCGGTGAGTGCAAAGGGAATGAATCTAGCGACCGATGCGGACATCCTGAACCTGTTCAACGAGCTGACGGATGAATCGGAGTGGGATCATCCACGACATCGCATGAAAGGGGGCGCGATACAAGCCGGTCGTGAATTGGCTGGACTCGCCAAGAGCAACCTGGTCAAGGTTCTCCGAATCATTCGGGCTCTTGATCCTGGGCGCAATGAGATTCCAGTTTCCTGTGCTCTCCGCGAACTCATTCCGGCCGGCCTCACAGCACCGGCGTTTTATTCGCTGGTTGCCGAATTGGAAGACAAAGGGTTTGTTGGCACCGGTTTTCGACGTGACGCGGCTTATGCAATCGCGAACGCTGCCAACAAGGAGGCCCCTGTCCCAGATGATCTGGTGGATCGGATGGAGCGCTGGCTAGTTCCTTGTACGGCTGAAGACGCCACTGAGATAGCGACGGATGCAAAAGAAAATTCCTCGCCTATCCTGTGGGGCCATGGGTCGATGGGTGTGCTTCCGAACGGGAACTACCCTACGTTGACTGCTCTAACGTCGGCGTGTCTGAGCGCGGAGCCTCCTCGACTTGATCGCTGGCTTTCCATCCTTGAGCGGCATACCGCGCGCCCCGAATCGCCTCGCATGTGGGAGGCGTTGATTCAGCGCGAGCTGACGTATCTGAGGATGGCGGACCGCTCAAGGGTGGAGGCTCTTGTCGATCAGTTGGTTGCGGGCGTGCCATCTATCGTTGGCGGTCGAGGCTGGGCTCACTTCGTCGCGCACGCGTTTCGCTGGGCTCCGGCTACTGCGGCACGACGATGGCTGATGGGCATTGTTGAACGGGGTGGGGAGGGACTGCAGGGGGCAGGGGAACTGGCCTGTTTGCGACATGCGCTTTTCCCTGCGGAGGACTGGTCTCGTGAGCTGGTTGGAGAGCTCGGCAATGACGCCACTTCAATGGCGGCCCTGGGCGTGGCACACGGCGTGGCCAATTTGTGGCATGAACCAATGACTAGGCCGGTGGTCCATCCCATCTTGCTTCGGCTCCTGCGCAGCAATGATGAACGAGTTCTGACGGCGTTGTCCGCGATATTCCTTAATGATGGATTCGCTGCTGATGCCGAGACGAGAGAGCTTCTGGATGCCCTGGTGGCCTTTCCTCGCGTGTTGAAGAACGGACGAGCTGAGAGCTTGCCTGAAATGCTGGTCAAACTGGTGGCGTCCGAACCGGAGCGGGTCTGTCAAGTGGTCCACGCACTTCTGGACACGGCTGGCGATCAGATGGGCAACATCGCGACATCTTGGTATTTGAGCACCGAATGGTTGCTGGATATAGCGCTGCAACTTCAAGACATGGGCGACGGTGAGCGTGCGGCCGGATCGGTGCTCTTCGAGCGCATGCTGGAGTACAACATGCCGCAGGCCAGAGAGATGACGCTGGATTTGGACAAACGCACGCCTGTTGGCAGCATCCCCCGCGCGCCGGTTCGGCGCAGGTCGCGAATCAGGGCGCGCAAGTCGACGCGTCCACGCGTAGTTGCAACGTAAAGGTAGCCAGCTCGTTATTCGCTCGTAGGTTGCACAGTGGTTATCCAAGCCGCTGCCCGACGATTGTCCGTTGGCGACTGCCCCGACCACTCAGAGTTTTAACCGTGAGTGACTCAGTTCAGCCTGAAGCGGCCGTGCCGACCCAGGAGGTTGACCATGCATTCTGACCTGCGCATGGCAGAACGAGGGTCCCCACCACCTCCTTAGCGTGATGTCTTTGGCGACATAGCGACCAATCGGGTTCCTCTACCCCTCACGCTACCCCTCGCTCACCCGAGCGCACTGGGGAGATTTCAGCCCCTGAAGACACCGCCAAGCCAGTGCGGCAGGTTGCGGCTAGCGCCGTTCGAATGTGTAACGACAGAAATGTCTTGTTACATAACTGGATGTGCATACAGCATTATGCGCGCCTGCTGGAGCGCTTTAGCAGTGTGGCCTGCGCAATTTCTGTCTCAGCACACACTGACCTAGGATTTTCCATATGACGAAATATTTGTCTCGTTTTACGCTCAGTTTGCCCTCAACAGGGCCATTTCGGATGGCATGCGAGGTCTCGGGCGCAAACCCTCACGACTGGCTGAACAGGGAAATTTGTAACAGTCCCAGCGCCGTATTTAAGGGGGCAAGCACCCCGGAAACCGCGCACGGCTCACGCCGCTGTGCACTGCTTGGGCACGCCGCAACCACGTTGGCCGCTCGCTGAACCTCCCTTTATTTCATTACTTCTCGCGTGTGGCTGCCAATTAGACGAATGGGGTCCGCGCACCACATAAGGAACAAATCATGATCAACCAAGACCAATTCGCCCTGTCTCTGCTGTCTGTCTGCCTCATGAAGCAGCACGCAACGCTGGAGGACATGGAGGCCATGCTGAACTGCCTCGCGGAACGTATGGATTCGGTGAGCGAGCAGCATCAGGACGCCGACAGTTTCATGAAGCAGAGCAACGCGCTGGAGAAGCTGGACGCCAGGCTGAACAGTCTCACGGAGCGCGTGGGCTCAATGGCCGACCGCAATCAATGCACCAATCTCACCCTCGGGATGCTGACAGTCTGTCTCATGCAGCAGAAGGAAGCACTCGGACAGGTGGGCGCCATGGTGCGTGACCTGACGGATCGGGTGGATTCGATGGGCCGCCTGGAGCGGCAGACGGGCCGCACTCACCGCGAGGAAGGTTCCCCGACCAAGCGGGCTGGGAAGAAGACACGCCATCCGGCCCACCAGAAGCCGTCCTCTCACGGGCGCGCGAGCTGACCTGATTCGCATGGGGCTTGGCCCCCATCAATCTTCCTGCAGCAAGGCGCCTAGGTCCATCTATGGACTGCCGAAGGAGGGCAGGGCAATCCCCTACTGCCTTCTGTCGCCCTGCGCACGCCCCGCCGAAACCAATCTATCGAGACCCCAAATGACACACACCCATAGCACCACCCGCGTCACTGCCGAGGCAGATGACCCCCTGACGAAAGTCATCCATGAGTTCGTGGCGCAGCAGAAGGCCTGGAAAGCAGAGAACTCGAAGGGCAGGGGCGACACCCGGTGCATATCCGGCATCGCGAGTAGCCCTACTGTCGTGGCCGAACTTCGTTCTCCTGCGGCGAACGACTTACCGTTGTCCTCGCCCGAGCGCCAGCAGCCAGCCGTTCGTCATTCGCTGCCCGAGCCCACCCTGGCGCCACCTGCGGACGTACGCAGCCTGCCCACCAGTACCTCTAGGGACTTCCTCAAGATGTCCCGTCCAGTCTGGCTGGTACGCGATATGTTCCATGGCGGGGAGGTCATCATGCTGTGGGGAGAATCGCAGGCGGGCAAGACTGTGCTGCTGCTGAACCTCGTGGCAGCAATCGCCAGCGGCTCGAACTGGGCGGAACGTGCCGTCACCCAGACAAACGTGGTCTACGTGGCTCGTGAGGGGCAGATCGGTTTGCGCGCACGCGTGCTGGCGCTGGAGTATGACCGGGGCATCAGCCCTCAGGAGTGCGTGCACTACGTCCTTGAGCCTTGTAACGTCGCCTTGGAGAATGATGTGAACGCGCTGGCGGCGACTGCGCTCAGGCACGGGGCAAAGTTCATCGTGATCGACACGTTGTCTGCTTCCATTGCCGGCAAGGTGGATGAGAACAGCAATACTGGCATGGCCGGGGTGATCGCCAATCTCCAGCGCCTGACCCTGATGACTGGGGCGGCGGTACTGTTCGTGCACCACACCGGCAACGATCCCACGCGCGGACCGCGTGGCGCATACGCGTTGCACGCGAACCCGGATGTGTCCATCGAAGTGGGCCGCTCAGAGAAGGCGCACTACTGGCGCTTGGACAAGAGCAGGGACGGCAAGCTGGACGTTGGTGGGAAGTTCAAGATCGATGCGGTCACCTTCACGCCAGATCCCGAGCAGGAGCCCCTCGAATCCATCGTTGTGCGGCATCTGGACGGAGAGGGGGCATCCCCAGTTCTCGTGCGCCCGCCCCGGGGCGCAAAGGCGCTGGAGAAGGCAAACAGGGCGCTCGCTGCAATCCGCGACCACTTGCTGGCTGGGCGGGGCGCTGATGGACAGCCTGCAGCGACCACGATCAGCATGGACGATGCTCGCTCAGTGGTCTCGAATGCGTTCAGGGACGACCACGCTCGATTAGTGGCCGCTGGTGCGATCAAGGACAACAGGGGCAGGCACCGGGCCGAACACGTGCGGAAGGCGCTTGAGCTCCTGATCGACTCACGGCGGCTGGAACGGGACGGGGAGACCTTGCGGCTGCCGGCCTGATCCGGGTGCTCCGATTCCGCCTCGTCCCCTATCCCCACAGCCCCCTCCCCTAAAGGGGGAGAGGGGACAGGGGATAGGGGACAGGCCGGAGTGGATCGTAGGAGCCCTGGATTCGGCGTCGAGCGCATCCCGGGTAGCGTCCTCAGGGCCGTGTGGCACCTGGCCCCGAGCGGATGGCCCACCCGGGTATCTCCTTGGTCCGAGGAGGCCTACGAAGCAGCAGTGCACTACCGGGGTAGTCGGTGAGCGCCCGCGCAGCCCTCCGGGGCTGTCTGGTGGTGCCCCGGGTTCGCCGGATGCCTACCCCGTGACGTGGCTACGCCCCTGGGGATCACTTGAGCCACACTACAGGCGGCAGTACGTGGCGATGCCTTGTCCGGACAGTGGCTACGGGCAATGCCAACCATAGCCATTCACGGAGCGTCCGAATGAGAGTTGACCTGAAGGTCCCGTTTGCTGAGAAAGATGCCGCGAAGGCCGCCGGAGCCCGGTGGGACCCCTATCGCAAGGTTTGGTATGTGATGGACCCCCCGGACCTCAACCGGTTTGCTCGCTGGGTGCCGGAGGTGGCTGCGTTCCAGGCGACCCAACAGTCGCCGAAGGCAGCGGCGCCGAAAGCCGCACTCATGCCCACGAAAGCCAGCCCTCGGGCCGCCACAATGGTCCTGTCGGACTGCGGGTGCGACGTGCCGCCATGGGAGCACTGCGAGCACACGGCCGGCCGCTGAGTGCTTGTGGGTAGCTACCCCCGGCGAGCAAGGGCGCCGGCAATCAACTCGGGGAGCGGTGTCTCCAGTGCCTCCGCCACGCGGAGCATGACCGTCAAGGTGGGTTGATTTCTTGCCAGTTCCAATTTGGCGACATAGGTGCGATTGATGCCCGCCCGGTGGGCGAGTTCTTCCTGAGACAGACGCAATGCAGCTCGCCGGGAGCGAAGCTCATCGGCAAACGCAGCGATCAATACCTCGTCCCGGCTCATGGGCAGGGACTATCTGTTGCCAGCTTACTTTGCGCACCCGCATATGTGGTACAAAATAATCTGATGCCTACGCCGGAGCGGGTGGGCAGACGCACCAAACGCCTACCTGCAAGACTCCATGTACGACATTTACCACCCTGACCGCGACGACCAATGGCGATACACCCTGGGACGCTCCGGAGCCCGCCCGCTGCTGGTCATCGGCCTCAATCCAAGTACCGCCACCCAGGAAAAACTGGACCCCACTGTCACCCGCGTGGAGAAGGTGGCCCGGCAATGCGGATTCGATGGCTTCGTCATGCTCAACCTCTACCCGGTGCGGGCCACCAAACCCCAGGACATGCCGCCCAAGGCCGATCCCGTGGCCTACGAGCGCAATCTGGACGAAATCGAAAAGGCCGTCGCGCAACATGCCACGCCCACCATATGGGCGGCCTGGGGTGAGTCCGTGGTGAACCGCCCGTATCTCACCCGGGCGCGAGACGAGCTGTTCCAACGGTTGGCAAAGTACGCACCCCAATGGCGCCGATTCGGTGACCTGACCGCCAACGGCCATCCTCGCCACCCCGTGCACCTGAGCTACAGCTGGACGCTGGAGGCGTACGAGCCAGCCTGAGACGACGGTGGGTTGTGCTACCCATTGCGCCCCCTCCATGCTCCCCATTGCCGGATAGCGTCCTTGCCAACGCCGGCAAGAAAACCCGTCCTCTGCCTTGTCTCGCATCGCCACCCGGGCCGTCATTCGGGCGCATCAGCGCGCCTGTCTTCCTCTGATGAAAATTTTGGCACCAAACACTACCGAAACGGAGTTGATCGCCATGCCCGACATCATCCAGCAGGGAGGGCCCCTGGCCCCCGAGCCTTTGAGGTTCGCCTACCTTTACCAGCCCGGCACCGGGATGATCTCGCGCTTGCGCGTCTGGAACGAATGGCTGTCCAAGGGCGGCACACGCGACGTTGAGGGTGAGTTGATCGCCATGGATGGGGGTGCCTCTGCTTTGGCTGCTGCCGCCGAGTGCGAGTGGCAAGTGCTGATCTATGAGCCCCCAGGTTGGAGCTTCCCGGAGGCTAAATCATGATGCCCCGGGAACCCCGCAAAGAGCTGGGCGCTGCGCAGGTGGCCACCATTTGGCGCCGCGGCACCAACCACGTGGGCGGCGTGCGCGGCCTGATCCTCAACGTCACGATGTACGGCTCACGCAGCTGGGTGCTGCGCTATCAGGTGGCGGGCAAGCGGCGGGACTTTGGCCTCGGTTCCTATCCGTCCGTCACACTAGCCGATGCCCGGGAGGCGGCCCGTGCTGCTCGGACGAAGTTGGCCCAGGGCATCGACCCGGTTGAGGATGCGCGGCGGGCGAGGGCGCGCCTTGCCGCAGAAATCCACGCCAGCATGACCTTCGGGGAGGCTGCCAAGCGCTACATCGCGGCGCACGAGAAGGGCTGGAAGAACGCCAAGCACGCGCAGCAGTGGCAGCGCTCGCTGGACATGCACGCTGCGTCGGTGCTGAGCAAGGTGCCGGTGCGGGATGTGTCGCTGCCGATGGTGCTCAAGGTTCTGGAACCGATCTGGGCCAGCAAGACCGAGACCGCCACCCGCCTGCGCAGCCGCATCGAATCCATCATCGACTGGGCCATCGCCCGGGGCTACCGAACAGACTCCAATCCCGCCCGCTGGAAGGGGCTGCTGGACAAGCTGTTGCCGGCACCGGGCAAGGTGAGCAAGACCACGCATTTCCAGGCGCTGCCCTATGCCCAGCTACCCACCTTCATGGAGCAACTGCTGGCCCAGGATGGCATGGGGGCCAAGGCCCTGCAATTCGTGATCATGACGGCGGCTCGTTCAGGAGAAGTTCGGGGAGCGACCTGGGACGAGATTGATCTGGTCGCGCGCATGTGGACGATTCCCGCCGAACGCATGAAGGCCAGCAAGCCCCATCGCGTGCCGCTGTCGGATGCGGCCGTGGCCTTGCTGCAGGAAATGCAGACCCTCGCACTGGCTGCTGGTCGCACCACGGGCAAAGCCTATGTGTTCCCCAGTCCCAACAGCCGCGACCCTGAGCTGGGCAGCACACTCTCGGACATGACGCTCACAGCGGTCTTGCGTCGCTTGAAGCTGGCGGCGGTGCCGCATGGGTTCCGCTCCACGTTCCGTGACTGGTGTGCGGAGCAGACGGACCATCCGAACGAGGTGGCGGAGATGGCCCTGGCGCATGCAGTGGGCAGCAAGGTGGAGGCTGCCTACCGGCGTGGCGACCTGTTCGGCAAGCGGCAGCAGCTCATGCAGGACTGGGCGGACTACGCCCTCGGTCATGCAGCAGCGACCATGACCGTCGGTCTCGACTCTGATAACCCCGTACCAACAACAACCGATCAACACAAACAACTTGAGGGAGCACCCCAATGAAGAACTACCTGTCGGCCCCATGGGGGGCGTTTCTGGGATGGTCCTCGACCTCTTGGCGGTCGGGCCGATCCGGCAAGATCAACGTGGTATTTGCCTGGGGTCTGCTGGCCGTGTTGCCTGTGACGCTGTTGATACTGTTCCTGCCTGATGTGGAGTTGGAGTTGCGCCCCGGAATGGACAAGGCTGCCCTGCTATGCCGCGATGAGCAGGTGTTCGATGAAATCCTCAACGCCAAGGATGCAACCAACGAAGCCCTGCTGGAACGTTTACGCCACCAACCGGAGGAGCAGCGTCGCATATTGGTCAGCGACGGCTATGCGCAGCGATCCTTGGCAGCGGTCGAATCTGAAGCGATGAACAAGATCGCCCAGGGACATTGCATCGAGGTGACGCATGGAGGCCCCATAAAGATCCGCTGGGCAAACGTGAATTACTGGGAGGGCGCCGATGACCTCGATCGGATGTGGGTGACGTACCAGGGGCAGAGGTATCGGGCTTTCGCCGGGGATTGGCAGAGGGCATCTGGAAATCCTGTGGCGACACAAGATCGTGCTCCGTTCAGGACCTCGCCCGGTTCCCACCAGAGTGGAGGTAATCTCGCCCCAGTGACCGTCGTCAATGATTCCGCTCAAGCCCGAATTGACGTTCGCCCCGTGCCGCGATTCACTCAGGGTCAGCCTTATGAACAAGTGCGAGAGACACTATTGCGTGATGGCTGGCAGCCGGTGATTTCCAAGAATGCTGACGCGTGCAACGATGGCGACACTCGATGCCAGGGCCGCCCAGAAATGCAGTCATGCGGCGGGACTGGGTTGGCCATGTGCAGATTCGCGTGGCTGCGTGCCGGGCAGCGCTTGACCATCTGCTCCTTCGGAGAAGAAAAGGCCATGTTCCACAGCATCTGTGATTGATGGAGCCATGACCCTCAGCGATATCGCGCGAGGTAGCCTCCTCGTGCCGCTTTGCATGGTCGCTGTGGCCTGGATGGGGGAGGCCATGGCGGACGCCTCTGTGTGCCACTCGATCAAGGATGCGGACGAGAGGGCCTACTGTCTGGCGCAGGCCCGGCAGAACCATGATTACTGCTACCGGATCAAGGACGGCGACTCGCGCAACGAATGCCTCGCCAAAACCAAAGGGTCACGGGATCGCTGCCACGCCATCAAGGGGCATGATCGTCGCAAGGCGTGTCTGGCCTTGATTCGGTAGGTAGGTAGGTAGGACCCAACGCTGTGCAATGCACAGGCCAGGTTGATCTGTTGCTGAGCCTTCAACTTCGGACTTGCTATGCCTTCTTGTTTCGGTTCTCAGTCGAAATTAGTCAACGCTTCGGTAGAGCAGCCCGGGCCCTTCATATTGACGCCGGTTTTGGGGAATCCTCTTCGTATAAGCTGCAGTGACCGATACAACATCCAGGGAAATCATGCCTGTTCTGCAAACCGCGAAAGCCCACTTTGACACAGACATCGCGCGAGCTCGCGCACTCATGAACAATTCGGCGGCCGTCCCGGCATGTGGTGACGATATTTTGCGCTCAGCCTTGATGTTCGCCGTGGGAGCCTGCGACGCCTATTTCGCCGACGCTTATGGAGATCTGATCTCGCGTGCTCTCAGAGCTAAAGCCTTGCAACCTGCCGTCCAGTTGCCCGATCGCCTAAACAACCTGCGAATGCCCGTTACCACAATCCTTCGGACGACAGCAATGCCAGGCTGGCAGTGGCGCATGGCTGCGCGAGAACTAGTAGAGAAAGAGAACGTACTCTCGTTCGGCCAGATCAAGACTCTGTTCAATCAGTTCTTTCCGAACAAACAAGGGCTGCTGAGCCGGGATCGTGTGCTGAGCTGGATTGGCGACCCTCAGGTGAAGCACCGACATTTTGGAATGAACGCGGCGCAGCTCGCCGCTACCGCCCCTGCAGACTTGGCGGCAAAAAAGGAGAAGGCACTCACGCACTTCGAATCGAAATTCATTACGATCTTCCAACGCCGTCATGACTGCATCCACTGCTGTGATCGCCCAAAGATGGCGGTGCAGACCATCAACCTGCTCGCAGTGCAAAAGAAGATCGAAGATGTAGAGTTTTTGGTGAATCGCTGCCACGCCGAACTTGTCGCCCAATTCCCCCTTTACCTTGACAACATGGGCTTTAGTGCCTCAACCCGGAACCAAGTTACATCTTAGGCCACTAGGCAGAATGCCATTGATCATCTCCAATAGCGCGGTGGTGATCCTGATAGGATAAATAGCCAATAACTCGTTAGGGATCAATAAATGCGCTCTTCGTTAAGGCTCACCCTGATCTTTGTCGTGGCAGCCACCTCAACACTGGCGTACGCCGACGACGAGATAACGCTGTTCAGCGACTCGGGTAATGCTGTTGCTTACATCGATGTAAATGACGAGTTGACGATCTATCTCTGGAGCGGCAAGCCCGTCGCTTACCTAGAAAGAGATAGTGACGGCGGTTATCACGTCTATGGATTCAATGGTAAGCACCTTGGGTGGTTCGAAAAAGGGGTTGTGTGGGACCACGAGGGGAACGGTTCCTGCGCCGTACAAGAGGTAATGAAGACCACGCAGTTTGAGCCGTTCAAGGCCTTCAAGCAGTTCAAGCCATTCAAATCCTTTGCCCAGTTTGCTCCATTTCGACCCAACTTCTCCTACAAATTTGGAGATATGCCGTGCAAGTTTTTGCTTGCAGAGGGTGGGAAATGATGCTAAATGCGTCATTGATATGACTCTATATACCAGCCTTGCCCGCAAGAAGTCTAATGCCTCTGGAAATCTTATGTGTACTAAGGCTTCTCGTAGAAGCTTTAACTAGATATGCGGTTCAGGATGCGATGTCTCAGGACTTCCGCAGGTAGTCCCGGTAATGCACTTCAACGTCGCGGCGAGTTATCACAGTCCCGCTTTGCTCAATGCTGATGAGCTTTGCGTCGTAAAGTGCATGAATATCCTTTCGCAGAAGTAAGCCATCAGCAGCGCTGTTGTGTCCGAGACGCCAGTCGCGCCCTTCCCGGTGGGCTGCGTCGAGCGCTTCGGGAATTAAGCAGCCCGTGACAATGCAAGCGCCCTTGTGCTCCATGAAAACGCGCCGCCGGAACGCAGCTTGATCAGGTCTTACAGCCGCTTTGGCAAAGCGTGCCGCACGCGCCTGCAATGACTCGTCTGGCAGACTATTGCCGGGCGCAGTCTGCGCAGCTTTACGGCTCCCGGTAGATTTGACAGGCTTCGCTTTGAGCGGTGGCCAGAAGACGTAGCAGTCTTGCCGCTCCTCAACATCGTCGCGGCGAAACTCCTTTGTAAAGCCTTCAGAGCACCGGCCTGTTTTCTTATCGACGATGAGCGCCGTCAGGATAGGTTCACCCGCATCCACACACTCGTGCCCGATACGATCCATCGCGTGCCTGTGCTCAAGAGAGCGCAAGCCAAACGGTGCACGGGCCTCTGCGTAGGTGACGGTGCCGCCGCGTCGGGCAACGTCGATCAACCACTGGCGCATGGCGGGCAGCTTCGCAATGTAGGCGGCGGAGCTCGCTCCAAACGTCTTGCTGGACGCCCTCGCAATAGGGAACGCCCCCTCTCCAGGGATTAGCCGGTGGTTGACGGCATGCTTCTTTAGCCTTCTGACAGGCACATCGTCGCCAAGCTCCGCCCATACCGAGCCGTCAGGCTGCGCCACGAGCGAAACGATCGCACGGACATTCTCGCCGTCATATGATTCAATTTCTCGGGGCCGTGCCTTTGTATCCCTCGCCTTGGCAAGGACTGCATACCCGGCGAGGCCACCAGACCAAAGCGTGCGCAGTTGATCCATCCGCTCATTCAGACCTGGTGTTGAGTGCCCTTGCGCTCGCGGTCCAAGGACTCGGACGAAACGTCCGGTCCCGTCGAGATCGTCCTCCCAAGTAGTAAGGAGCACCCCAAGTTCAGACCGCGCACCCCACGACCATCGTGTGTTACGCAGTGGAAAGCCAAGGTCTGATAAAAATGCGCTGATCTTCTTCATAGGTCTTTTCCGTAATGCGCACCCGATGCTTCATGAGGTTTCGTCCAAAACTGACGCTCTAGTGGCGTGCCGCACAAGGCTAGCATGATCGCGTCGGAATACACCCTTTGGGCATCGATGAATGCAGGGGCGGTTGCCTATATAGCGTGAATTAGTCTCCTCGTACCACTTTGCATGGTCGGCGTGCTCTGGATGCGGGAGGCCATGGCGGACGCCTCTGCGTGCCACTCGATCAAGGATGCGGACGAAAGGGCGTACTGTCTGGGTCTGGCCTGGAAGAATCATGGCTACTGTTATCGCATCAAGGATGCTGATCAGCGAAATGAGTGCCTTGCAAAGACCAAAGAGTCTCGGGATCGGTGTCAGGCAATCAAAGATCATGACCGCCGCAAGGCCTGCCTGGCCAAAATGGGGTAGGGCACATCGTTATTCGGTTTCCACTTAACTAGGCTGTGCTATTCTGTAGCGACTTGCTCTTTGCATAGGCTGCCGGGGCCTGCTGAGGGAGAATAGTGAAAGTTGCTTCAAAGGAGGAGTCATGACTGTCTACTGCGTATCGTACGATCTCAATAAGGCCGGGCAAAACTACAATTCTCTTTACGAGGAACTGAAGAAATCACCCGGTTATTGGCACCGCCTAGATTCGACCTGGCTAGTTAGCACCAACGAAACAGCCGATCAGCTATCGAATCGAATCCGCCTGCATATTGATGGCAATGATAGTTTATTGGTAATTAAGGTAGTGCGAGCATATGCCGGGTGGCTACCAAAGGATGCGTGGGAGTGGATGGATCAGCACGTTATGGATCGCTGATGTCCAGCATGGATTACGATGGTAGTCAGCGAGTTTTCGCAAGCATGAATCGCCTCGTTGCCTCATTGAAGCTAGTGGCTGATGGTTTGACGGATGCCGCAGCCTCTGACTACCCGGCCGAAAAATATGACGAATTCCAAGCACTTGTAGAAAGTCTGTCAGAGGCAAAAGCGCTTGGCCTTGTCTATGAGGTGGCTATTCAGCGTTCTATGTTGCGTGCAACGTACAACCACGCAGTCAGAGTGCTGGTTGCTGGAGGACTCACTCCCGCCGGGAAGCAGTGGCTATCGGATTATGCAGAAGAGCAAGAACGCCAGAAGATTCGTGATGCACAACGAACAGCACAAATACCGTCCGTTAAGCAGGAGCCTGAAGTGTTTCAGCTCAAGCCAACTATCTGGGGCATGGGCGTCGACCTAAA
Organism: Burkholderiaceae bacterium; assembly: GCA_030654805.1. Classification (GTDB taxonomy): domain Bacteria; phylum Pseudomonadota; class Gammaproteobacteria; order Burkholderiales; family Burkholderiaceae_C; genus PBB1. The sequence goes on from JAURWR010000076.1 coordinate 17,136, forward strand.
GGCACTTTGGCGAAAATTTCGAGCGCGACGGAGTGGGGACGCCTAATATTCCGGGCCGCGCATCTAAGCCAGTATTTACCACCAAGGAAAAGAACGAATGTGGAAGCAGAGGCTCAAGCTTGAGGAAGGCGAGACGCTACGCCTTGACAGCAAATATAAGAAGGGAAACCTGGAGCAAGAGGAAGTCGAGCTGTACTCGGTGATCGATCAACACGGCATAGTTGTAGGCTCAGTTCAATATACAGTCCACACAGATATCAAGGCACCCTACCGGCAGAGCTTTCATCTTGTGCAGGGCAAAGACGGAATTACTCTCGTAGAGAGGTGGATTTAGCAATTGAATAATTCCTGAACTGGAGCTGGCTCACTTGCGTACACAAATGGCCTGCAGGACAGGCCGGGCCTGGCCATAGTAGCCAAGGGAGGTCTTACCGCTATACAAAGCCACTTGAGGCCGTTCAGTCAGGGTAGGGCGATGGGGAGAATGCCTAATCGTGCTGGCTCTCGTCCATATGAACCGCATCAAAGGGCGTCGCCAGCATTGCGCCCATACACATGGGCAGGGGGCCAAGTACGCATCACCGCCGGCAATAGGTAAAGCGATGGGTAGAAAAGCAAAACGGGCCGCGTGGGCCCGTTCGTCATCAATGCTTGTAGTGGAGGGCGGGATTCGAACCCGCGGTGGGGATTAGCCCACACACGCTTTCCAGGCGTGCGACTTAAACCACTAATCCACCTCTCCGCGCAGCCTCGCAGTATAGCAGGCCGGGTTCCCTGTTCTGGAACTCAAGACGCCTTGCTGGTGCCGATCATCTTCATGGCCGATGCGATCAGGGCGGAAACTTCGGTCATGTTGCCGGGCACGATGAGC
>JAURWR010000081.1 GCA_030654805.1 Burkholderiaceae bacterium
GACCGATTGTTCGAAACAGGCGGCAAACGCGCCGGCAAACAGCTGCTCGGGGTTGGGGCCGTCGCCCTTGCCGCCCATGCTGGCGGGCACGGCCAGCTTCTGCTTCCAGCTGCCGTCTTCCGTCTGGATCGTGCCGCTGCGCCCGCCCTGGGTCAGCATGCGGGCCTGGTAGACGAGGTCCATGGTGGGTTCCTGTTGAGAGGTGGGTGGGGTCGGATGGGTCGGGAAGCCGCTCACTTCAGCAGCTTGCTTCGCTCGGCGCTGCTCAGGTGGCTGAAATGGCCTTGGCGGTCGGCCATGCGGCGGTTCGACATGCGGATCGCCTCGATCTTGCCGGCCGGTGCCAGCCGCGACACGATGCGATCCAGGTCGCCGGCGCCGCACTGCGGGCAGGCCGGCACGGTGCTGCTGCGCACCAGCAGCTCGAATTCGGCTTCGCAGGCCTTGCAGCGGTATTCGTACATCGGCATGGGGGGCTCCGGTGGCGTGGGAATTTTTCAGGCGCGGTCGGTCGACGGACACGGCCGGGTGGCGGCCGCGCAGCCTTCGAGCTGGCGGTCGGCGCGGGGGGTGGCGCTGGTGGCGGTCGCCAGGCCGACGAAGGCCTGCACCTCGGCCAGGTCAAAGCCGACCAGCCGCGCGCCGTCGTCGCGCTGCATCAGCGGCCGGCGGATCAGCAGCGGCTCGGCCAGCAGCAGCGCCAGCGCGGCGTCGGCGTCCAGGCGCTCGGGCACCAGCTCACCGGCCTTGATGCGCGGCGCAGCGCGGTTGAACCAGTCGGCCACCGGCAGCCCGGCCAGCCAGGGCCGCAGGGTATCGGCCGTCCAGGGCACGGTGAGCAGGTTGCGCCGCAGCAGCTGGTGGCCGGCGGCCTGCAGCAGCGCGCGTTGGCGGGCGTTGCCGCCGCAGCCGGGCTTTTCGTAGAAGGCGATGGTGGCCATGGTCGTCGGGGCTCTCGTTCAGGCGCTGTCGCCGGGCTCGCTGGCCGGGTACGGCGGCTTGCTGGTGATGCGGGCGTCGTCGATCGCGCTGCCCTACGTGAAGTGGTAGAGCGTCTGCAGCCGGCTGCCGGTGATGCCCAGCAGTTCGTGCAGCGCGTCGCCGAAGAAGCAGCCGATGCCGGTGCCGCGGTGGCCGGCCGCCTCGGCCTCGAGGTACAGCGACTGGCCCAGCAGCCCGGCTTCCTGCAGCAACAGCCGGTAGCCGGCGGCGTAGCGCTGCAGGTGGTGCTGGCAACGTTGGTGGTGGGCACGCACCAGGGTGCTGGAGAGGTCAGTCATCGCGGGCCGGTGCAGGCTGGTGGCTCAAACCCAGCAGATCAGCGGCCTGCGTGCGCACCGCGCGTACCACGGCGGGCTGCAGCCGGTGCAGCCAGGCCGACGGCAGCGCGGCGGCACCGCAGCGCGCGCCGGCCAACATGCCGACCAGCGCGCCGGTGGTGTCGGCGTCGTCACCCTGGTTGACGGCGGCCACCACCGCCGCCTCGAAGTCATCGTGCTGGGTGAAGCAGTGCAGCACCGTCTGCACGGTGTCGACCACGTAGCCGCTGGCCCGGCCGCGGTAAGGCTGGAAGCGGAACACCGGCCAGTCGGCGATCAACGCACCGATGCGGGCCTGGGCCGGCGCCGGGCCGGCGCCAACCAGCAGGTCGCGCAGCAAATGGCCCAGGCCCAGCACGGCGGCGTCGGACTTGGGGTTGTGGTGGGTGATGTGGGCCTGCGCCAGCGACACCCGCTCGAAGGCCTCATCGTCGCCCAGCGTGGCCAGCGCGGCGGGCAAGTTGCGCATCAGCGCGCCGTTGCCGCCGTCGCCGTCGCTCAGCGGGCCGGCCAGCGTGTGCTCGTGCAGGTAGCGCAGGATGCCGCGCCGGCAGGTGTTGCCGCAATCGACCGGCTTGCCGCGCCACCAGGTGACGAAGGCCTCGGCGATCAGCGTGGTGTCGTGCGGCCGGCCCTCGCGGGCGCCGCGCAGCAGGGCGTCGCCCAGCGCCAGGCTCATCGTCGTGTCGTCGGTCACCTCGCCAGCCTGGAGCTTGAGCCAGCCGCCGCCGATGATCTGGCGGTGCACGCCATGCTGCAGCCGGATCTCGCGCGGGGTCATGAACTCGACGGTGGCGCCCAGCGCGTCGCCGATTGCCAGGCCCAGGTAGGCGCCCAGCGCACGATCCAGCAGCGTCGGCATCGAGGCGGTTTCAGCCGGCATAACCCACCTCCACCGCGTAGTCGCCACCCAGCGCCAGCACTTCCGATTCACCGTCCAGCGAGCGGGTGTTGATCAGGCCCGGCACCAGCAGCAGCTTGACCAGCGGCACCTCGGCCTGCAGCACCCAGTCACCGAAGCAGCCGGCCTGCTCGCGGCTGCGGCTGAACGACACCAGGTTGTTCAAGCGCAGCACGCAGTGGCGCTGGCGCAGCGTGCCCGAGACCAGTTGCTCCTCGAGCCGGTTGCTTCCCCGCCACAGCGTGACATGGGGGCCGGGGCCCATCAGCGCGAAGCGCGCCAGCATCCATTGGCAGAACTCGAACAGCAGATCGAGCTGCTGCCACAGGCTGTGGTTGTGAAACTGGCCGCCTGCGCGCTGTTCGAGGTAGCGATGGCGCTCGAGCGGCGGGTAGGCAGCCAGCGTGACGCCGTGGAACGCCGAGGCCAGGCCGAAGCGGCTCTCGACCCAGCGCTTGAGCGCCGCGCCGGCCGCACCGTTGGCGTCCAGCCCCCAGCCCTGCAGCAGACGCAGGTAGCTGCTCTTCCACCGCGGCGGCTCGGCACCGGGCGCGTCATCGGCGGCCGGCGGCGGACCGAAGCTCAGTTGCATATGGCGGGCGAACGTATCGCGGGCCTGCTCGGCCGATTCGCACTGCGCCAACCGCGCGAACAGCTGCGGGTGCAGCGCCTGCGTGCCGGCAATGTGCAGCGGCTGCGGCTGCGCATTGAAGGCCAAGCTGCCCAGGGACGGGCGCTGCTCAGGCAGGGCGTCATGATCGTCGGCCATGCATCAGACCGGGCCGCGTAGCGGGCAGCACCGTTCAAACCGGGCGGTTTTCGTACGGATTGCGCACCGGGCCCATGCGCTCCAGGCCCTGTTCGAACGTGATCTTCTCGAAGTTGGCCTTGAAGCCCGCCGCCTTGTTGGCGATGGCGTCGGTCTTGGCGGCCGTGTCGAGCTTCTTCAGCACGGTCTTCTCGAGGTACAGCATCTCCAGCATCTCGTTGTAGACCGTGGCCTCGTCGATCGGCAGGATGTAGAAGCTGGCACCGCCGTAGTCCACCTGGTAGCGCGAGGCCAGGTCGATGTTGTCGCAGAAGAAGAAGTACTTGCCCTGCGGCGACAGCAGGTCGCCGAAGACCTCGGCCACCTGCCTGAGGTATTCGAACGACAGCAGAAAGCCGCTGACGTAAGCCAGGTAGGGCTCGCCGGCATTGGCCACCGCGATCACCTGCTCGGCGCAGGTCTCGGGCGGACGGGCCTCGTCGGCCAGCTTGACCTGGAACTTCAGCGCGATGTCGCCGCGGAAGCCGAAGCGTCCGGGCTGGTGGGTCTCGGCCTTGAGCACGGCGTTGAGCAGGCGGCCCTCGGAATCGAGGCGGGCGAAGGCGGTATCGGCAATCGAGGTGCTCATGGAGCGCTCCTGGTGGGTTGAACGGAAAGCGGGTCTCGCGTGGAGTCGGTGTTGCGGATGAAATCAGCCACCTTGTAGAAGGCCGCGTCGATCTCGGCACACAAGGTTTCGTCGGCGCAGGTCTCGGCCAGCGCCTGGCGCATGCAGGCCATCCAGGCGTCGCGCGCGGCGGCATCGATGTCGAAGGCGTGGTGGCGCCGGCGCAGCATCGGCGCGCCACGCTCGGCGGAGTAGGTCTTGGGCCCGCCCAGCCACTCGCTGAGGTACTTCACCAGCATGGCCTTGGTGGCGGCGAGGTCGGGCTCGTGCATGGCGCGGATCACCCGCGCATCGGCACGCTGGTCCATCGCCCGGTAGAAGGCATCGACCAGGCGCATGACGGCGTCGTGGCCACCCAGCCGCGGGTAGTGCGGGTTGAGGTTCGGCGTGTTCAGGGCGCGGGTTGATGGCGGCTGCATGCCATCCCTAGAGCAACCGCCGTACCACCCTGCAAAGCGGGGCTGGCAAGCGCAAACCAGCGGTTGCAGCGTGCTTGGCGCCCGCCAGGGAGGGGTCTTGGCCGTGCTTTGGGCGTCTAAGCGACACGACAAGGCCGCCACGCCGCCGGTCTTTGTCGCATTCCACACATTCCACACCGGCGTCGGCGCAGCGCCTCCAGAACGCTGTTTTCCCTGCAGAAACAAGCACTTGAACGACATCCACCACGCTGGCACGGCGGTTGCGAAGGAGGGTCTGCGCGGACCCCATGACTGGCCCTGAGGCACCTTCCTAGAAGACCCATACAGGCACCGAAGGCGGCAAGGAATTCGCGACGACCGACCTGGAAACACCTTCTCTCGTTCTCAGTCTCGTCAACCTCGCTTTACTTCAACTGGAGCTGTTCACATGGCAAAACTTCGGCAAATCGCCTTCTATGGCAAGGGTGGCATCGGCAAGTCCACCACCTCGCAAAACACCCTGGCCGCACTGAGCGACCTGGGTCAGAAGATCCTCATCGTCGGCTGCGACCCCAAGGCCGACTCCACCCGCCTGATCCTGCACGCCAAGGCGCAGGACACCATCCTGTCGCTGGCCGCTGAAGCCGGCTCGGTGGAGGACCTCGAGCTCGAGGACGTCATGAAGGTGGGCTACAAGGACATCCGTTGCGTCGAGTCCGGCGGCCCGGAGCCGGGGGTTGGCTGCGCCGGCCGCGGCGTGATCACCTCGATCAACTTCCTGGA
>JAURWR010000097.1 GCA_030654805.1 Burkholderiaceae bacterium
GGCATGACCGGCACCGCCGACACCGAGGCGTACGAATTCCAGGAGATCTACGGCCTCGAGACCGTGGTGATCCCGCCGAACCGCCCGACGGTGCGCAAGGACGAGCTCGACCTGATCTACAAGAGCAGCCGCGAGAAATTCGAGGCAGTGACCGCCGACATCCGCGAATGCCACGAGCGGGGCCAGCCGGTGCTGGTCGGCACCACCTCGATCGAAAACTCCGAGCTCATCTCGGGCCTGTTGCAAAAGGCAAATCTGCCGCATCAGGTGCTCAACGCCAAGCAGCACGCGAAGGAGGCGGAGATCGTGGCGCAGGCCGGAAGACCTGGCGTCATCACCATCGCCACCAACATGGCGGGTCGCGGCACCGACATCGTGCTCGGGGGCAACGTCGAGAACCAAGTCAAGGCGCTTCAGGCCGATGAAGCGGTGACCGAGGCCGAAGTGCAAGCCCGCGCGCTGCAACTGACCAATGAATGGCAGGGCCTGCACGACCGCGTCAAGGCGGAGGGCGGCCTGCGCATCATCGCGACCGAACGCCACGAGTCGCGCCGCATCGACAACCAGCTGCGCGGCCGGTCGGGTCGCCAGGGCGATCCGGGCTCGTCGCGCTTTTATTTGTCGCTCGACGACTCGCTGATGCGCATCTTCGCCGGCGACCGCGTGCGCTCGATCATGGAACGGCTGAAGATGCCCGATGGCGAAGCCATCGAAGCCGGCATCGTCACCCGCAGCATTGAAGGTGCGCAGCGCAAGGTCGAGGCGCGCAACTTCGACGTGCGCAAGCAGCTGCTCGAGTACGACGACGTCGCCAACGACCAGCGCAAGGTCATCTATCAGCAGCGCAACGAGATTCTCGAGGCGCAAAGCCTGATGGAGCAGATCGCCAGCCTGCGCCGCAGCACGATGGCCGATGTCGTGCGCACGTATGTGCCGGCTGCGAGCCTGGAAGAGCAGTGGGATCTCGATGGCCTGGAGAAGGTGCTGCGCGACGAGTGGCAGCTCGATCTGCCGCTGAAGGCCGAGGTCGAGGCCAGCGCATCGATCACCGATGACGACATCGTGGAGCGCGTCGCCAAGGCGGCCGACCAGCTGTTCGACACCAAGGTCGAGATGGTCGGTGTCGACCAGTTCACGCCCTTCATCCGGATGATCTTCCTGCAGTCGATCGACCAGCACTGGCGCGAGCACCTGGCGGCCCTCGACTACCTGCGTCAGGGCATCCACCTGCGCGGTTATGCGCAGAAGAACCCCAAGCAGGAATACAAGCGCGAGGCCTTCGAGCTGTTCAGTCAATTGCTCGACGTGATCAAGATGGACGTGACGCGCACGCTGATGGCGGTGCGCATCCGCTCGGCCGAAGAAGTGGCGCAGGCGGCCGAAGAGATCGAACAGCGCGCCGAACGCATCGCCAACGTCACGTACACCCACCCGAACGAAGACGGCAGCCTGTCGACTGACACGGCGCAGGACAACATGGACCCCGCGATGCAGGTGGCGGCGGACATGGGTCAGCGTGCCGCTGTCCCTGTCGAATACGCCCGTGCAGGGCGCAACGATCCCTGCCCTTGCGGCAGCGGCAAGAAATTCAAGCTCTGCCACGGCAAGCTTGCCTGAGGAGTCATCGATGCCCGTCAACCTGCAAGCACCGAATCCGCGTGACCTGAAGCCCGTGCCGGGCGTGCGGCTCGGCACCGCGATGGCCGGCGTGCGCAAGGCGAACCGGCGCGACGTGCTGGTCGTCATGCTCGCCGAAGGCTCGCAGGTGGCGGGCGTGTTCACGAGCAACCGCTTCTGCGCGGCGCCGGTGCAGTTGTGTCGGCAGCATCTGGCGATCGATCGTGGCGCAGCGCCCGGCATCCGCGCGCTGCTGATCAACACCGGCAACGCCAACGCCGGCACCGGTGAAGACGGTCTGGCGCGCGCCCGCTCGACCTGCGTCGCATTGGCGTCCCGGCTCGGTCTGCAGCCAGACCAGGTGCTGCCGTTCTCGACCGGCGTGATCATGGAAACGCTGCCGAACGACCGCATCGAAGCCGGTCTGCCGGCCGCGCTGGCCGATCTGGACGCCGACCATTGGGCCACCGCCGCCGAAGCCATCATGACCACCGACACGCTGCCGAAGGCGGCGTCGGTCCAGGTGCAGATCGGCGGCAAGACGGTCACCGTCACCGGCGTCAGCAAGGGCGCCGGGATGATCCGGCCCAACATGGCGACGATGCTCGGTTTCGTCGCCACCGACGCGGCGCTGGCGCCGGGGCTGCTGGACACGCTGGTGCGCGACGCCGCCGATCGCTCGTTCAACCGCATCACGATCGATGGCGACACCTCGACCAACGATTCCTTCGTGCTGATCGCGACGCAACAGGCCGGCCATGCGCCGATCACGCAGCTCGACAGCGGCGATGGCGCGATCCTGCGCGACGCGGTGATCGCGGTGTCGACGACGCTGGCCCAGGCCATCGTGCGTGACGGCGAAGGCGCCACGAAGTTCATCACCGTGCGGATCGACGGCGGCGCGACCGAAGCCGAATGCCGGCTGGCGGCGTATGCGATCGCGCACTCGCCGCTGGTCAAGACCGCGTTCTTCGCCAGCGACCCGAACCTGGGGCGCATCCTGGCGGCGGTGGGCTACGCCGGCATCACCGATCTCGACCAGACGCTGATCGACCTGCACCTCGATGATGTGCACGTGGTCCAGCGTGGCGGACGCCACCCGGCCTACCGCGAGGAAGACGGCCAGCGCGTGATGAAGCAAAGCGAGATCACGGTGCGAGTCAACTTGCATCGAGGTGCGGCCAGCACCACGGTGTGGACCTGCGATCTCAGCTACGACTACGTGAAGATCAACGCCGATTACCGGAGTTGATCGGGCGTTGATTCAGGGCCCGGCTGCGGACCGCGCAGGCAAGCGGTCCACCGCGTCGGTGATCAGGGCATCGACACCCCAGCCGAACAGGCGTTCGGCCACGGCCGCGTCGTCGACCGTGTAGCTCATCGCCAGCATGCAGGTCGCGTGCAGCCGTTCGACCATCGCCGCATCGAACAACGGGTGATGTGCCACGACGGCGGCGCAACCCAGCACCTGTGCATGCTCGAACCAGCCGGGCGCCAGGGCATCGAGCAGCAAGGCGCGCGGCAACTCAGGTGCGGACTCCCTGGCCGCTGCGAGCGCAGCCGGAGAGAACGAGCTCAGCAGCGGCGCACTGGGCTGCTCGCGCCACAGCCGGGCGGCCTCGGCGGCGACTCGCTCACCGGTATCGACTTCCCGACCAGGCGTCGGCTTGATCTCGATGTTCAGCAGCGACCCGGTGTCGATACAGAACCGCGCGATGGTCGCCAGCGTCGGAATCGGCTCGCCGGTGAATGCCGCGCTGTGCCAGCGTCCGGCGTCCAGCCTCGAGAGTTCGGCCCACGGTCTGTCGCCGGCGATACCGGTTTCGCCGGTGGTGCGTTCCAGCGTCGCGTCGTGCATCAGAAAGGCGACGCCATCGGCGCTGAGCTTCACGTCGCATTCGAATGCCGTGCAGCCCAGCCGTGCGCCGGTGCGAAAGGCTGCCAGCGTGTTCTCGGGTGCCAGGCGGCCGGCACCGCGATGGGCCAGCCATCGGCGGGATCGCCAGATGCGCTGCAGTGTCGAGGGTGCGTGAAGCGGTGGGGCGGTGCTCATGGCCGGTGATGTTGCAAGCGCAAGGAGGGTGGGTGAAGCGTGGCTCATCAACGATAGACCCCTGGCGCGCCGGGTTGAGCTGGAGTCCCGCTGGTTTTCCCTCGGCTACCAACGACAATCGTCCACTGTGCAACGCGCCCGCGTCGACTCCGTGCCCTGAGGCTCGGGCCGCGTGCAACGCCTATCTCATGAACGCACCCACCACCCTCACTCAATTGGCGTCCGCGAGCCACGTCGAGCCCGGCTCGCCTCGCCTGCGCGAGATTCCGTACAACTACACCTCGTTCTCCGACCGCGAGATCGTGCTGCGCCTGCTCGGCTCGCGTGCCTGGGAACTGCTGGGCCGTCTGCGCAGCGAGCGCCAGACCGGCCGCTCGGCGCGCATGCTGTACGAGGTGCTGGGCGACATCTGGGTCGTGCAGCGCAACCCCTACCTGCAGGACGACCTGCTCGACAACCCGAAGCGCCGTCGGCTGTTGATCGAGGCGTTGCACCACCGCCTCAAGGAGATCGAGAACCGGGCGGCACCGGACGACGGTGCGCACCACGGCGATGTCAACGAGTTGCTGGCCTGCGCCAAATCGGCCGTGCAGGGTTTCGCCGATCAGTTCGACGAGGTCGCCGCGCTGCGCCGCCGCGCCACCCGGTCCCTGCGCCGCTGCACCGCCGCCGACAACGTCAAGTTCGATGCCTTGTCGCGCGTGTCGCACGTCACCGATGCGACCGACTGGCGCGTCGAATACCCCTTCGTCGTGCTGACCCCCGACACCGAGGCCGAGATGGCGGCGCTGGTCAAGGGTTGCGTCGAACTCGGCCTGACCATCATTCCGCGCGGCGGCGGCACCGGCTACACCGGTGGTGCGATCCCGCTGACCTGGAACAGTGCGGTCATCAACACCGAGAAGCTCGAAGCGATGAGCGAGGTCGAGATGCGCCAGTTGCCCGGCGTCGATCAACCGGTCGCGACGGTGTGGAGCGAAGCCGGTGTCGTGACGCAGCGCGTGGCTGATGCAGCCGAGCGCGGTGGTTTCGTGTTCGCGGTCGACCCGACCTCGGCCGAAGCGAGCTGCATCGGCGGCAACATCGCGATGAACGCCGGCGGCAAGAAGGCCGTGTTGTGGGGCACCGCGCTCGACAACCTGGCGTCGTGGCGCATGGTCACGCCCGAGGCGAAGTGGCTCGAGGTCACGCGGCTGAACCACAACCTCGGCAAGATCCACGATGTCGAAGTCGCCAGCTTCGAGCTGAAGTACTTCGACGCCAGCGGCAAGACGCTGGAACGCACCGAGCGGCTCGACATTCCGGGCGGCACCTTCCGCAAGGAAGGCCTCGGCAAGGACGTGACCGACAAGTTCCTCGCCGGCCTGCCGGGCATTCAGAAAGAGGGCTGCGACGGCCTGATCACCAGCGCGCGCTGGATCGTCCACAAGATGCCGGCGCACATCCGCACGGTGTGCCTCGAATTCTTCGGCAATGCGAAGGACGCGGTGCCCAGCATCGTCGAGATCAAGGACTACCTGTTCGCGCAGGCGAAGGCCGGTGGCGCGGTGCTGGCCGGGCTGGAGCACCTGGACGACCGCTACCTGAAGGCCGTCGGCTACGCGACCAAGAGCAAGCGCGCGCATGCCGGCGGCAACGCGTCGGGCCTGCCGAAGATGGTGCTGTTCGGCGACATCGCCGGCGACGATGCCGACGTGGTCGCGCGCGCCACCAGCGAGGTGATCCGCATCGCCAACAGCCGCGCTGGCGAAGGCTTTGTCGCGGTCAGCCCCGAGGCGCGCAAGAAGTTCTGGCTGGATCGGAAACGAACAGCCGCGATCAGCAAGCACACCAACGCCTTCAAGGTGAACGAGGATGTGGTGATCCCGCTGCCTCGCATGGGCGAGTACACCGAAGGCATAGAGCGCATCAACATCGAGCTGAGCCTGCGCAACAAGCTGGCGCTGCTCGACGCGCTGGAGGCGTTTTTCCGCAAGGGTCAGTTGCCGCTGGGCAAGGGCGACGATGCGATGGACATCCCGTCGGCCGAGTTGCTCGAAGACCGCGTGCAGCAGGCGCTGGCCCTGATCGCCGAGGTGCGGGCGCTGTGGCAGCACTGGATGACGCACCTGGACACCAGCGACGGCGAGCGCAGCTACTTTGCGAGCTTGCAAGACCACACGCTGCGCGCATCGTGGAAGGTTCAGGTGCGCGCGCCGCTGCAGGCGATCTTCGCCGGCGCGGCGCTGTCGCCGATCGTCGACGCCTGCCAGGCGATCCACAAGGAGGTGCTGCACAGCCGCGTCTGGATCGCGCTGCACATGCACGCCGGCGACGGCAATGTGCACACCAACATTCCCGTCAACAGCGACGACTACGACATGTTGCAGACGGCGCACGAGGCGGTCGCGCGCATCATGAACCTGGCGCGGCGGCTCGACGGCGTGATCTCCGGCGAGCACGGCATCGGCATCACCAAGCTCGAATTCATGACCGATGCCGAACTGGCCGATTTCGCCGCCTACAAGCAGCGCGTTGATCCCGAGGGACGATTCAACAAGGGCAAGCTGTTGCGTGGCGGGGCGGGGCGGTCCGGCGTGTCCGGCGTCGGTACCGCGTCCGAGGTGCGGCCGTCGGACCTCAGCCAAGCCTACACGCCGAGCTTCGGGCTGATGGGCCACGAGTCGCTGATCATGCAGCAGAGCGACATCGGCGCGATCGCCGACAGCGTCAAGGACTGCATGCGCTGCGGCAAGTGCAAGCCGGTGTGCGCCACCCACGTGCCGCGCGCCAACCTGCTGTACAGCCCGCGCAACAAGATCCTGGCCACGTCGCTGCTGGTCGAGGCCTTCCTCTATGAGGAGCAGACGCGTCGCGGCATCAGCCTGCGCCACTGGGAGGAGTTCGAGGACGTCGCCGACCACTGCACCGTGTGCCACAAGTGCCTGAGCCCGTGCCCGGTCAAGATCGACTTCGGCGAGGTGTCGATGAACATGCGCAACCTGTTGCGCAAGATGGGCAAGAAGAGCTTCCGGCCGGGCAACGCGGTCGCGATGACGTTCCTGAACGCGACCAGCCCGCAGACGATCAACCTGATGCGCAGTGCGATGGTCGGTGTCGGCTTCAAGGCGCAGCGGCTGGCGAACGATCTGCTGCAACGGTTGGCGCGCAAGCAGACTGCGCTGCCTCCGGCCACCGTGGGCACCGCGCCGTTGAAGGAGCAGGTCATCCACTTCATCAACAAGAAGCTGCCCGGCGGCTTGCCGAAGAAAACCGCGCGTGCCTTGCTCGACATCGAGGACAAGGATTACGTGCCGATCATCCGCAATCCGCAGACGACGACGTCCGAGACGGAAGCGGTGTTCTATTTCCCCGGCTGCGGCTCCGAGCGGCTGTTCTCGCAGGTCGGCCTGGCGACGCAGGCGATGCTGTGGCACGCCGGCGTGCAGACGGTGTTGCCGCCGGGCTACCTGTGCTGCGGCTACCCGCAGCGCGGCAGCGGGCAGTTCGACAAGGCCGACAAGATCATCACCGACAACCGGGTGCTGTTCCACCGCGTCGCCAACACGCTGAACTACCTCGACATCAAGACGGTGGTGGTGAGCTGCGGCACCTGCTACGACCAGTTGCAGGGCTACCAGTTCGACAAGATCTTCCCCGGGTGCCGGATCATCGACATCCATGAGTACCTGCTGGAGAAGAACATCACCTTGCCGGGGCAGGGCGGCTACCTGTACCACGACCCCTGTCACAGCCCGATGAAGCTGCAGGAGCCGATGAAGACCGTGAAGGCGCTGCTCGGAGCCAACGTCATCGACGCCAAGCGCTGCTGCGGCGAAAGCGGCACGCTGGGTGTGACGCGGCCCGACATCAGCACGCAGATCCGCTTTCGCAAGGAAGAGGAGTTGCGCAAGGACGAGGCCGCGTTGCGCAAGACAGGAGCGGTGGCCGAGTCCGGTGCAGTGAAGGTTCTGACCTCGTGCCCAAGCTGCCTGCAAGGGTTGAGCCGCTACACCGGCGATCTGCAGAACGGGCTGCTCGAAGCCGACTACATCGTCGTCGAGATGGCGAACCAGTTGCTGGGCCCCGACTGGATGCCGCAGTACGTGGAGCGTGCGAACCAGGGTGGCATCGAGCGGGTGCTGGTCTGATGCACACGGGGTGTCCGTTGTGCGAGGCGGCTGGCGGCGTCCCGGTGTTCGAGGGCCCGCGCTGGCGGGTCATCCGTGCCGAGGATGCGTCGTTTCCGGCGTTCTACCGCGTGGTGTGGACGGAGCACGTGGCGGAGTTCAGCTCGCTGTCTGCCGAGCATCGCTCCGAATGCATGGACATCGTCTGCGCGGTCGAGCAGGTGCTGATCGCGGCATTGCAGCCGACCAAGATCAACCTGGCTGCGCTGGGCAACGTGGTGCCGCACCTGCACTGGCATGTGATCGCGCGGTTCGAGGCGGACAGTCACTTTCCGCAACCCGTCTGGGGCGTTCGGCAGCGCGCGGTCGCGTCGCCCGAGGGCTTGCTACGCACCAGTTTGCTCGAACTGGACGCGCGGGTCGCCGAGGCGCTGGCGGTGCGCTGTCAGGGGTCGTTTCCATCTCCGGGCGGCCCGGCCCGTTCGCTACACTGACCCGGTTCACTTCGAAGGTACTTGCGCCATGGCCGGACTCACTGCCGACACCCCCCAACCCACTGCTGTGACGGTGCATCAGCAAACGCGCGTGCTTGAGATCGGCTTTGCCGACGGCAGCGAGTTCCGCATTCCGTTCGAGCTGATGAGGGTGTATTCGCCGTCTGCCGAGGTGCAGGGCCACGGGCCAGGACAAGAGGTCCTGCAGACCGGCAAGCGCGAGGTCGAGGTGATCGGCCTG
>JAURWR010000100.1 GCA_030654805.1 Burkholderiaceae bacterium
CCTATTCCGGCACGGCCGAACAGGCCGCCTGAAGCCCCTTCATTCCGCAACCCGCCCACGTCCCAAGGAGACCCCCATGGCCCTCAAGATCATTGCCTCGATGTGCACCGGCTGCTCGGCCTGCGAGCCCGAGTGCCCCAATGTCGCGATCCGCGAAAAGGGCGGCACTTTCATCATCGACCCGGCCAAGTGCACCGAGTGCGAAGGTCAGTTCGATTCGCCGCAGTGCATCGCCGTGTGCCCGGTCGACAACTGCATCAAGTCCGTCTGACACGGCAATCCACCCGTTCGCCACAAATCCACAACGAGACAAACACCATGCTGCAACCCAACGTCACCGTCACGCCTGCCGCCGAAAAATTCATCCGCCGCATGGTGCGGTTTTCCGAGCATCCCCAGGGCGGTTTCCGCCTGACGGTCTCGGCCGGTGGATGTTCGGGCTACAACAGCGAATTCACGGTCGAGGCGGCGCCCGCGGCCGGTGACAGCGAGTTGCTGGTCAACGGTGTCAAGGTCTATCTGCCCGCCGAAAGCCGGCTGATGCTCGATGGCGTGACGGTGGACTTCGCCGACACGCCCACCAAGAGCGGGCTGACCTTCATGAACCCGAACGCGGCCGCCTGCGGCTGCTCGACCTCGGGAGATGCGGCTGCGCCGCCGCCCCAGGCGACGGTGTCGGTCAGCTCGATCGGACGCATGCCCACGGCCACCGTCGGCCACTGACCCGACGCGAGCACCGCACCATGGATGCAGTCGACACCCGAGGCGTTCTGGCGACCGCAGACGTCGACTTCGACGATGCCGTGCTCGGCCACGGATTGCCGCCGGAGGTCGAGCTGGCGCTGCGTGACGCGGGGGCGTTGCGTGACGATCCACCGCGTGCGATGGCGGCCCTGATGCGGGCCCGTTCGCTGGAGCCCGATCACCCGGCCGTGCTCATCGCGTTCTACCGCTATTACTTCTACGGCCATCACCTTCGCCTGGCGCGCACCGTGGCGTGCGAGGCGCTGGTGGTCGGCGCACGCACGCTCGGCTTGCCGCTGCTCTGGCGCGAGGTGCCGGAGCAGCCTTTGCCGGGTGCCGCAGACCACGTGGCCACGCGCTTCTACCTGTGGGTGCTCAAGGGCTATGCCTATCTGAGTCTGCGGCTCGGCGATCCGGACGAAGCCCGCGATGCGCTGGCGAAGTTGCGCGCGCTCGACCCCGAGGACCGCGTGGGTGCCGCCTTGCTCGAAGCGGTGCGCCAGCGCCGCGAGCGCCATGCGGGCGGCAGCGACGAAGACGAAGGTCCGGCGTTGCCGGTGTTCGGAGCCGCCGCCTGGGCGCGCGTTTCCGAGACGATCCGCCCATCGGGAACGGTGTGATGACGATCGCCGAGCACACCGACTGGAACGACATCCCGGCGTTGCACTGGCAGGGCGGCGAACTGGATTGCGCTCGCTGCGAGCATGCGGCGCTGCGTGCCGCGGGTGGCTGCGAACCGGGCCGCCAGTGCATGCAGGACGTCTACGCGCGACGCATCGATCGCTTCTTCCGCACGCATCCCGAGCTGGCCAACCAGCACCTGGCGCATGCGTATTTCGAGGTGCGGGCCATCGCGGCGCGCTACGCCGATGTGTTCCGGCTGCCGTCGCTGATGGACGATCCCGACGAGACGGTGCGGCTGCAATTGGCGCTGCGTCTGCCGCAGCGCCAGCTGATGCGCATGCGCGAGGATCCGCATCGCGAAGTGCGCATCCGCGTGGCGCAGTGCCTGGCCGTCGATCAGGTCGCCTCGATGCTCCACGACGAGGACTACCACGTGCGCGCCACGGTGGCGCGCCGCCTGCCCGAGGCCCTGTTGCCGCAGATGATCTCGGACCCCGACCTGATGGTGCGCCGGGAAGTGGCGCGGCGGGTTCAGATGCCGGCACTGTGGCGCATGACGACCGACCGCGAGGCCGAGGTGCGCCGCATCGTCGCCGAGCGCCTGCCCGCGCCGCTGCTCGACGCCTTCATCGACGACGCCGATCTGCTGGTGCGCTGGGAAGTCGCCGCTCGCGCCTTGCCGCCGCTGCTCGAACGGCTGACCCGCGACCCCGAGTCCGAGATCCGCGAGCGCGCCAGCGCACGCCTGACGCAACTGCAACGCAAAACTGCACCGGAGCCCGAACATGGCTGACATCAACCGAGACGACGACGCCATCGAGGTGGCCTCGCCCCCGCGTTTCAACATGGGCGAGCGCGTCATCAGCCGCACCGTGATCCGCAACGACGGGACCTACAACGGCAAGGACATCGGCGAGGTGCTGGTGAACAAGGGCGAGATCGGTTTCATCACCTCGATCGGCACCTTCCTGCAGCAGTTCTACATCTACGCCGTCGAGTTCGTCGACTCCGGCCACCGCGTCGGCATGCGCGCCAAGGAGCTGTGCACGCTCGACCACCTGCCCGACGAGGTGCTGGCCCAGCTCGGCGAGAAGGCCGGCCAGCTGCAAGAGCTGCGCTGACGCCTGGTTCCTTCACGACAACCCTGCGAGAACCACCACCATGATCGACCAACGTCCGCCCAAGTACGAATGGGGTCAAACCGTGAGGGCTGCCGTCGATCTGTACAACGATGGCAGCCACCCTGACGTTCCCGAAGAGCAGTTGCTGGTGGTCGCCGGCGGACCGGGCGAGATCGTGCAGATCGGCCACCATGCCGAGGCCAACGTGCCGGTCTACATGGTGGACTTCGGGGTGGCCGTGATCGGCTGCCTGGAAGAGGAAATCGCCGCCGAAGGTGACGCCGTCAGCGCGTCGGCGCAGCCCAGTGGAGCGCTGTCCGCATGAGCCCGTCGGGCTGTACCGCGGGGAGACGCCGCAGTGCGGAGCACGGAGGTGGCCTGTGCCTGCGTTGAAGGCGCCCGCCAGGCGGCGCCGCTCGCGCGGCTCGGCCGATGGTTCGACCGAGCCGCCTTCGGTGCAGGCCACGGGCCGGGTGCTGTCGCTCGATGCGCGCCGCATCGAGAAGGCGCTGGACGCGCGCACCCGCTACAAGTACGTGCACCCGCGTGTCGAACGAGAAGGCCTGGGCTGGAAGATCGTCAGCCCCAACTGCTCGCGCAACATCGATGCGGAAGGCGGCGAGATCGACATCGCCTGGCTGGTGCCGCACAACGGCGGCGGCTGGCTGCTGTTCTCGCGCAACCATGCACAGGACTGCTGGCAGATGCGCCATCACGGCGACTCGCTCCCCGCCGTGCTCGCGCACCTGTGCGCCGATCCGGATCGGGAGTTCTGGCAATGAGCACGCTCCCCTCGGGGGACGGCGCGCAGCGCCTGGGGGCTCCGTTGAGCACGGTGCCGAGCCGCCTCAAGCCGTGCTCGCTCCCCTTGGGGGACGGCGCGCAGCGCCTGGGGGCTCCGTTGAGCACGCTGCCGAGTGGGGAGTCCCCATGAACGAGCTGGTCTATCTGGACCACAACGCCACGACCCGGCCCTGTGCCGAGGCGGTCGAGGAAATGCTCGGCAGCCTGCAGGCCGTCTGGGCCAACCCGTCGTCCACCCATGCGCCGGGCCAGGCCGCACGCCGTGCGCTCGTCGATGCACGCGCCCGCGTCGCCGCGTTTCTCGGTTGCCAGGGGGCGGAGCTCGTCTTCACCAGCGGAGCCACCGAAGCCAACCACATGGCGGTTCTCGGCGCGCTCGAACTCGGCAGCCCGCAGGGCCGCAGGCGACTGGTTCTGAGCGCGGTCGAACACCCCGGAATGCTGGCACTGGCTGCTCGCCTGAAAGCGCAGGGGGTCGCGGTCGACCTGATCCCGGTGAACGCGCAGGGGCAGCTCGATCTCGACGCGGCGCGGTCCCTGATCCGTGACGACGTGGCCCTGGTCAGCGTGATGGGCGCCAACAACGAAACCGGCGTGCTGATGCCGACCGCCGATCTGGCGGTGCTGGCGCACGCGGTCGGCAGCCCGTTGCATGTCGATGCGACCCAGCTCGTGGGCAAGACGGCGCTGCGCTTCGATGCCAGCGGCGCCGACCTGTGGTCGGTGTCGGCGCACAAGGTTCACGGCCCCAAGGGCATCGGCGCGCTGATCGTGCGCAAGGGATTGGCGTGGCCCGCGCTGTTCAGCGGTCGCCAGGAGCGTCAGCGCCGCGGAGGCACCGAGAACATGCCGGGCATCCTGGGCTTTGCCGCCGCGGCCGAGCGTGCCGGTCTGACGCTGGCCCGCGACCTGACCCACATGCGTCATCTGCAAGCCCGGCTCGAAGCCGGGCTGTGCGCGGCGCTGCCCGAGGTTCATCTGTACGGCGCGCAAGCGGATCGGCTGCCCAACACCAGCTGCCTCCGGTTCGGCGTGCTCGATGCCGAGCAGGTGCTGGGCAAGCTCGAGCGCGCCGGCGTGATCGCGTCGTCGGGAGCGGCCTGCGCCGCCGGCGGCACCCTGCCTTCGCATGTGCTGACGGCGATGGGCGAAGACGCGGTGCATGCCAAGGCGAGCGTGCGGCTGTCGCTCGGCCGGGACACCGGCGTCGACGAGATCGATCGCGTGATCGCCGCAACCGTGCAGGCGCTCGGCCCGTTGCTCGAATCCACGCGTGCGCCGGCCGACTCCGTGGCGGCCTGACATGACGGCCCCGACCTCGCTTCGCCTGTGCCCCCGGCTGAAGACCTTTTCCTTGACCCACGGAGTACCCCGACCATGAAAGTGATGATCCGCCGAAGTTCCGCCGGGGTGCTCTCCGCCTACGTGCCGAAGAAGGACCTTGAAGAACCGATCGTCGCGCAGGACAAGGCGGATCTGTGGGGGGGCACGGTGACGCTGGCCAACGGCTGGGTGCTGTCGCTGCCGGAGATGGCCGACGGCACCAGCCTGCCGATCACGGTGGAAGCACGTCGCCTGTCGGGCGACGTCGACTGAGGCGGCCTGCCATGGACGCCCACATCGTCACCGAAGCCCTCGCGCTGGCCGAATCCGCCGCCAGCGTGCGCGAAGCCGCGCAGGTGCTGCGCGAACACTACGCGCAGCTGCGCGTCGTCGTCGTCGATGCCTTCGACATGCGCGACGAACACCCCGCCGCAGCCGGTCCGACGCGCACGCTGTACTACGGCGCGAGCGACGGTCACTGCTGGCAGGTGACCAGCGATCCGGCGCAGGCGGCCGGCTTCTTCCTCGCCGAGGCCTGAACCGATGAGTGCCTTGGCCGTCATGGATGAAGCCCCGGTCGAAGCGCCGGACCTCGACCTGCCGGACGACTGGCTGATGCTGTCCGACCCCGACCTCAGCGAGGTCGAACTCGAACTCGTGCAGGCGGCGATGGATCAGCCAAACCTGTCGGCCGGCATGATGGTCCGGCATTTCGAAAACAACTTCGCGCAGTGGCTGGGCCGCAAGCACGCCGTGGCTGTGGCCAGCGGCACGCTGGGCACCTGGCTCGCGCTGCGCGCCCTGGGCATCGGCGAGGGTGACGAGGTCATCGCCTCGCCTTACGGCTGGCACCAGGTGGCTCATGCGGTGAACCTGACCGGAGCGCGCGTCGTGTTCGCCGACATCAACTACTGGACCGGCTGCCTGGACCCGGTGCGCGCGGCCGCGCAGATCACGCCGGCCACCAAGGCCATCCTGGTCGGCAACGTCAACGGCCACCCGGCGGCGTGGAAGGAATTCCGCGCGCTGGCCGATGAACGCGGCATCCGCCTCATCGAGGACTCGACCGAAGCCATCGCCTCGCGCTACCAGGGCCGCATGGTCGGCAGCTTCGGCGATCTTTCGGTGTTCGACTTCTCGCAGCCCGCAGCGCTGTGCTGCGGCGAGGGCGGCATGGTCGTCACCGACGACGACGGCCTGGCGATGGAGCTGCGCTACCTGCGCTCGCGTTCGATCCGCGACCGGCGTTCGGTGTCGGTCGGTTCGCGGGTGCCGATGCAGGCCTCGATCAGCGAACTCACGGCAGCGCTGGGCGCCGGCCAGCTGGCCCGCATCGACGACATCCTGGCCAAGCGCAAGCGCGTCGAAGCCCACTACCACGAGCAGATGCAGAGCTTCGAGGGCATCAAGCCGCCGTACGTGGCGACCGATGTCGACGAGGTGCACTGGATGATCTACACGGTGCACCTGGGCAAGCGGTTCTCGGTCAGCACCTGCGAACAGATCATCGACGACATGGCCTCGCAGTACATCGAGGCCGTCCTGTACTGCCAGCCGCTGCACCAGCAGTTTCACTACATCCAGCAGGGCTACAAGCGCGGCCAGTTTCCGCTGGTCGAGCGCATCGCCGACCGCGCGGTGGCCCTGCCGTTCCACACCCACCTCGAAGCCGACCACGTGAAGTTCATCGTGACCACGATGAATGACAGCTCGGTCAACGTCGGCGCCGGTGCCGCCATCTACTGAAGCACAAGGACAGCCCATGCCTTACGCCACGCTCGACTCCCTGCCCGATGCCCTGATCGACGGCCTGCAGGCCGGCACGCTCGCACCCTACCTGGGCCCGCTCGTGCTGAGCCTGTGCCCGGCGGTGCCGGTGCCGGCCACGCCGCTGGACCTCGCGACCTTCCTCAACGCGAAGACCTCGGTGCCCGGCAAGATCCGCAACCGGCTGACCGCCGTCGCGCAGTTCATCGAGAACTTCAAGCATCGCAAGACGCTGGTCACGGCGATGAACGAGGCCTTTGCCGCCACGCCGGAACCGTCGCCGCTGCACCGCTGGCTGGCCGCGCTGCCGTCGCCGGTGATCGTCGACACCTGGTACGACGACACGATGCGCGGCGCGCTCGCCGCTCGCAGTGGAACGGTGCCCCCAGACGCCTGCGGCGTCGCCCCCCGAGGGGGTGTCAGCGCCTTGGGGCGGCCCGGCGCCGCTGACTGGGCCGAGGTGCAGGGGCTGTCGCAGTCTGAACACTTCGGCACCTGGACCGGCTGGTACACGGCCGCCGGCGAACTGAGCCCGGACCCGATCGAGACGACCACGGTGCTCTACAAGCCCTGGGGTGCGCACGGCCCGGCCAGCAACTACCTGGTCTCGGACACCGACTACGTCGAGGTGCTGACCGAGATCGACATCCAGACGCCGATCCCGGCGCTGGTGCAGCAGCGGCGTGCCGAGTTCGGGTTCGTGTTCCTCGGCTGCCGCTTCAACGACCAGCTGCCGCGTGCCTTTGCGCGCCAGATCATGAAGCGCTCGAAGGGCCCGCACTACGCCGTGCTGCCCGACGAACCGACGCGCATGGAAGCGCGCTTTCTCGAAGAGCAAGGCATCACCCGCATCGCGATGCCGCTGGCCGACGTGGCGGCGCAGCTCACGGCGGGCGTGGCCGTCGCTGCCTGAATGCATGCCTGAATGCGCGCCTGCGCCCCCCGGCATTTCTGACCCCATCCCACCTGTCATTTCAAGGAGACCTTCCATGACCACACTCACCATCCTCCCGTCCGGCAAGACCTTCGAGTTCAGCGCCGGTGCCAACCTGCTGCAGTCCATCCTCGACGCCGGTGAGAAGCTCGTCAGCAAGTGCGGCGGGGAGGCCAAGTGCGGTGCCTGCCACCTCTCCGTCACCGAGGGCCGCAAGGGCGTCTCGAAGATCACGGCGGCCGAGAACGCCAAGCTCGACACCCTCGTGGGCATCGGCAGCAAGTCGCGCCTGGCCTGCCAGATCACGCTGCTGGGCACCGAGCCCGTCACGGTCGAACTGCTCAGCGGGATTTGAGAGGGCCCCCACGTCGCTGCGCTCCTGCCCCCCGAGGGGGCGCCTCCTGGTCGCCCGGGGAACCCGGGCTTGGGGAGTGGCTTGAGGGGGCGGACTCGCTGCGCTTCGTCCTTCGTGCTCTGGGCTGGGTCGGTCGTATTGTTTTCGTTGGGAGATTTCATGCTCGACGTTGCCATCATCGGTGGAGGGCTGTGCGGTCTGGCGCTGGCGCACAGCCTGCAGGCGCGCGGGTGCGACTGGCGCCTGTTCGAGGCGCGTGAACGACTGGGCGGCCGGGTGCTGACCGCGAAGGCGGGCGACGGCACACCGGTCGATCTGGGCCCGACGTGGTTCTGGCCGCACACCCAGCCCACGATCACGCGGCTGGTCGCCGACCTCGGGCTCACCAGCTTCGAGCAGCTCGACGACGGTCGGGTGCTGCATCTGTGCGACCCGAACCGTGTGCCGCAAACCGTCTCGCTGACCGAACAACTGGTGCCGGCCGACGACCCATCGACGCCCGCCACGGCCGGGGCAGTGCACGGCGGTGCGCGGCGTGTGGCCGGGGGTGTCGGCGCGGTGATCGATGCGCTGGCCCTGCCGTTGCCAGGCGCGCGCCTGCGTGCGGGTCATCGCCTCGAAGCGGTCGTCGACCACGGCGATTTCGTCGAGCTGCGTCTGCGTTTCGGGGAAGCGTCCTACTCGGTCAACGCGCGTCGCGTGGTGCTCGCGCTGCCACCGCGAGTGGCCGACGCCAGCGTGCAGTTCGTTCCCGATCTGGCGCCGGACGTCCGTGCCGCCTTGCAGGCCACGCCGACCTGGATGGCCACCGCCGCCAAGGCCGGATTCACCTACTCACGCGCGTTCTGGCGTGACGGTGGCCACACCGGCAATGCCTGGGTGAGCCACGCCCAGGCGATGCTGTCCGAAGTGTTCGACGCCTGCGATCCGCCCGAGGGCGCGGCTCGCTCACCCGGCGCCGCGCTGGCCGGTTTTGCCGCGTTGAATGTCGCGCAGCGAGAGAGCTTCGCGCGCGGCCGCGACCTGCTGCTCGAAAGCCAGATGGTCCAGCTCTTCGGGCCCGAGGCGGCCGACCCGGCGCTGCAGCCGCAACGGTTCTGGCACGACTGGGCGCTCGACACCGAAACCTGCAGCCCGATCGATCGGGCCTCGGACGCGCTGCCGGTCGGCAGCCACCCGCACCATGGCGATCCGGTGCTGGCCGAAGCGCACTGGGACGGAAGGCTTCATTTCGGTGGCTCGGAGACCGCGCGTCAGGGCGGCGGCTATCTCGAAGGGGCGCTGGTCGCCGCAGGCCGGCTGCGCCGCCAGTTGCTGGCCGGCACGATGGACACGTTCCGACCTCGCGAAGCCGCCAACGACAGGCTCGACGTCAGCGAGCGGGATGCCGGCAACGAACAGCACCTCGAACGCTTCGCTGCCTGGGTGGCCTCCGAACACGGCCACGCGATGGCGCGCTACCGCGAGCGCGTGCACCAAGCCCTGTCGCAGCAGGAAGCCGACGGCCTCACGCAGCGGTCGGTCGTGTCGTCGATCGAGTCGATCTATGTCGCTGCCCTGCAGCAGCTCGACACGCTGCCGCTCGTGACTGCGCACCTGTCCGTCGAGAACCCCGGCCGCTGTGCGCTGACGCCGCGCGTGCTCGAACTGTTCACCGGTCGGGCGGACCAGTTGCTTGCCGACGCGGTGATTTTCAACAACACCTCGTGCGCGCTGTCGAATTTCCCGTTCGAACATCGCCCCAGCGGTGACTACGTTCGCAGCATCCGCCGCGATCTGGCCTCGGCCTGGCAGTCGTTCAGCGCGGCGGCCAACGAGCGCCTGCTGGCCAAGGCGCGCAGCGTCGTGTCGGCCTGAGCAGTCCATGCCGTTCCAGGCACTCGATCTCCAGCTCGACTGGACCCCTTACTACAGCTACGGCGAGGGAGACGCCTACGCCGCGCTGCCGGCGCACGGCGCCGGGTTCGGCAAGGCCGCCGCGCTGTGCATCGGCAGCCGCCAGTGTCAGAAGGCCATCGGACAAGCCGGCGAGAAGGGGGTGATGTGTCCGAGCTTCCGCGTCACGCAGGACGACCTGCACAGCACGCGCGGACGGGCGGCGCTGCTGCGCGATGCGTTGAACGGCACGCTCGGCGATCGGCCCTTCGTCGATGGCGCACTGGACGCCGCGATGGCACTGTGCGTGGCCTGCAAGGGCTGCAAGCGCGAGTGTCCGAACGGGGTCGACATGGCTGCGCTGCGCGCCGAAACACTGGCTCAGCGCTGGGCCGGCGGGCAGCGGATGTCGCTGCGCGCGCGTCTGTTCGCGGACTTGCCGCACTGGTTGCCGCGTCTGCGGGCCTGGCGCTGGGCCGTCCTGCCCGCACTGGCGTTGCGCGAACGGATCCCCTTGCTGGCACGCGCCGTCGAACGCGTTCTGGGCATCGCGGCGCGGCGCTCGCTGCCGCGGCCGGCGGCCCGGCCTTTCCTGACGCACGCCACGGCCTCGGTGGCGCCGAGCGAGGCGTCGTTGCCGGAGGTGGTGCTGCTGGTCGACTGCTTTGCCAATCACCTGGAGCCCGATGTCGCGCATGCCGCACTGAGCCTGCTCGAATCGAGCGGCAACCGAGTGCACCTGCTGCGCCCGACGGACGGCGGTGCGGCGCTGTGCTGCGGCCGCACCGCGTACTCGTCGGGACGCATCGATGCGGCGCGGGCACACGCGCAGCGTCTGCTCGACGCGCTGGCCCCGCATGTGGCGGCGGGGCGCAGCGTGGTCGGCCTCGAACCCTCGTGCCTGAGCATGCTGCGCGACGAAAACCACCAGCTCGGGCTCGACGCGTCCCGCGTCCAGGCCGTGTCGAAGGCGTCCTTGATGCTCGAAGAATTCCTGGCGCGTGAGCTGGAGGCCAAGCGCTGGGTTCCGGGAACCCCGAGGCCTTCGGCGTTGACCGATCCCCGGAGCGCGGAAAGCGGTGCAGATCCAGATCGGCCCGCGCCAGACCGGGCGCAGCCCGGCGCTGATCAGCCGCCCATCCAGGTGCTCGTCCACGGCCACTGCCACCAGAAGGCGTTCGGCACGCTGAAGGCGCTGCGCAAGGTGCTCGGCGCGTTGGCGGGCGTGCAGGTCGACTGGGTCGAGTCGAGCTGCTGCGGCATGGCCGGCAGCTTCGGCTACGAGGCCGAGCATTACGACCATTCGATGCGGATGGCCGAGCTGGCGTTGCTGCCGGCCGTGCGCGCCGCGCAGCCCGAGGCGCACGTCGTCGCCAGCGGCACCAGTTGCCGGCAGCAGATCCGCGATGGCGCCGGGCGCGACTCGCTGCACCTGGCGCAGCTGCTGCATCGGCTGCTGGCCGCGCCCAGCGGATCCGTTCGATGACATCGCTGGCGGCACTGGGTCCGCCCTTCAGCATCCCGGCAGCGCCCACGCCGCTGCCTGCGCCGGTCCGGCTGATCGGCAACGAGGCGCTGGCGGTCGAGCTTCAGTTGCCCAGCAGCCTGTGGCGGGGGCCCGATGCCACGGCGCTGCTGGCCGGCAACCGATCCTGGCCCGGTTACGCGGCGCGCGCGACCGTCTACGCCGGTCACCAGTTCGGTCGCTACACACGCCAGCTCGGTGACGGTCGTGCGCTGCTTGTGGCCGAGATCGACACTGCCTCGGGGCCGCGCGAGTTGCAACTCAAGGGCGCCGGACCGACCCCGTATGCGCGCGGCGCTGACGGTCGCGCGGTGCTGCGCTCGTCGATCCGCGAATACCTAGCCAGCGAAGCGATGCGCGCGCTGGGCGTGCCGACCACGCGCGCGCTGTCGCTGGTGACGTCGCCGCTGGCGGTGCAGCGCGAGTGCACCGAGACGGCGGCGGTGGTGTGCCGCGTGGCGCCGAGCTTCCTGCGCTTCGGCCATTTCGAGTACCACGCGCGCAACGGAACGCCCGAGCCACTCGCCGTGCTGGCCGACCACGCGATCGAACGGCACTTCGCTCACCTGCTCGATATCGCTGACGTCTTCGAGCGCCGCGCGCTTTGGTTGACCGACGTGATCGAGCGCCAGGCCCGCCTGATCGCGATGTGGCAGACGCTGGGTTTCTGCCACGGCGTGATGAACACCGACAACTGCTCGATCCTCGGCCTGACGCTGGACTACGGACCGTTCGGGTTCATGGAGCGCTTTCGCGCCCATCATGTCTGCAACCACTCGGACACCGAAGGTCGCTACGCCTACGCGGCCCAGCCCGCCATCGGGCAGTGGAACTGCGCGCGCCTGATCGACGCCTGCACGAGCCTGCTGCACGACGACCCGGCGGCGGCCGCCGAGCGGGCGCGCGCGCTGCAGGCGGTCTACGAGCGCGCCTACGACCGCGCCGTGATGCAGCGCTGGCGCGCCAAGCTCGGGCTGCTCGAGGTGCGCGTTGGCGATGCCGCGCTGATCAACCGCCTGCTCACGCTGATGCAGCAGGGTCGCTGCGATTTCACGCAGACCTTCCGGGCGCTCGGTGGCGACGACCCGACGGCGATGCGCACCCGCTTCGCCGAGCCCGAGCCGTTCGATGCGTGGCTGGTCGACTGGCGGCAGCGCTCGATCGCCGAAGGGTCGAGCGAGCGCGAGCGGCGTGCGCGCATGTGTCGCACCAACCCCGCGATCGTGCTGCGCAACGACCTGGCCCAGACGGCCATCGACGCTGCCGAGCGCGGCGATGCGAGCGAACTGATGGGGCTGGTGCGCGTGCTGCAGCGGCCCTTCGACGAGCACGCGGTGGACGCCCGCTACGCCGAGCCGGCCCCGGCCCATCGGCCGGAACTCGAAGTGTCTTGCTCGTCCTGATGCCCGGAGCCCCGACATGAAACTGCAACTCGACCGCCCCCACGTGCTGGCCCTGGCGGGTCGATTCCCCGCGCTCGGCGAGGGCCTGCAGGACCAGCTGCGCTTTGGCCACCGCATCGAGCTGCGTTCGCACACCCTGCCGATCGAGGCGCTCGAATTTCTCGCCCGGCTCTATGAGGACGCCGGCGCCGCGCTGGCCGGTCGCGCCGCGCCCTCGCACGATCTGCTCGGGCGCGCCTCGCAGGTGCGCGGCCTGGTCGCAGCGCTGCGCAGCGAGTCGCCGCGCTTCGGGCCCGGTGATGCGCTCGAAGCCGTGCTGCCCGCGGTGGTGCGCTACCTCGCGCAGGACAGCGCGCGCGGCTGGCTGTTCGCGGCCAACGTCGCCGGCAAGCCGCTGGCGTGGGTGCCCACGCGCATCGACTTTGTCATCGGCTCGTCTGAAGAGCTGGGCAAGGTCATGGTCGAGCTGAAGGCGAACGCGCGCGGCGCGCTGATCTCGCAATCGCTGCGCTTCACCGAGGCCGACCTGAACGGCAAGACGGTGGCCGAAATGCTGGCGTCGAAGGGTTTCCTGAAAGAGACGCCGGAGCTGCTGGCCGCCTACGACGCTTCGGCTGCGCGCTACTTCGACTGGCGCGGGCACTACGGTGGCCAGTTCGCGGGGCAGGGCGTCGCCTTCCTGGCCGAAGACCCGAGCGCCACGCACCGCGACTCCGACTGGACCCGCAAGGACCAGGTGATCCTGAGCGCCGGTGGCAATGCGGCACGCCTGGTCAACGACGAAGGCATCCTGCCGCCGCGCAGCACCGGACTCGAGTCGCCCGGCGACATCCTCGCGCCGTACCTGCGCCGCGCCGCGAAGAGCAGCGACTACGACTGCGAAGAGGAGGTCAAGGCGCTCGACGCCAGCCTGCCCGCACACCTGTTCAAGCAACTGCCGGTGCAGGCGTACCTGTTCCTGTTCCACCTCGAACTGCACCAGCACCTGTGGGTGCACGTCGACGACATCGCGCCCTACGTCTACCAGCCGATGCTCAAAGACAAGCTGGTGCTGCCCCCCGAGCAGACCGAGCTGATCGACATCCTGACCGCCGAGATGGACGTGCTGCAGGACGACGTCGTGGCGGGCAAGGGCGGCGGCACCACCGTGCTGTGTGCGGGCCCACCGGGCGTGGGCAAGACGCTCACTGCCGAGGTCTATGCCGAAGTCACCGGCCGGCCGCTGTACCGCGTCCACTCCGGACAACTCGGGTTGAGCGTCGGTGCGATGGAGACGGCATTGAAGGAAGCGCTGACCCGTGCGCAGCGCTGGGGCGCGGTGATGCTGATCGACGAGGCCGATGTCTATATCCGCAAGCGCAGCGACGACATCGCTGCCAACGCGGTGGTCGGCGTGTTCCTGCGCGTGCTCGAATACTTCGATGGCCTGTTGTTCCTGACCACCAACCGCATCGACGACATCGACGAGGCCATCGTCTCGCGCTGCATCGCGCTGATCCGCTACCACTCGCCCGATCAGCTGGCGCGCGAACGCATCTGGCGCGTGATGGCCGAGCAGTTCGGGCTGGCGCTCGACGACGCGCTGATCACCACGCTGGCCGCCTGCTACCCGCAGGCCAGCGGTCGCGACATCAAGGGTCTGGCCAAGCTGGTGGCCAAGTTCTGCGTCCACAAGGCGGCGCTGCCGACGCTCGACGTATTCGCCCGTTGCGCGATGTTCCGTGCACTCGATGCCAACCCGGTCGAGGCGGATTGATGTACCACCGCTCGCTCTACGACATCGTGATGGAGACCGGCCGCTCGATCGGCCTGCTGACGAAGGAAATGCAGGGCGAGGACGAGCTGTTCGCCAGCGCGCTCACGCTGCGCGCGGTCGAGGCGCAGCTGCTCATCATGGCGCACACGCTGGGCAACGTCACGCCGGCGCTGCACCAGCGCCTGATACAGGTCGACTGGATCGGCTGGGCTGCGTTGCACGACAAGCTGCGCAACGGCGTGCAGCCGCGCCGCGAAGAAATCTGGTACGCCGTCAACGGCCTGGTGCCGCAGACGATGGCCCTGTTGCTGGCGCTGCGGCGCAAGCAGCCGGTGTGGTTCGAAGTCGGCTACTGAGATTGAAGGACACGGTCATGGCAACTCCCCGACTCGGCTATCTGTGCCTGTGCGAAAACCCCAGCGCCGAAGACGGCCGCGCGCTGATCCGCCAGTTCGTGCTGGTGCGCGAGGCCGACCGCATGGGCTACGACGACATCTGGCTCGGCGAACACCATCATGACCGTGCGTGGCCGAGCGGCGCGGTCACGGCCCTGCTGGGCCACCTGGCGGCCGTCACCTCGAAGGCACGCATCGGGTCGATGGTGCTGGCGCCGGCCACGCGCGATGCGTTTCAGCTGGCCGAGGACGTGGCCACGATCGATCTGCTGTCGAAGGGCCGATTCGAGTTCGGCGTGGCCCGCGGTCTGGCGTGGGCCGGCAGCCCGAACGCCGCGCCCGCCGACGCGGTCGAAGCGCGCAGTCGCCTGCGCCGTGCGATGGCGCTGATCCAGGACCTGCTGGCCGGCCAGCCCGTGCCGGGCCTGGCCGGTGTCGCGCCCGTGACCCTGGTGCCGACCCCGGCGCAGCAGCCGTTACCGGTGTGGGTCGCCAGCGGCGACGAGTCCCTGCTGCGCCACGCGGCCGAGCGCGGCTGGGGCCTGATGGCGGCCGCCACGCACAGCCGGGCGCGCGTGCAGCGCGCGGTGCAGATCTACACCGACGCCAGCGGCGGCCGTGCACCGGCGCTCGTACTGGCGCGCTTTGCCTGCACCGCGCCCACGCGCGACGAAGCGGTGGCGATCGCGCAGCCGTATTTCGATACCTTCGCCGCGCGGGCGCGGGCCACCGGATGGGGCGCGAATCGCGATCGCTCGATCGCCTGCGATGCGCAGGCGCTGCTCGACGAGTCGCTGATCGGCAGCCACGCCGAAGTGGCCGCGCAGTTCAAGGCGCTGGCAGACACTTGTGGCGCGAGCCGCGTGGCCATCGTGCCCACCAGCGCGCAGTTCGACACCCACAAACACATCCTGGCCGACTTCGTCGACGAGGTGCGGCCGCTGTTCGAGGAGTGACGCCGGCGGCCGGCCTTGCCGGGCGGCACCTCGACCCAGCGTGCGGGGGTAGGCAATCGCCAGTGCCTCGGTCGCGGAGCGCGGCGCATACTGCCTGAGGCGAAAGAGACGCCATGGAGGCCGTGCATGCCCTTACAGCCTGAAGACGATGTCGCGGGTTCGATCGAGCCCAGGCGGGCCCCCTGGTGGCGCAGTCTCTCCGCCTACGCCGTTGCGGTTCTGTTAGCGCTGGTCACGCTCTGGCTTCGGTATGAGTTTTCGGCGTCGCTCGGCGGGCGGCCGCTGCTGATCCTGTTTGTATTTCCGATCCTCCTCAGCGCGATGCTCGGCGGGGTGGGTCCCGGGCTGGTGGCGACTGCGGTGTCTGCGGCTGGTGTCACCTTCTTCTTCATGCCCCCTTATGGCAGCTTCGCCATCGCCGGGGGACTTGATTTTCTGCAGTGGTGCATGCTGGTCGCCATCGGCGTGTTGGCGAGTGGGCTGAGCGAGGCCCTGCACCGTTCGAGGCGGCGCGACACCACGCGCTGGCAGGAACTGGTCCGCGCGCAAGCCGAGTTGCGGCGCAGCGAGGCCCGTCTCGGGGCGGTCGTTTCGTCGCTCAACGAGGGCGTGCTGGTGACCGACCTGCACGGCGCAGTTCAGGTCTGCAACCCTGCGGCCGAACGCATCCTCGGCATCTCTCGTCGTGAGTGGGCCGGGCATTCGATGCCGCCGCCGGGCTGGACCCCGTTGCGGTCCGACGGGACGGCCCTGCCAGCCGATCAGACGCCCACACGCCGGGTGCTGGCTGGCGGCCCGGCCGAGAACGAGGTGCTGGTGCAGGCGTTGACCCCGGCAGGCGAGGCGACCTGGCTCGAAGTCAGCGCCCAGCCGATGACCCACCCTGATTCGGGCCAGTTGATCGGCGCGGTGACCTCGTTCTCCGACGTGACCCAGCGCAAGCGACTCGACGACGAGCTGGCGCTGCACCGTCACGATCTCGAGGCGTTGGTGGTGGCACGCACCAACGAACTCGAAGCGGTCAATCGATCCTTGGCAGCGCAGCAGAAGTTCATCCGCTCGGTCACCGATGCGACGCCCGCGATGATCAGCTACTGGGGCCCGGACGGACGCTGTCGATTTGCCAATGCGGCTTACGCGGGGTGGTTCGGCATGTGCTCCGAGGACGTGGTCGGCGTCGGCGTCAAGGAGCTGCTGGGCGAGGATCTGGTCACGCTCAACGAGCCCCACATCAGGGCCGCCTTGGGCGGCGAGCGGCAACAGTTTCAGCGAACCGTGGTCAAGCGCGACGGCTCGACGCGGCACACCCTGTCCAGTTACGTCCCTGACATGGTCGACGGTCAGGTGCAGGGCATCAGTGTCGCGATGTCCGACATCACCGAGCTCAAGACGGTCGAGCTGCAACTCGCCGCACTCAACGAAGCGCTGGCGCTGCGCGCCGACGAAGCCGAGGCGGCAACCCGCTCCAAGAGCGCCTTCCTCGCCAACATGAGTCACGAGATCCGCACGCCGATGAACGCCATCATCGGCCTGACGCACCTGATGACGCGCGACACGCGCGATGCCCTTCAACGCGAACGCCTGGGCAAGGTGGACCGTGCGGCCAAGCACCTGTTGCAGGTCATCAACGACATCCTCGACCTGTCCAAGATCGAGGCGGGGAAATTGGTGCTCGACGACGCCGAGTTTTCGCGTGACAACCTGTTTTTAAACGTTTTCGAGTTGGTCAGCGAAAGCGCCAGCGAGAAGGGGCTCGAACTCGTTCTCGACACCGATCACCTGCCGGATCGCCTGCGGGGCGACGCCAAGCACCTGGCGCAGGCGCTGATCAACCTGCTGGCCAACGCGGTCAAGTTCACCGACCGCGGCTGGGTTCGTCTGCGCGCCGAATTGCTGGCGGAAGACGGTGAGCGCCTGCAGATTCGCTTCGAGGTTCGAGACACCGGGATCGGCATCTCGCCCGAGCACCAGGCGCGGCTGTTCAACGCCTTCGAGCAGGCCGACGGTTCAACCACCCGCCGCCACGGTGGCACCGGGCTCGGACTCGCGTTGACACGCCATCTTGCGGTCAAGATGGGTGGCGAGGTCGGCGTGGCGAGTGAGCCGGGTGTCGGCAGCACGTTCTGGTTCACGGCCTGGGTCGGCCGTGCCGGCGAGGCCGTCGATCATGCGATGCCGATGGCGGTGAAGGGTCTGCGCGCGCTGCTGGTGGACGACCTGCCCGAGGCGGTGAGTGCGATCAGCGAGCGCCTCGGTCTGCTGGGCCTGAAAGTCGATGCTCAGTACAGCGGCAGCGCTGCCGTCCAGCGGGTGGGCTCCGAGATGGCGGCCGGCAAACCGTACGACGTGATGCTGATCGATTGGCGCATGGACCCGATGGGGGGCATCGAGACGCTGCTGCACCTGCGAAAAATCCTCGGCCCCGCCACACCGCCGAGCATCCTCGTGACAGCGCACAACGAAACCGTGATGTGGCAGCAGGCGCGTGAGGCGCGATTCGACGCCGTGCTGGTCAAGCCGATCACGCCGTCGGCGCTGCACGACACACTGGTGCGCGTACTGCGAAAAGACGCTGCGATCCAGACGGTGGAGCCGATCCCGGCGGGCGAGTCCGAACGCGTGCTGCGGCAGCGGCACGCCGGGCAGCGCGTGCTGCTGGTGGAAGACAACCCGGTCAACCAGGAAGTGGCTGGCGAACTGCTGTCCTCGGTCGGCCTGACGGTGGAGATCGCCAGCGATGGGGCCCAGGCGGTCCAGCTGGTCCTGACCCGCAACTACGACCTGGTGCTGATGGATGTGCAGATGCCGGTCATGGACGGCTTGGCGGCCACGCGGGCGATTCGCGAACGCGCGGGCCGCAGTCTGCCGATCATCGCCATGACGGCCAACGCTTTCGGCGAGGACCGCACCGAATGCCTGGAGGCGGGCATGAACGACCACGTGGGCAAGCCCGTCGATCCCGTGCTTCTGTATGGCACCTTGCTGCGTTGGCTCCCCATGCCCTTGGCGCATGTCGACGCTGCGGTGTTCCGACGGGCGAAATCGTGCGAGGCTGCTGCGACGGCGTTTCCGTGCAACCTGTCCACCATCGAGGGATTCGATTGTTCGCAAGCCGTTCACAACGCGGGCGGAAACATCCAGACGATGGAGCGCGCGTTGCGCAGCTTTGTCAACAACTGTTCCGAACGCACGTGGGACCTGTCGGAG
The DNA here is from genome assembly GCA_030654805.1 of Burkholderiaceae bacterium. Lineage (GTDB taxonomy): Bacteria > Pseudomonadota > Gammaproteobacteria > Burkholderiales > Burkholderiaceae_C > PBB1. The sequence goes on from JAURWR010000100.1 coordinate 18,790, forward strand.
GCGCCGTTGGCGGAGCAAATTCCGCGCTGGCGGGCGACCTGTCATTCGCTGCGCGGCGCCTGCGGCGCCATCGGCGCGGTGTCACTGCATGACGAGCTGCTGGATTTCGAGCGTCGCATGGACAGTGCCACCGACGCACGCGAGCTGACCGAGCAGGTTCACCGGTTGCGCGACCACCAGCGCTTGCTGGTCGACCAACTGGGCGCCGCGCTGGGAGGCTGAGGGGCAGGATGCTCGCACCTGCGCCCGCACGGCGCAGAACTTGCGGCTTCCGTTGATGACCATTCCCGCGCGCCCGAGCGGCGCTTCGATGAAGCACTACGCCCGCAGCCGCGCCTGGTGCGAGTGGGACGACTTCGACGCGTGGCAGCTGCCGGCGTTGCAGGCTTTGTCGGATCCGGATGTGGCGGCTTTGTCGCCTTTCCACCTGTTGTCGCTGCCGGGCATCACGGCCGCCCAGCAGCAGACATGCGCCACGCGGTGGATGGTGGATCGTCTGCACGCGAGCACGGTCGACCGGGCCTTGCTGGCCGCCGAGTTCGCGGCCGAGGCGGTCGTGCTGGCACTGCAATCGGCCGCACCGCACGACAGGATCCGCATCGGCTACCTGTCCTGCGATTTCCACCAGCACGCCACCGCGCTGCTGATGGTCGAGATGCTCGAAGCCCATGATCTCGACCGCTTCGAGCTGCACGCCTACAGCTACGGCGCCGACGACGGCCTGGGCATGCGCCAGCGGCTGACGCTGCCGTTCGAGCGCTTCAACGACATCACGGCCCTCGACGACGTGCAGGCGGCGCGCGCGATCCATGCCGACGGCATCGACATCCTGGTCGATCTGAAGGGCTACACGGCCGGCACGCGCACCGCGCTGCTCACCTACCGGCCGGCGCCGCTGCAGGTGAGTTTCCTGGGCTATCCCGGCACCCTCGGCGGCGGCTTCTGCGACTACCTCGTCAGCGACCGCTTCATCACTCCGGCCAGCGCCGACGCCGACTACAGCGAAGCGCTGGCCCGGATGCCGCACAGCTACCAGCCGCACGGCCGCGGCGCCGCCATCGGCCCCGCGCCGACACGCGAACAGGCGGGCCTGCCCGCCGAGGGCCTGGTGTTGTGCTGCTTCAACCAGGCCTACAAGTTCACGCCCGAGGTCTTCGACATCTGGTGCGACCTGCTGGCGCAGACGCCGGGCAGCGTGCTGTGGCTGCTGCGCACCGAGCAGGCCGAAGGCAACCTGCGCCGCGAGGCGATGCAGCGCGGCATCGCGCCGCACCGTCTGGTGTTTGCCGACGACTGTCCGCAGGCCGAGCACCTGGCGCGTCTGCAGCTGGCCGATCTGGTCCTCGACACCTTGCCGTACAACGCGCACACCACCGCGAGCGATGCGCTGTGGGCCGGCGTGCCACTGGTGACCTGCGCCGGCGACACCTTCGCGTCGCGCGTGGCGGGCAGCGTGCTGCACGCGGTGGGCTTGTCGGAGCTGGTCACGCACAGCCTGGGCGAGTACGCCGCGCTGGCCGCCGCGCTGGTGGCCGACCCGCAGCGCCTGCACCTGCTGCGCGCCAAGCTGGCGAGGCAGCGCCTCGCGGCGCCGCTGTTCGACGTGGCGGCCTACACGCTGGACCTCGAATCGCTGTACGCCGGCATGTGGGCACGGCACTGCGCGGGCTTGCCGCCGCAGGCGCTGGGGGCCTGATACGGTGTGACTCCTTCGGCTGCACGAGCCGATCCGGCGTTCGCTATCGATAGCCTTCCTCGCGCAGCACGCGTTGCACCACCGGCCGTGCGCGCACGCGCTGGTAGTGCGCGGCGCAGCGCGGCGGCAGCGTGAGGCCGATCTTGTCGGCCCAGAACTCGACATAGAACAGCGCCGCATCGGCGACCGAGAAATCGGCGCCGGCCGCGTAGCCCGCGTCGGATAGACGCGCATCGATGATCGCGAAGCCCAGGCCGACGATCTCGCGCCCGCGCGCTGCAATCGCCTCCTGCCAGCCGGCGCGCTCTGCGGGATCGAGTCCGGGCGGCAGGTAGCTGTCGGTCGTGAAGATGCGCGTGTAGCCCTGGCCGTGCACCGTGCCCACCACGTGGTCCATCAGCTCGATGGCGAACGCGGCCTGCAACGGGTCGGTCGGCAGCAGCCGCGCGCGGGGATGGCGGCAGGCGAGCCAGTACGCGATGGCCTGGAACTCGGTCAGCACGCGGCCATCGTCCAGACGCAGCGCCGGGATCGAGCCCTTGGGATTGAGCGCCAGGTAATCGGGACGGCGGTGATCGCCCGCCGGCAGGTTCAGCACCGTCACCTCGAACGGCAGTTCGAGCTCTTCGAGCAGGATGTGGATGCCGGTCGAGCACGAGCCCGGCGTCATGTAGAACATCAGCGTCATGACGGTGGCCTTGCAAGATGCATGACAGCCCCGCCAGGGCATCGCGTCTGCCTCTGCACGGCGATTGCTACACAGGGAATATCCAACCCCGTCCGGCGTGACCTCGTGTCGCGTTTGTCCGCTTATGCCCCTGCTTGCCGACGACTCCTTGCTGAACGACGACGACCTGCGCCGCTGGCGCGCCTGCGAGCGGCGCTTCTGGCTGCACCGCCGCGTGGCGATCGACCGTCCCGGGCCCGCTGCGATCGAGGTCCGCGCCGATCTCACCGGCGAAGCTGCGGTGGTCTGCGGCCCGCAGCCCGGCGATGCCTTGCGAGCCACGTTTCCCGGCGCGGTCGTCATCGACGCGCCGACCACGCCGACCGGCTGGCAGGCGGCCGTGCAGCACACGTCGGACTGCCTGCGCGACAAGCGCATGCAGGCCGAAGGGCGTGCCCTCTTCGGGGCCTGCCTGGTCAGCGACGACGGCGTGCAGGTGCGCATCGACGTGCTGGCGCGCGGCGAACACGGCCTGCGGATGTTCAAGGTCCGCCACGCCACGGTGGGTGACGAAGCCGATGTCGATGACGTGGCGCTGTGGGTGCACGTCGCGGCGCGTTGCGGGTTGCGCCTGGAGAGTGTTGGCCTGTTGCTGGTGGACACCGATTTCGTCTACCCCGGACACGGCTGCTATGCGGGGCTGTTTCGGGAAGTGGATCTGAGTCCGGTGCTGGGATCGCGACCGGTGGCCCGCTGGTTGGTGGACATGCGCACCTGCGACCGCGGCTCCGAGCCTGCCGCCGAGTCGGGTGCGAAGTGCCGACTGCACGGCGGCTGCGACTTCGTCGACCACTGCCGCGCGCAGGCGCCTCTGGCGGCGCAGACGGGCATCGACAGCGCGGGCCCGGCCCAGCTGGAGATCGTCGGCCGCGAACAGGCGGTCGACTTGCGCCGCGAAGGGCATGCCGATCTGTACAGCGTGCCGCCCGAGCGCCTGGCCGATGCGCGGCATCGCCGCGCGGTGCGTGCCACCCAGCAAGGCGCGCCGATCCTCGAGCCGGCCGTCGCGGCGCTGATGCGCGCGCATCCGTATCCGCGCCACACGCTGCGCTTCGACACCATCGGCTTTGCCGTGCCGGTGTGGTCCGGCACGCAGCCCTACCAGGTGCTGCCGTTTCAGTGGACCTGCGATGTCGAGCCGGCACCGGGCGAGCGGGTGCGGCACGCCTTCCTCGCCGATCGATACGGCGATCCGCGCCGCGCTTTCGCACTGACGCTGTTGCAGGCGCTGGGCCGCAGCGGGCCGGTGTTTGCGTACAACGCCGGGTTCGAGCGCAACCGCATCCGCGAGCTGGCGCAGCACTTCGAGGACCTGAGCGAAGCGCTCGAAGCGCTGCTGCCACGGGTCGTCGACCTGTTCCAGATCGCCCGCACGCATTACTACCACCCGGCGATGCGTGGCTCGTGGTCGTTCAAGTCGGTGTTCCGCTCGATCGCGCCCGAGCTGGACGCGACCCGCTTCGACTGCGCCGGCGAGACCTCGTCCCAGGCGGCCTTCGCCCACTACCTGCAACCCGGACTCGACGCCACCACGCGAGAGCGGCTGCGCCAAGCGCTGCGCCTGCACGGCGAACGCCAGATCGAGGCCTTGCACCGCATGGTCGCGATGTTCGAGCGCGCGGACTCGGGTTCTGCGCCGGTGGCCTGACCAGCGTTAGGCACTCTCTGCGCTGCCTAGAACCCTTCTTCCTTGCTCCCCCACGGGTGGTTGCAGGGCACCAGTCTGGCCTGGATACCGGCCGTTCGAGCGCGGCCAGGTCCTCGTAGAAGGTGGCCTCGTGCATCAGGATGCCGCCCGCTCGGGGCTGGCAGATGACGAGGCACTTCAGGGCGCTTCAGCAGGCGACGATCCTGGAGCTTCGACTCATCGAACCCGTCCCCAATCTGCATCATCTCGGTTTGACGGTCTGCCCAAAGCGGCGCTCTGCTGACCCAGCGTGCCGCAATCAGATCACCGAGTGCGTGCCCTGTCTGGTTCCCGGACGCGAGAGGGACAACTGATCTGCTCATTTTCCGCGACGAGCACAATGAGCCCCAGCGCACAGACGGGTGCCAAGAACGTTGGGATACTCGCAGCTCGACTTCACGCCCAGTGTTTGATCGACACAGGCGAGTTCTTCGACGCCTCGTACCGCCGGCCCGACAGGCGCCAATCTCCAAGAATGAACACGGCCATGCTGTGAGAGGTCGTGCGATGCCCAAGACAGTCCCCGATGCTGGACGACCATGCCGAAAAGCCAAAGTTCGGAGTCCGAAGGTCACGCTCGAAGCAGGTGCGCTTCAGGCAGCCATCTTCAACAGCGCCAACTTCTCCAGCATTGCCACCGACGCGAAGGGCGTGATCCAGATCTTCAACGTCGGGGCCGAGCGCATGCTGGGCTACACGGCGGCCGAGGTGATGAACAAGATCACGCCGGCCGACATTTCCGACCCGCTGGAAGTGGTCGAGCGCGCCAAGACGTTGAGCACCGAGCTCGGAACCGACATCACGCCGGGCTTCGAGGCTCTGGTGTTCAAGGCCTCGCGCGGCATCGAGGACATCTACGAACTCACCTACATCCGCAAGGACGGCAGCCGCTTCCCGGCAGTGGTCTCGGTGACCGCGCTGCGAGACGAGGGCAACGCGATCATCGGTTACCTGCTGATCGGCACCGACAACACGGCGCGCAAGCAGGTCGAGGCAGAACAAAGGAAGCTTGACCAGCGCCTTCGCGATCAGCAGTTCTATACGCGCTCGCTGATCGAGTCGAACATTGATGCGCTGATGACGACCGACCCTTCGGGCATCATTTCGGACGTCAACAAGCAGATGGAACTGCTCACGGGGTGCACCCGCGACGAACTGATCGGTGCGCCGTTCAAGAACTTCTTCACCGATCCCAATCGGGCCGAAGCGGGCATCAGGCGGGTGTTGAACGAAAACAAGGTCACCAACTACGAGCTCACGGCGCGCGCGCGAGACGGCAGGGAGACCGTCGTGTCCTACAACGCGACGACCTTCCATGATCGAGACCGGACGCTGCAGGGCGTATTTGCAGCAGCGCGTGACGTCACTGAACGCCAGTTGCTGGACAGGGCGCTGCGGGAAACCAACATCGCCCTGGAGGGCGCCAAGTCTGCGGCGGAAAAGGCCAACCTGGCAAAGTCTGACTTTCTGTCCAGCATGAGCCACGAGCTGCGTTCCCCGCTCAACGCCATCCTCGGCTTCAGTCAATTGATGGAGTCAGGTCCGCCGTCGCCCAGCCCGGCCCAGAAGGAGAGCATCGACCAGATCCTTCAGGCGGGCTGGTACTTGCTGGAGCTGATCAACGAGATCCTCGATCTCTCGTTGATCGAGTCCGGCAGGCTGTCCCTCTCCCCTGAGTCCATGTCGCTGGCCGAGGTGCTCGACGATTGCCAGGCCATGATCGAGCCGCAGGCGCAAAAGAGCGGGATCCGCATGCGCTTTCCCACCTATGGCGACCCCTACTACATCAAGGCAGACCGAACGAGGGTCAAGCAGGTTCTCATCAACCTGCTGACCAATGCCATCAAGTACAACAGCGTGGATGGCACGGTCGATGTAAGTTGCGATGCGAGCATGGCGGGGCGGGTTCGTGTCAGCTTTCGTGACACGGGACACGGCTTGTCGGCCGCTCAACTGGCGCAGCTATTCCAGCCATTCAACCGCCTCGGACAAGAGGCTGGCGCCGAGCAGGGTACCGGCATCGGGCTGGTGGTGTGCAAACGCCTGACGGAGTTGATGGGCGGCTCGATTGGCGTGGAAAGCACTGTCGGCGTCGGCAGCGTGTTCTGGATCGAGTTGATTGCAGCGGAGCCGCCGCAGCTGGTCACGCATGATGACGCGGCCGAATCGTTGGCGTCTGCGCCGATGCAGTCCGGTTCAGGGCGGCGGACCGTGCTCTACGTCGAGGACAACCCGGCCAATCTGCTGCTGATCGAAAAACTCATCGCGCGCCGGCCGGACATCCGCCTGTTGACAGCGACCGACGGCAACCGCGGTATCGAGATTGCCCGCGCGGCACGGCCTGATGTCATTCTGATGGACATCAATCTACCCGGCATCAGCGGAATCGAAGCGATGAAGATCCTTGCCAACGACCCGGTGACTGCGCAAATACCGGTCGTTGCGCTCAGCGCCAATGCGATGCCTCACGACATCACCAGAGGCCTGAGCGCCGGGTTCTATCGCTACCTGACCAAACCGATCAAGGTAGACGAACTCCTGGACACGCTGGACGTTGCGTTGAGCGGTCGCGGGGTGCCACCCACAGTTGAGCCTGAATTGGAGCCCGAATGAATTTCAGTACCGCCGATATTCTTGGCGCGAGCATCCTGATCGTCGACGACCAGGATGCCAATGTCCTGCTGCTCGAACGCCTGCTGCGCGAGGCCGGCTACACGAATGTGACGTCCACGAAGACACCGCAGGACGTGGCAACTCTGCACCGCCAGAATCGCCATGATGTGATTTTGCTGGACATCCAGATGCCTGGGATGGATGGATTCGAGGTCATGGAGATCCTCAAGGCAGAAGTTCAAGACAGCTACCTTCCCGTCATCGTGCTCACGGCACAACCCGCCCACAAACTGCGTGCCTTGCAGGCGGGTGCCAAGGACTTCATCAGCAAGCCGTTTGACTTGCTCGAAGTCAAGACGCGCATCCACAACATGCTTGAAGTGCGGCTCTTGCACAAGAAGCTCGCGGCCCACAACGAGGCGCTGGAGCAGGCCGTCCAGGAACGCACAGCCGAACTTCGACAGAGCGAGGAGCGCTTTCGGCGCCTGACCGAACTGGCCTCCGACTGGTATTGGGAGCAGAACGAGAGCGGGAGCTTCACCGAGGTGTCCGGCCCGGTGTTCGAGACCCTGGGCATTGGAATGAGCGCCTTCCTGGGTCAACCCAATGGCGGTGAGGTGGTGGGCTGGAATGATGCGGAGCGGGCACAGCTTCAAGCAAAGATTGCCGCGCGGCAACCCTTCCTGGACTTTGCGTTCAGCCGCGTCGACGCCAGCGGCTCGCGTCAGCACTACCGGGTGAGCGGCGAGCCGATGTTCGACGAGGCATGTCGCTTCACCGGCTACCGTGGCATCGGTGTGGAAGTCGGCCCAGGCGACCACCCTCAAGAGCCCCGCGCCTAGTCATGCTGCAGCAGCACAGCCCTGGTCAGAATCGCCTGCTCGCCGCGCTGTCGACCGGCGAAATGGAGCGTCTGTTTTCACACTTGGAACTGGTCCAGATGAGGCTCGGCGACATCGTCTATGAGCCCGGTGAAAAGTTGCAGTACGCCTATTTCCCGACGACGGCGATTGTGTCTCTTCACTACGTGACGGAGTCTGGCGCGACGTGCGAAACGTCTGGAGTCGGCAGCGAGGGTGTTGTCGGTGTCCCCTTGTTCATGGGTGGGGACAGCACGCCAAGTTCTGCTGTCGTGCACACCGCTGGACACGCGTATCGGCTTCAGCGCCACATGATGAAGCAGGAGTTCGATCGTCACGGCTTGATGGGGCGTGTGCTCCTGAACTATGTCCAGGCATTGATCACTCAAATTTCGCAGACCGCAGTTTGCAATCGACACCACTCAGTGGAGCAGCAGGTGTGTCGCTGGCTGTTGATGACGCTCGACCGAATCCCCTCGGGCGAATTGGTCATGACGCAAGAACTGATCGCCGGCGTGCTCGGTGTGCGCCGGGAAGGCATTACACAGGCTGCGGGGAAACTGCAACATGCTGGCTACATACGATATCGCCGCGGCCACCTCACCGTGCTTGACCGGACCGGACTGGAGACCCACGCTTGCGAGTGCTACAGCGTGGTCAAGAAGGAGCTTGGCCGACTTGCGGTGGTGCCAAGGCATTGATCTGGCGCAGCCGGAAATCTGAGGCACGACAGCATCCCCGCACTGACTCCAGTAGGTTCACTTGCCCTGCCACGGCGCAGGATGCGAAGGATTTCTATGGGCAGACCCCATTGCTTTGGGGCAAGGCTCGAGCGCGACGAAGGCGACGAGCAGGCGCTGCGCCTGGCGCTGTCACCCAACGAATGGGATGTGTGTGCCGCGCACTGGGGCCTGGTCGACGCGCCCGCCTTCGAAGGCCGCTACTGGCAGCTGCGCGTGGCGCGACCGGCCGGGACCTTGGCGGCCACCTTGCAGCGACCCGGAGCGATGGTCGACGAACTGATCGCCTCGGCCCGCGCCAAGCTGCTGGCCGTGCGCGAACAGCGCGACTCCGGCGACCGGCCGGCGCGCGACGACAAGCAATTGACCGGCTGGAACGCGCTGATGATCAGCGGCCTGGCCCGCGCCGCCGCGGTGTGCCAGCGCGCCGACTGGCTGCAGGCTGCACGTGCAGCACTGGCGTGGCTGAAGTCCGAACGCTGGCACGCGGGCCGACTGCTGGCGCTGCCCGGCCAGGACGCCTTTCTCGACGACCATGCGCTCCTGCTCGAAGCCGTGCTGGCGCTGCACGCAGCCGACCCGCAGGCCGACGATCTGCCGTTCGCGGCGGCCATCGCCGAAGCCCTGCTGGCGCAGTTCGAAGACCCGGCCGACGGCGGCTTCTTCTTCACCCGCCACGACGCGCCGGCCTTGATCCACCGGCCCAAGAGCGGCCTCGATGCGGCCCTGCCATCGGGCAACGGCACCGCCGCGCTGGCCCTGCAGGCGCTGGGCCGCCGACTCGACGACCCGCGCTACTTCGCAGCCGCCGACCGTTGCGTGCGGGTCTTCGCACACGCGGTGCGGCACGACCCGGCAAGCCACACCCGCCTGTTGCAGGCGGCGCTGGCGGCGTGAGCCGGCGGGCAGGGCGGTTGCCGCATCAAGGTGACGACGACGGGCCACAGGATTTGCTTCGAAAGTCGCGAGCCTCGCGGAGGCTGACGGACCACCGAGGGTGCAGGCTGCCGATTTCGTCGAGGTTCGCAGTGGTTGACGAACCGTATCCCATGGGATACATTGCGGCGTGCGCATCCAGATCACCGAGGTCTACCGAGATTGGATCAATGGGCTCAAAGACCGCACCAGCCGAGCCCGCATCCAAGTGCGGGTCGATCGTCTCGCGCACGGCAATCCGGGACAGCATCGCAATCTCACCGAGGGTGTCTCCGAGCTGAAGATCGACGTTGGGCCTGGCTACCGCGTCTACTACACCGAGAGGGATGGGGAACTCATCGTTTTGCTTGCTGGAGGCGACAAGTCAAGCCAGCAACAAGACATCAAGGCAGCCATCGCGCTGGCCAGAAATCTCTAGGAGCAATCAGGATGGCCAAGGCCGCAGCGAAAGCAACTCTGAAGACGAAGACACTGGCGTACGACGTGGCAGAGCAACTCCGTACTCCCGAAGAAATGGCTGCCTACCTGGATGCCTGGTTCGTAGAGGCCCCGGAAGATGCTGCGGGAATCGCCCGCGCACTGGGTGATATTGCTCGAGCCAAGGGAATGACCCAAGTCGCGCGCGATGCCGGCCTCAGCCGCGAAAGTCTCTACAAGGCGCTCAGTGAAAACGGAAACCCGAGTTTCGCGACGATTCTGAAGGTAGCCCGTGCGCTTGGCGTGCGTCTTCACGCAGAAGCCGCTTGACTCTGTGGCAGCTAGGCGCCGGTGATGCCCAACCCTTCCATCGAGACGACGTGCCCCAGAAAACCCGACGGTAGTGGCCTGACCTAAACCAATCAGCCTCCACGAATTCCAGGGCGGTTCACCCTAGAACTTCGAGCGCACCGTCCTAAAACCCTTCGTCCTTGCTCCCCCACGGGTGGCTACCGGGCACCAGCGCCGCGTGGATGCCGGCGCGTTCGATCGCGGCCAGGTCCTTGTAGAACGTGGCCTCGTGCATCAGGATGCCGCTCTTCGTGTTGACGCCGACGTAGCGCGCCTTGGTGTCGACATCGCAGACGTAGCCGCCGCCCGGGTCGGTGGTGGTGCGGACGTTGCCGTTCCAGTCGACGAAATAGCCTTCAGGGGTGGTCGGCGTCGCGGTGGCGCTCACTGGACTGCCCTCCACGCTGCGCGCTCCGGGATGAGCGCTTGGGAGCGGCCCGGCCCGCTCATGCGGTCACCGGCGTGTCGAGCACGGCCTGCAGGTTCAGCGTGACGTTGTTCTTGGTCGCGTCGACGTAGGGGCAGATGCCCTTGGCGCGTTCGAGCAGGTTGTCGGCGTCGGCCTGTTCCAGCGCGCCGGCCATGTGCACGGTCAGCGTCAGCGCCATGCGGTAGGCGTCTTCGTCGGTGACGAACATCGACAGCGCGGCCTCGACGTAGCAACCGCGCAAGGGCACGTGGCCCTTCTTCGCGATGTGGCGCACCGAGTGCTCGAAGCACGCTGCGAAGGCGCCGGCGAACAGCTGTTCGGGGTTCGGTCCGTCGCCCTTGCCGCCCATCGAGGCGGGCACCGCGAGCTTGATCTTGACGCTGCCGTCATCGCTCTGGATCGTGCCGCTGCGGCCGCCCTGGCTCAGCATTTCGGCCTTGTAGACGAGGTCCATCGTGTGCTCCCCTGGGTTACTTGATCAGCTTGGCGCGTTCGGCCGCACTGAAGTTGCTGAAATGGCCTTCGCGCGCCGCCTGTCGTCGGTTCGACGCGCGTATGGCTTCGATCTTTCCGGCCGGCGCGATGCGCGACACCACGCGCTCCAGCTCGGTCGCGCCGCACTGCCGGCAGGCGGGCACGGTGCTGGCGCGCACCAGCAGTTCGAAGTCGGCATCGCAGGCCTTGCAGTGGTACTCGTACATCGGCATGGGGGTGCTCCTCAGTTCGGGGTGGGACACGCGGCGCGTGGCGCGACCGCCGCGCAGCCTTCGAGCGACGCGGGCAGCTTGCCGGCGCCGGTGCCGACGAAGCGCTCGACTTCGGTGGTGTCGAAACCGACCAGGCGCTTGCCGTCGTCGGTGCGCTGCATCAGCGGGCGCCGGATCAGCAGCGGCTCGGCCAGCAGCAGCGCCAGCGCCGAGGCCGCATCGAGCTGCTCGGGCACGATCTCGCCGCTCTTGACGCGCGGCGCCGCGCGGTTGAACCACTGCGCCACCGGCAGCGTCGCCAAGAACTCGAGCAGCCGCTCGGGCGTCCACGGCGCGGTCAGCAGGTTGCGCCGTTCCAGCGTGTGGCCGGCGGCTTCGAGCAGCGCGCGCTGCTTGGCGTTGCCGGCGCAGCCGGGCTTTTCGAAGAAGACGAGGTGCGTCACGGTGGCATTCCTTCAGGCGGCGTTGCGCGTTGCCGCGCGCAGCAGTTGCAGGCACTCGACGCTCGCGGCCATGTCGAGCGCGGTGTAGTCGTCCTGTGTCAGCAGGTGCGGGTTCGCACCCAGTTCGAGCAAGGTGCGCGTGATCAGCGGCTTGCTGCTGGAGGCGGCGTACATCAGGCAGGTGGCGCCGGTCAGGTTCGGGTGATCGATCGGCACACCGGCGCGCACCAGCGTCGTAACGAGCGCCGGGTCGTTGGCCACGCAGGCCAGCCACAGCGCGTTGTTGCCGTCGCCATTGGTGGCCGTCAGGCTCACGCCCTGCGCCAGCAGCGCATCGACGGCTGCCGCGTCGCCCCGCCAGGCCGCCTGCATCAACGGCGTGTTGCCGTGCGCGTCGGGTGCTTCGGGTGTGGGGTGGGTGGCCGCCGAGGGCGATGCGGCGTGCGCGTTCTCCGATTTCTGCCACGCCTCCCAGCCGCCGATGAGATCGAACACGTCGTGAAATCCGAAGTCCACGAACATCTGTGCGTAGCTGCGGCTGGCGTTGCCGTGGTAGCAGTAGACGAAGACCGGCCGGCTCTTCGGCTCGCGCATCAGCAGCCGCTCGTGGTTGCGGCCGTCCAGGCGCAGGCAACCGTCCAGGTGGCCTTGTGCGTGGTGCTGCGCGTCGCGCGCGTCGAGCAGCAGGGCCTGCGGGTGGGCGGCCAGCCAGGCGGGAACGTCTTGCGCGCTCAGGCGTTGAAAGGGGCGTGGGTCAGTCATGGTCGGGTCCGTCGAATGCGGTGACCGGCGCGCGGCCGGCATACGGGGGCTCGAAGCCGATGCGCGTGTCGGCCAGCGGTGCGCCGACGGTGAAGTGATAGAGCACCTGCACACGGTCGCCGGCGAGGCCCAGCAGCTCGTGCACGGCATCGTCGAAGTAGCAGCCGATGCCGGTGCCGCGAAAGCCTTCGGCTTCGGCGTGCAGGTAAAGCACCTGGCCGATCAGGCCGGCCTCCTGGAACAACTGTCGATAGCGCCACGGAGCGGTGGCCAGCGGGCCATCGAATTCAGCCAGCAGGCTTAGCGCGAAGCAGGCATCGCTGGCAATCGCCTGGTGGCAGCTCAGCGTGCGCAGGGTGCCGGCCAGCGCCGGGTGCTCGGCGATGCGCTGCAGCGGCAGGCCCGCCGGGGCTTCGGCCACGCGCTGCCAGGGTGCGCCGGTCTGCAGGGCCCCGGCCAGCAGGTCGGCACCGGCGTCACAGCGCGGCAGCACATAGACCCCCGGCGTCAGGCCGTCGATGCGATGCGCGTACAGCACCGCATGCACGCGCGGCCGGTGAGGCCAGGCGTCCCAGGGCACGCCGGCGTCGGGCATCAGGGCGGCAGCGATGCGGAAGAAGGCGGTGGCCGGCAGGCTCACGCGGCGGTCGAAGTGCTGCGCGCTGCGGCGCTGGCGGATCAGCGTGGCCGCGTGCCGCGTGCCGAGCGGTCCCGGCGCGGTGGCCGCAGGCGCGCCGGCGATGGCCGCCGCCGGCGCAGACACAGAAGCCGAAGCCGAAGCCGCGCCGCCGGCAGGCTCGCCGGTCGCTGCGGCCACCTCGGCGATCACCGGCCAGCGGTACATCGGCCGCGCATCGAGGCGGTTGGCGCGGCCGTGCCACCGATCGGTGTTCGTCCACCCGCGCGGAATCGCCGCAGACGCCGCCATTGGTGGCCCGACCTGCACCAGCAGTTCCGGCTCCTCGGCTTCGGCCAGGCCGAAATCGGCCTCGCGGTCCAGGCCCAGCAGCGCGGCCAGTTCGCTGTGCCCGATGCCGCCGACCACGCGGGCCTGCCAGCCCAGCGTGGCCGCGGCATAGCGCAGCGCGCCCAGCGCGTGGCCGGTGTCGAGCTGGCAATAGCGGAACGCTCGCTCGCCGTACTTCCAGGCCTCGCGCCACTGGATCGAGCTGAGGCCGATCCACAGCTGCGGCTCGCCGCTGGCGACGCCTGCGACGAGCGGCGTGCGCAACTCCAGCGCGTGCTCTCGCGGCGCGTAGTGGTACAGGCCGTCGTCCAGGTCAGTGATTCCGCCCGCCAGCAGATAGGCCTCGGTCGGGTGCAGGTTGCCGCTCGACGGATTCGCGCGCAGCGCCCAGCGGTCGGGGCCTTGCTGCTTCCACGCCGTCAGCCCGAAACTCAATTCGAACAGCGCGCCGATCGAGCGCCGGTTCAGCGGGCTCGGAGGCACGCCGGTGTGCAGCTCGGACCAGGTCGTGCGCAGCGTGTCGGCGACCAGCGGCAACGGCGTGAGCGGCGCGCCGGCCCAGCGCCGGAACGGGTCCGGCTGCGCGTCCCAGTCGAGCGTGTCCGGCCCGGCGGCGTAGCGCTGCAACTGGTGCTTGGTGCGTTGGTGATATGTCCGCACGAGCCCGGCGCGCAGAGCGACATCCGCCGGATCGACCGCCAGGGCTTCAGCCATCACCACACCCAGGCACGCGTGAGCAAGCAAGCGCCAGCGAGCGCCCCTTCAGGCCACGCCCAAGGCACGGGGGGCTGAGGGCGGCTCCCCTTGGGAGCCACGGAGGGGCCCCTCCGTGGCCCTTGGGGGGCGACGCCGCAGGCGTCTTGGGGGGCGTCATCTAGACGGGGCGGTTTTCGTAGACGTTGCGCACCGGTCCCATCAGCTTGCAGCCTTCCTCGAACGTGATCTTCGGGAAGGTCTGGCTGAAGCTCGCGGCCTTGTCGGCCACCGCATCGACCTTGCCCGCGGTGTCGAGTTTCTTCAGGTCGTTCTTCTCGAGGTACAGCAGTTCCAGCGTCTCGTTGTAGACCGTGGCCTCGTCGATCGGCAGCACGTAGAACGTGGTGCCGCCGAACTCCACCTGATAGCGCTTGGAGATGTCGAGGTTGTCGCAGAACAGGAAGTACTTGCCCTTCGGCGACAGGGCATCGCCCAGCACCTCGGCGAGCAGCTTGATGTACTCGAAGCTGAGCAGGAATCCGGACAGGAACGCGATGTGGGATTCGCCTTCCTGCGCGGCGGCAATGACCTGCTCGAAGCTGGTCTCGGGCGGGCGCGCCTCGTCGGCCAGCTTGGCCTGGAACTTCAGCGCGAGGTCGCCGCGAAAGCCGATGCGACCGGCCTTCTTCGTCGGGCCTTTCAACACGCAGTTGAGCAGGCGGCCTTCGGCGTCGAGGCGGCCGAGGGCGGTTTGGTCGATGGTCGTCATGGTGGTGGCTTTCTTCAGGGGTGGGAAGGGGATGAATCGGAATCGGCGTTGCGCATGAAGTCGGCCACCTTGTAGAAGGCCGCGTCGAGTTCGCTGCGCAGGCCCGCGTCGGCACAGACCTCGTTCAAGGCCTCGCGCATGCACAGCATCCACGCGTCACGGGCCGCGGCATCGATGGCGAATCGCTGGTGGCGGCGCCGCAGCATCGGCGCGCCGTGCACCGGGCTGTAGAGCTTGTCGCCGCCCATCCATTCGGTCAGGTACTTCACCAGCACGGCCCGCGTCTGATCGAGATCGGGCTCGTGCATGGCGCGGATCGTGGCGGCTTCCGGTCGGGTGTCCATCGCGCGGTAGAACGCATCGACGAGCCGCACGACCGCCTCGCGCCCACCGAGTCGCACGTAGTGACGGTCGCTTTCGAGCACGGTCGGTTTCGGGTCCATGTCGCCGTCACTGCAACCGCCGTACCAGCACGCGCGACGCGAAGTCGAACGCCCGTGTGCCCGGGGGAAACCGATCCGTTCGCCACACCGACAGGGTGTCGGTCAACGTCGGCATGCGAGCCCGCTTTGTCGGGTTCCGAACAAATTCCACGAGCCCGTCGATGGGCCCTGAAATGCTTGTTTTCACTCGTGAAAACAAGCACTAGCGGATGCCGATACGGCATGGCACGCGCATTGCGAAGAAGAGGCTGCGCGGACCCCATGTCAGGCACCGAGGGACCTTCATAAGAAGACCCATACAGGCACCGAAGACTGCATCGAGATCGCGACGACCGCTTGTGTGAATCGTCAACCTCTATCAATTCATTGGAGTAATGAAATGGCAAAACTTCGGCAGATTGCTTTTTACGGCAAAGGTGGCATCGGCAAATCGACCACGTCTCAAAACACCCTGGCCGCGTTGTCGGACATGGGTCAGAAGATCCTGATCGTCGGCTGCGATCCCAAGGCCGACTCGACCCGCCTGATCCTGCACGCCAAGGCGCAGGACACCATCCTGTCGCTGGCCGCGGAAGCCGGTTCGGTGGAGGATCTGGAGCTCGAAGACGTCATGAAGGTCGGCTACAAGGACATTCGTTGCGTCGAATCCGGCGGCCCGGAACCTGGCGTCGGCTGTGCCGGCCGCGGTGTCATCACCTCGATCAACTTCCTCGAAGAAAACGGCGCCTATGACGGCGTGGACTACGTCTCGTACGACGTGCTCGGCGACGTGGTCTGCGGCGGCTTCGCGATGCCGATTCGCGAGAACAAGGCGCAGGAGATCTACATCGTGATGTCGGGCGAGATGATGGCCATGTACGCGGCCAACAACATCTCCAAGGGCATTCTGAAGTACGCCAACTCGGGTGGTGTGCGTCTGGGTGGCCTGGTCTGCAACGAGCGCCAG
>JAURWR010000101.1 GCA_030654805.1 Burkholderiaceae bacterium
CCGTGGCTCAGCACATAGCAACCGATCATGATGCGCCGCTTGACCTCGTCGCCGAAGCCTTCGGCGCGGGTCTTTTTGTACATGTCGAGCAGGTCGGTGTACTTTGCCGCGCGGTGGCCGAAGCGCACGCCGTCGAAGCGGCTCAGGTTCGAGCTGGCCTCGGCCGGCGCGATGATGTAGTAGACCGGGATCGACAGCTCGGTGCGCGGCAGGCTGACATCGACCAGCGTGGCGCCCAGCTTCTCCAACTCGCTCAGCGCGCCGCGCACCGCGCCATCGACTTCCGACGCCAGCGCCGCCGGGAAGAACTCCTTCGGCAGGCCGACACGCAGGCCCTTCAGCGGCTGCGCTGCGGTGGCGCCGGCTCGCGGCGCGCGCATGGCGGCAGCGTAATCCTGAGGCGGCCGCTCGGCGCTGGTCGAGTCGCGCTCGTCGAAGCCGCTCATCGCGCCAAGCAGCAGCGCGCAGTCTTCGGCGCTGCGCGCCATCGGGCCGGCCTGGTCGAGGCTGGAGGCGAACGCGATCATGCCGAAGCGCGAACACACGCCGTAGGTCGGCTTGATGCCGGTGGTGCCGCTGAAGCTGGCCGGCTGGCGGATCGAGCCGCCGGTGTCGGTGCCGGTGGCCGCGGGCACCAGGCGCGCTGCCACGGCCGCGGCCGAACCGCCTGATGAACCGCCCGGCACCCGCGTCAGATCCCAGGGGTTTCTGACGACGCGGTAGGCGGAGTTTTCGTTGCCCGAACCCATGGCGAACTCATCGCAGTTCAGCTTGCCCAAGGTCACCATGCCGGCGCCGGGCCCACGGCCGGATTCACCGCTGCCGAGCCGCGACACCACGGTCGCGTCGAACGGGCTGCGGTAGCCTGCCAGCATCTTCGAGCCCGCGGTGGTCGGCAGGTCGCGCGTGACGAAGATGTCCTTGTGCGCCAGCGGCACGCCCAGCAGCGGCTGCGACGCACCCTGCGCGCGCTGCGTGTCGGCATCGCGGGCTTGCGTCAGCGCGGCATCTGCATCGACGCACAACCAGGCGCCGAGGTGGTCGTGCGCGGCGACGCGCGACAGCAGGTGGGAGGTGACCTCGACGCTCGAGACCCGCTTCTCGGCGAGGGCTTTCGCCAGTTCGGCAACGCCCAGATCGTGCAGCGCGCCGCTCATTCGACCACCCTCGGAACGAGGAACAAGCCGTCTTCAACCGCCGGCGCACTGCGCTGGTTGAGTTCGCGCTGGTTACTTTCGGTGACGATGTCGTCGCGCAACCGCAGGGTCACGTCGCTGACGGCTGACAACGGTGTGTACAGCGGTTCGACGCTGCCGGTGTCGACGGCACTCATCTGCTCGACGATCGAGAAGAACGCATTGAGTTGCGTGAGCATCGCGGCCTGTTCGGCAGGCTGCAGCTCCAGCCGCGCCAGGTGGGCGATGCGGCCTACGTCTTCGGGGGTCAAAGCCATGGGAATTTCGGTCCGTTGAGGGGTTGCGGCGGGTCGTGAACCCGGGTCCATCGGGTATTATCTGCGTTGGTTGTCAACCCATCGGACGCACAGCCCATGCCGTCTTCAGCGGGCCTGTCGCCTGATCGAACCGAGGGTCGCAATCCGCTGATGCTGCGGTCAGGCCCGTTCGCGCGTTGCGCCCCGATGATGCCGGTTTCTCCCCTTTCCCTCCTCCCTCATTCCATGGAATCGACGGGTTCAAGCGAGGCGCCCTTTCGCTGTGCGCGCCAGCGCTGAATGCCGCACACACACTATGTTCGGATCCTTTCGTCGCTACTTTTCGACGGACCTCGCCATCGACCTCGGGACCGCCAACACGCTGATCTACGTGCGTGGCAAAGGCATCGTGCTCGACGAGCCTTCTGTCGTTGCCATCCGTCATGAAGGCGGGCCCAACGGCAAGAAGACCATCCAGGCGGTCGGTGCCGAGGCCAAGGCGATGCTGGGCAAGGTGCCCGGCAACATCGAAGCCATCCGGCCGATGAAAGACGGCGTCATCGCCGACTTCACCGTCACCGAGCAGATGCTCAAGCAGTTCATCAAGATGGTGCATCCCCGCAGCATCTTCCGTCCCAGCCCCCGTATCATCATTTGCGTGCCCTGCGGCTCGACCCAGGTGGAGCGCCGTGCCATCCGCGAGTCGGCCCTGGGTGCCGGTGCCAGCGATGTGTACCTGATTGAAGAACCCATGGCTGCGGCCATC
>JAURWR010000103.1 GCA_030654805.1 Burkholderiaceae bacterium
CCACGAGTTCGGCAACGGTGTCGCCTGCTTCACCAGCGATGGCAACGTGGCACGCGAGTTCGCCCGGCGCATCCAGGTCGGCATGGTCGGCATCAATGTGCCGATCCCGGTGCCGATGGCGTGGCACGGTTTCGGCGGCTGGAAGAAGAGCCTGTTCGGCGACATGCACGCCTACGGCGAAGAGGGCGTGCGCTTTTACACCAAGCAGAAGAGCGTGATGCAGCGCTGGCCCGCGAGCATCGCGAAGGGCGCCGAGTTCGTGATGCCGACGGCTAAATAGAGCCCCCCAGTCGCTGCGCTCCTGCCCCCAGGGGGCGCCACCTTGGGCCCGGGGGACCCGGGCTTCGGCGTTGCTTGATTTGCGCGATCGCTGACGCGACTTGCGCATCGGCTGGGGTCGATGCCAGCGCGAATCGCGCTCGGCGGTTCGTCTTCAGTTCAGGGCAGCGTGGCCTCGCGGGTGACAACGCTGTCGACCGGGGCGAGCGTATCCGGGGCGGGTGCGCTGCGGCGCCAGGAGCCGCTGCGGATCACTTCGTGCGTCAAACGCTCTACCTCCACCATCGCGACGCCGCGCAGCAGGTCGAGCTTCAGCGCGGCGGTGTAGCTCAGGTCGATGATGCGGGTGCTGTGGAACGGGCCGCGGTCGTTGATTCGCACCACCACCTCGCGGCCGTTGGCTGGGTTGCGCACCCGCGCGTAGCTCGGGATCGGCAGCGTGGGGTGTGCGGCGGTCATCGCGTACATGTCGTAGCGCTCGCCGCTCGCGGTCGATCGGCCGTGGAACTTGCGCCCGTACCAGGAGGCCAGTCCGCGCTGAGCGAGCGGTGCATTGGCGGCCATCGGCGCGTAGCGCTGGCCCGCCACCTCGTAGGGCTTGTTCGGGCCGCCGGGCTTGATCGACTCGATGCGCGGTTCGGCATCGGGAACGTCGGCCAGATTCGGTGGTGGAGTGATGGGCGGGCCGTCGCGATCCGGCGCGGGTGCCGGTGCGGGGGCGGGCGCGGTCATGACGGATCGATCCGGGCCCGGCGCGGGCATCGGCAGCGATCCGGGTGGCGTGCTCGCACAGCCCGTCAGCCACAGCGCGGCGGTGACGACGGCTGCGTGGGTGGCACGGATCACGGCGGTGCGCAGCATCGCCATCGACGGGTCAGCGTCCGACGGCCACGACCGCATCGGAGCCTGCTGCCAGCAGGGCTCTCAAAGTCGGCTGCAAGCGCGCGGCCACCTCGGGCCGGTAGTCGAACGGCGCGCTCTCGTTCATGTACAGGCACTGGCACAGCTCGAGCTGGATCGCGTGCACGCCGCTTGCCGGCTGCCCGTAATGCCGTGTGATGTGCCCGCCCTTGAAGCGGCCGTTGATCACCGAGGTGCAACCGCTGCCGGCCGCCAGCGCGGTCACCCGGTCGAGGAGGGCGGGGGCGCAGCTTGTGCCATCGGCGGTGCCGAAATTCAGGTCAGGCAATTTGCCGTCGAACAGGCGCGGCAGGCGGCTCGCGATCGAATGCGCGTCCCACAGCAGCACGCGGCCGTGTTGTGCCTTCAGCCGCGCCAGTTCGGCGGCCAGCGCGTCGTGGTACGGCCGCCAGTACGCACCCAGCCGGCGCGTGGTCTCGGCGGCATCGGGTGTGCGCCCGGGGCGGTACAGCGGCTCGCCGCGAAAGGTCTCGGTCGGGCACAGGCCGGTGGTGACCTGACCCGGATACAGGCTCTGGTCGTCGGGCGGGCGGTTCAGGTCGATCACGCTGCGCGAGTGCGTGGCCTGCAGCACCGACGCGCCCATCGCGTGCGCGAATTCGTACAGCCGATCCAGGTGCCAGTCGGTGTCGGCAAGCTGCAAGGCGATGTCGGTGTAGTCGCCGCGCAAGGCTGCGGGGAGGTGCGTGCCGACGTGCGGAATCGACAGCAGCAGCGGCCGCGTGCCGCGCACGAGGCAGAAGGGGGGAATCACGTCGGGGGTCGTCATGCGGTGGCGTGTTTGAAAGCAGGGCGGGGTTCTGCGCGGAGACTGGTTCGGTTTGCTGGCGCTGTCAAGCCGGGCCGGATCGCGCTGTGGCCGACACCTGCAAGGCCTCGGGCGGCAGCGTCGGCATCAGCCGCGCCACGTCGGCCCGGGTGTGCTGCGCGATCACCTGCTGCGTCAGCCGCACGATCTCGTCGTCGAGCCCCTGCCACTCGCCCTCGCGGCACAGCAGGAAGAATTCGCGGCGCCCCAGCGCGGTGGCCGGCAGTGGCAGCACGCGAACGTCGCCCAGGTGATGGCGTGACTGCAGCAGGCACAACGGCGTGGTGATCGCCCAGCCGAGGCCCGCGGCGACCAGGCTCATCAGCGGGTCGGTCGCGTCGAACTCGAAGCGGCGCGGCGCCTGCACGCCGAAATGCCGCAGGCAGCGCTCGACCTGCTGCCCCATCACCGAGCGCAGGCTGTAGCGGATCAGCGGCCAGCGCGCCTGGGCCGCGTGCAGGTCCATCGGTGGATCGCCATCGCCAGCGTCGCCGTCCGTGCTGTCCGCAGCGATGCGTGGCAGCACCAGCACGAAGGCCTCCGAGAACAGCGGTTGCACGGCGATGCGCGGGTCGGCCACCACCGCGTCGGTGACGATGGCCATGTCGATGTCGCGGCGCAGCAGCTGTTCGGTCAGCGCAGGCGTCAGGCCCGACCACATCAGCAGGTCGCGGGCGCGGCCCGACAGCGCACGGATCAGCGACGGCCCGACGGTCGCCGCGAACGAATCGACACAGCCGAGCAGCAGCCGCGTGCTTTCGGTCGGCGCGCCCGAGCGTGCCTGGTCGGAGACCGACCGCGCGTGAGCCAGCAGCCCGGTCGCCTGCTCGCGCAGCGCGCGGCCGGCGGCGGTCGGCTTGGGCGGGCGTTGATCGCGGTCGAGCAGCAGCGTGCCGGTGTCTCGTTCGAGGTTCTTCACCAGCTGGCTGACCGCGCTCTGCGTGATGCCCAATCGGGCCGCCGCCTGCGTCATCGACTGGCAATCGCAGCACATCACGAAAGCCTCGAGCGCATGCAGGTCGAGCGGGCGGGCAAGCGTCATCGGGCGCCGCCTCCGGCTGCGGCAACGCTGAACACGGCATCAGAAATGCTGGGGGTGGGCATGAGCTTCGTTACTGTCGTCACGCTGTGGGCGGCGGGCCGATATGCTGATCTTCTTTGGCTGGAACCGAAGGCGCACCGCATGCAAACCTACGACGTGATTGTGATCGGCGCCGGCGTCATCGGCGCCTCGGTGGCGTACCACCTGGCGCGGCTCGGCGCCAAGCGCGTGCTGGTGCTCGACCGCACGCAGATCGGCGCCGGCACCACGTCGCAGTCGTCGGGCATCCTGCGCACCCACTATTCGGTGCGCGAGAACGTCGCGATGGCGCAGGACTCGTGGAAGGTGTTCACCGACTTCAGCAACTACCTCGGTGACGAGGACGCCGCCAGCGGCCTGGTCAAGTGCGGCTACCTGATCGCCGCGCCCGACGGCCCCAAGCTGGCGCCGCTGGCCGCCGCGCTCGAAGGCCAGCGCCAGCAGGGCATCGAGGTGCGGCTGCTCGACCGCCAGCAGGCCGAGGCACTGCTGCCGATTGCCGACCTGCACGACGCCGCGCTGATCGGCTACGAGCCCGAGGCGGGTTTTGCCGATGCGTATCTGGTGGCCACCAGCTTCGCGCGCGCGGCGCGGCGCGGCGGCGTCAAGATCATCGAAGGCGTCGAGGTGCAGCAGTTGCTGGTCGAGCAGGGCAAGGTCATCGGCGTCGCGACCGACCAGGGTCGCTTTCTGGCCGGCACCGTGATCAGCACGCAGAACATCTGGGCCACGCAGATCGAGCAGTGGACCGGCATCACCACACCGGTCGTCGCCGAGCGCCACACCGTGCTCGCGCTCGAAGGCCCGCAGCCGTACACCTTCGCGATGCCCGTCTTCAAGGATTTGGGCTCCGAAGGCATGCTGTACTGCCGCAGCTACGGCGGCACGCAGATGCTGGTCAGCGAAGGCACCGCGGGCGAGGTGCTCGCCGGCCCCGACAACGAGCAGGGCGACGTGTCGCTCGACACCATCGCGTCGGTCGGCGCGCAGGCGGCGGAGCGCTTCCCGAGCTTCGAGACCGCCGGCCTCGCGTCGTCGTGGACCGGCGTCTACGACGTGACGCCCGACTGGAACCCGGTGCTCGGCCGATTGCCCGGCATCAGCGGCCTGGTCGTCGGCTACGGCTTCTCGGGCCACGGATTCAAGCTGTCGCCGGCGGTCGGTCGCGTGCTGGCGCAGGAGTCGCTGGGCATCGCGCCCGACATCTCGCTGAAGCCGTATGCGCTGGAGCGCTTTGCGGCCGGCCGACCGTTGATCGGGCTGTACGGGGCCGGCGCGGTGTCGTGAAGGGGCTGCGCGCGTTTGCGCTGAGCGCGCTGCCCGATGAGCCGTGGCGCAACGGCGGTGGGCGCACCCGCACGATCGCGACGCAGATGCGTGATGTGCATTCACTCAATTCCGACGCCGAAAACGAACCGCCGTGGGACTGGCGCCTCAGTGTCGCGACGATCGAGCGCAGCGGGCCGTTCTCGGCGTTTCCAGGTGTCGATCGCAGCAGCCTGCTGCTGAGCGCGGGTCAGATCGAACTGAGCGCGATCGGTGAGACGACCTTGCGCCTGCAGCGCCCCGGCGACGCGGTGGCGTACCGAGGTGACCCGGTCTGGCACGCTGAAGTCCATCGTGACGGACCACCACTGACACTGCTCAATGTGATGACGCGGCGTGGCTCGGCAAAGGCCCGATTGAAAATCGTGCGGAACGACTTTTCATTGACGGCGCCATCGATGGCCGTGCTGGTCATCGACGGCCGCTGGCGCGTTGTCGATGCGTCGCCTGAAGCCGATCTTGATCAGGGGTTGACGCTGGGCGCCGATGAAGGTGCCTGCGGCGAAGTGCCGACGTCTCGATCGACCGCCCATTGGCGCATCAAGCGGCTGTCACCCGAAGGGCTGTTGATTGCTGTCGAGATAGACCGCATCGAGTCGTCCGGCTTGCACGCCTGAGCGAAGGACCTGTCGAGCGCAGCGCACGGCACCGCTCCAGTAGGCGCTGTCAAATGCCAAATGCACACGCGGGCTCGTTGAGGCTGTGCAAAAACCTGTTCCCATGCGGTAAGCCCGAGTGGTTTGGGGCCCAGCGGGTTGGCACCATCTCTGGCATCTCACAGACACCGGAGACTGCCGATGCCGCGCTACAAACCTGTGGACCGCAGCCCCCGTTTTTTGCCGGTGGTACTGGCCGATCAGATCCAGCCGGGCACGTTCGAATTTGCGCTGGACCATCTGGTTGACCACGAACTCGACCTGAGCGCGCTGGACGCCCGGTTTTGCAACGACGAAGTCGGTGCCAGCGCGTATGACCCGCGGGTCATGCTCAAGATCGTGCTGCTGGGCTACAGCCGCGGGGTGGTGTCCAGCCGAGGGATTGCACACGCTTGCCTGCACAACGTGCAGTTCATGGCCATCAGCGGCGACAGCCAGCCCAGCTACACCCACATCGCCAAATTCGTGCGCGAGTTGAAGGAGCAGATCCAGCCGCTGTTCACCCAGGTGCTGCTGACCTGCGACCGCATGGGCCTGATCGGGCGGGAGATGTTCGCCATCGACGGCGTCAAACTGCCCAGCAACGCCAGCAAGGAGCGCAGCGGTACGCACGAGGAACTGAGGCACCGCGCTGCACGGCTGGACAAGGCGGCAGACAAGATCCTCGAATTGCACCAGGCCCAGGACGCCAGCGGTGCTGCCCCGGCGGCACTGGACGCCGCACGCCAAGCGCGTGTCGACGAACTGCGCCGCGAGGCGCAAGCCACGCGCGACTTCGTGGCCCGGCGCGAGCCGCGCCGAAACGAGCGAGGCCACGAACTCAAGAGCAACGTCACCGACCCCGACAGCGCCAAGATGGCCACCGGCAAAGGCGTGATCCAAGGCTACGCCGCGCAAGCCGCGGTCGACCGTGCGCACCAGGTCATCGTGGCCGCCGAGGTGACGGGCTCGGGGTCAGAGCAAGGCATGCTGCTGCCCATGATCGAGGCCACGGCGGCTGTACGCACGGCCGACACCTTGATCACAGCGGACGCCGGCTACCACTGCAGCGGCAACGTCAACGCGCTGTGCGAGGCGGGCATCCCCGCACTGGTGGCGGACAACCAGATGCGCCAGCGCGACGAACGCTTCGCCGAGCAGGCCAAACACAAGGCCAAGGGCGACGTGCTGCACGACAAGCGCACTCCCGCATCCAGCCCCAACCCGAAGGTCAAGGGCTACTTCTGCACGTCGGACTTCGTCTTCCATCACGACAACACCTGCACCTGTCCCGCAGGCTGCACCCTGCGCAGCAGCGGTGCGCTGTACACCGCGGGGCGCTACCAGCGGCAGGAGTTCAAAGCCAAGGCCAGCGACTGCCGAAGCTGCGCACTGCGAACCCAGTGCATTCGCAAGCCCGACACCGCGCAGCGCAAGGTTGCCGTGCACCACCGGATACCCGACAACCCCCACGATCCCATTCACCGCATGCGCGCGGCCATCGACAGCCCAGGCGGGCGGAGGCTGTACAGCCAGCGCATCGCCACCGTCGAGCCGGTGTTCGGCAACCTGCGCCACAACAAGCGGCTGAATCGGTTCACGCTGCGAGGCAAGGACAAGGTGGGCACACAGTGGCGCTTGTTCTGCCTGGTGCACAACATCGAGAAGGTGGCGAACAGCGGGAA
>JAURWR010000111.1 GCA_030654805.1 Burkholderiaceae bacterium
GGGCCAGTTCGAGAAACTCGCGTTTGACGTCCATCAGGGCTTTCGCTTGCCAGGTCATGCACTTCTCCCAGCGCCACTCGCGCCAGAAAAAGTGTTACCCATGTCCTCGCACACCCGTTACCCAGCTCTCCGGTCTAAACAGGCCCGCAAATGAAAGTTACCCGCCTGTCGGGGCGGGACCCGACGCGGTCGATCTCATCGGCACAACCACTCGCCAAGGCGAAATCCCGGCGCGGTCCACCGCAACACAGTCAACCGCTGTCAACGACGCATCCAGCCACGGCGACCGAGCCGGCGAACCGACTACGCCATCCGTCGTATGGCTCCCCCGCCCCAGCCTCCGTAACCTGCGCAAGCGGTTTTAACCACCCCTTTCACACCCCAGGAGACCCCTGCATGAATTCAACACGTCGCACCTTCAACACCACGCTCGGCAGCATCGCCCTCGGCGTCGCCAGCCTGGCAACTCCCTTTTTCGCACAAGCCGCCGACACCATCAAGGTCGGCGTGCTGCACTCGCTCTCTGGCACGATGGCGATCTCGGAGACGGTGTTGAAGGACACCGTGTTGATGACGATCGACGAGATCAACGCCAAGGGCGGCGTGATGGGCAAGCAACTCGAAGCCGTCGTGGTCGACCCGGCGTCGAACTGGCCGCTGTTCGCCGAGAAGGCCAAGCAGCTGATCAGCCAGGACAAGGTCGCGGTGATGTTCGGCTGCTGGACCAGCGTGTCGCGCAAGTCGGTGCTGCCGGTCGTCGAGGAACTCAACGGATTGCTGTTCTACCCGGTTCAGTACGAAGGCGAAGAGCTGTCGAAGAACGTGTTCTACACCGGCGCTGCGCCTAATCAGCAGGCGATTCCCGCAGTGGACTACCTGAGGAGCAAGGACGGCGGCTCGGCCAAGCGCTTCGTGCTGCTGGGCACCGACTACGTGTACCCGCGCACCACCAACAAGATCCTTCGTGCCTTCCTGAAAAGCAAGGGCGTGAAGGACACCGACATCGACGAGAAGTACACGCCGTTCGGCCACAGCGATTACCAGACCATCGTCGCCGACATCAAGAAGTTCTCGGCCGGCGGCAAGACCGCGGTGATCTCGACGATCAACGGCGACTCGAACGTGCCGTTCTACAAGGAACTCGGCAACCAGGGCCTGAAGGCGACCGACGTGCCGGTGGTGGCCTTCTCGGTGGGTGAAGAGGAACTGCGCGGCGTCGACACCAAGCCGCTGGTCGGCCACCTGGCCGCCTGGAACTACTTCATGTCGATCAAGAACCCGACCAACGAGGCGTTCAAGAAGCAGTGGGCCGAGTACTCGAAGGCGAAGAAGCTGCCGGGCGCCGACAAGCCGCTGACCAACGACCCGATGGAAGCCACCTACATCGGCATCCACATGTGGAAGCAGGCGGTCGAGAAGGCCAAGAGCACCGACACCGACAAGGTGATCGCGGCGATGGCCGGCCAGACCTACAAGGCACCGAGCGGCATCACGTCGATGATGGACCCGAAAAACCACCACCTGCACAAATCCGTGTTCATCGGCGAGATCAAGGCCGACGGCCAGTTCAACGTGGTCTGGAAGACGCCGGGCCCGGTCAAGGCCAAGCCGTGGAGCCCGTACATCGAAGGCAACGACAAGAAGAAGGACGAGCCTGAGAAGAAGTGATGACTTGCCGTTGCAACATGATTCCGACCGCGCTGTTTCGAGTGCCGCTTGATCGAATGTTTTTCACAAAGGCGGTGGCGGTTCTGATCGTTGCGATGGCCACCTTGCTCGGTGCGTCGGCGGCCCATGCGCTGACGCCCGAGCAGGTCTTGGGGATGTCTGCGGGCGACAGCGATGCACGCTCGCAGGCCATCGCCCAGACCGCTGCCAGCGGCGACCCCGCTGCGCAGGCTTTTTTTCAGGCCTTGCTCGACGACGCTGTGAAGGTGTCGGGCGACAAGGTCTACATCGTTCGCGATGACAAGGTGCGCGAGGCCGCCACCGGTGCCGAGGCACCGCTGCCCGAGGACGCCGAAGACGTGATCAACAGCAACCGGCTGCGCCGCGAGCTGGATTCGGCGATGGCTTCGTTGAAGCTGCTGTCTGCCGACCCGGTCGAGCGTCGACAGGCGGTGCGCGAGCTGCGCGATGGCGCCGACGAATCGAAACTGCCGCTGATCGAAAAAGCACTGGCGACCGAGGCCGATGTCGCGTTGAAAGCCGACCTCGGTCTGCTGCGCGCGGCCGTGCTGGTGTCGTCGAGCGACAAGGCGCGGCGCCTCGAAGCCGCGAAGCTGCTGGCTGAGAGTCGCACGCCGGCCACCAAGGCGCTGCTGATCGAGCGGCTGAAGCCGGGTGTCGAACCCGAAGCCGAGGTGCGAGCGCAGCTCACGGCCGCGCTCGCCGGGGTCGAATCGCAACTGGCCTGGGGTGAGCGCCTCGGTGTCGTCTTCACCGGCATCAGCCTCGGCTCGATCCTGCTGCTGGTGGCCCTCGGCCTCGC
This sequence comes from Burkholderiaceae bacterium, assembly GCA_030654805.1. Classification (GTDB taxonomy): domain Bacteria; phylum Pseudomonadota; class Gammaproteobacteria; order Burkholderiales; family Burkholderiaceae_C; genus PBB1. The sequence continues at coordinate 2,492 of JAURWR010000111.1, forward strand.
GATCACCTACGGCCTGATGGGCGTCATCAACATGGCCCATGGCGAGCTGATGATGATCGGCGCCTACGCGACCTACCTGGTGCAGAACCTCTTCAAGGCCTATCTGCCTGATGCGTTCGGCTGGTACATGGTGGCGGCGATTCCGGCGTCATTTTTTGCAGCCGCCCTGGTCGGCGCGGCGCTCGAACGCAGCGTGATCCGCTGGCTGTACGGGCGTCCGCTGGAGACGCTGCTGGCCACCTGGGGCATCAGCCTGGTGCTGATGCAGGGCGTGCGCAGCCTCTTCGGCGCGCAGAACGTGCAGGTCGAAAACCCGGCCTGGCTGTCGGGCGGCGTCGACGTGCTGAGCAACCTGACGCTGCCGTACAACCGCCTCGCGATCATCGCCTTCGCGGTGCTGGTGCTGGTCGGCGTGTCGCTGCTGATCGCGCGCACGCGGCTCGGCCTGTTCGTCCGCGGCGTGACGCAGAACCGCAAGATGGCCGCCTGTGTCGGCGTCAACACCGCGCGCGTCGACACCTACGCGTTCGCGCTCGGCTCGGGCATCGCCGGGCTGGCCGGCTGCGCGCTGTCGCAGGTCGGCAACGTCGGCCCCGATCTGGGCCAGGGCTACATCGTCGACTCGTTCATGGTCGTGGTGCTGGGCGGTGTGGGCCAGCTCGCCGGCACCGTCTATGCCGCGATGGGACTGGGCATCCTGAACAAGCTGCTCGAAGGCTGGCAGGGCGCGGTGCTCGCCAAGATCATGGTGCTGGTGTTCATCGTCATCTTCATCCAGAAGCGGCCGCAGGGCATCTTCGCGATGAAGGGCCGGAGTGCCGAAGCATGAGCGCCGTCGTGCCTACGCCCGCGTCATCTCCTGCGGTATCCGCCCCCATCGGCGGGCTGCTCACCGGCAAGATGTGGAGCGTCCTGTTCGCCTTCGTTCTGATCGTGTCGGTCGCGGTGCCGGTGATGAACCTGCTGGTCCCCACTGGCAGCGCGTTCCACCTGTCCGACTACGCCGTGTCGCTGATCGCCAAGATCATGTGCTACGCGATCTGCGCGCTGGCGATGGACCTGATCTGGGGCTACACCGGCATCCTGTCGCTCGGTCACGGCATGTTCTTCGCGCTCGGTGGCTACGCGATGGGCATGTACCTGATGCGCCAGATCGGCCGCGACGGCAACTACCAGAGCGACCTGCCCGACTTCATGGTCTTCCTCGACTGGAAGGAGCTGCCGTGGCACTGGGCGCTCAGTGACTCGTTCGTCGCCACGCTGATCCTCGTGGTCGTCGTGCCGGGACTGATCGCCTTCGTGTTCGGCTTCTTCGCGTTCCGCTCGCGCATCAAGGGCGTTTACTTTTCGATCATCACGCAGGCGGTCACCTTCGCCGCGATGCTGCTGTTCTTCCGCAACGAGACCGGCTTCGGCGGCAACAACGGCTTCACCGACTTCAAGCGCATTCTCGGCCTGCCGATCGCGACACCCTCGATGCGGATGACGCTGTTCGTGCTGACCGGGCTGACGCTGATCGGCTTCTTCGTGTTCGCGCGCTGGCTGGTCACCAGCAAGTTCGGCCGCGTGCTGCAGGCGATCCGCGATGCCGAGACGCGCGTCATGTTCACCGGCTACGACCCGCTGAAATACAAGCTGACGATCTGGGTCATCTCGGCGGTGATGTGCGGCATCGCCGGCGCGCTGTACGTGCCACAGGTCGGCATCATCAACCCGAGCGAGATGTCGCCGGCGGCCGGCATCGAGATCGCGATCTGGACCGCGGTCGGCGGGCGCGGCACGCTGATCGGTCCGATCATCGGCGCGTTCTTCGTCAACGGTGCCAAGAGCTGGTTCACGCAGGCGTTCCCCGAGTTCTGGCTGTATTTCCTCGGTGCGCTGTTCATTGCCGTCACGCTGTTCCTGCCGAATGGCATCGTCGGGCTGTTGCGGCGCAAGAAGGAGGATCGCTGATGACCCCGGACCTGATGAAAGCCGGCGCGCAGATCCGCCTTGCCCGGGAGCACAAAGTCGCGGCGGCGGGCAGCTCAGGCGGGCGCTCGGCCAGCTTCGGCCACCTGAACGAGCCCGGCACGCTCGATGTGCGGCACGGCGCCATCCTGTACCTCGACGACATCACTGTCAGCTTCGACGGATTCAAGGCGCTGAACGCGTTGAACCTCACCATCAATGCCGGTGAACTGCGCTGCATCATCGGACCGAACGGTGCCGGCAAGACGACGATGATGGATGTGATCACCGGCAAGACGCGGCCCGATCTGGGCAAGGCGTTCTTCGGGTCGACCATCGACCTGTTGCGGCTGCGCGAGAACGAGATCGCGTCGATCGGCATCGGCCGCAAGTTCCAGAAGCCCACGGTGTTCGAGCACCTGAGCGTGTTCGAGAACCTGGAACTCGCGCTCAAGGCCGATCGCGGCGTGCGCTCGTCGATGTTCTTCCGGCTCAACGGCGAGCAGCTCGACCGCATCGGCGCGATGCTGACCCTGATTCACCTGAAAGACAGCGCGCAGCGCAACGCCGGGCTGCTGTCGCACGGCCAGAAGCAGTGGCTGGAGATCGGCATGCTGCTGATGCAGGACCCGAAGCTGCTGCTGCTCGACGAGCCGGTCGCCGGCATGACCGACGAGGAAACCGAGCGCACGGCCGAGCTGTTCTTGTCGCTCGAAGGCAACCACTCGCTGGTCGTCGTCGAGCACGACATGAAGTTCATCGGCGAGCTGACGCAGAACGGCAAGAACGGCAAGAAAGTCACCGTACTGCACGAAGGCAGTGTGCTCGCCGAAGGCCTGCTGAGCGAAGTGCAGGCGAACGAGAAGGTGGTGGAGGTTTACCTTGGTCGCTGAACTGTTTTCTGGCGTTGCTCCTTCCCCCGCTGGGGGAAGGTTGGGATGGGGGCTCGCGCACGGCACCCGAGCCACCACCCCAACCCTCCCCCAGCGGGGGAGGGTGAAAACGGAGCTTCGCTGTGCTCAAGGTTGAAGGCATCAACCAGTACTACGGCGGCTCGCACATCCTGCGCAACGTCGGGTTCGAAGCGAAGCTCGGTGAAGTCACCGTGATCCTCGGCCGCAACGGCGTGGGCAAGACGACGCTGCTGAAGAGTCTGATGGGTGTCGTACCGGTCAAGACCGGCAGCATCACGCTCGACGGCGGCGACATCACCCGCGACACGCCTTACGAGCGCGTGCGCAAGGGCGTCGGCTACGTGCCGCAGGGCCGCGAGATCTTCGGGCGGCTCACCGTCGAAGAGAACCTGCGCATGGGCCTGGCCTACAAGAGCGGCCGCACACCGATCCCGCCCGAGCTGTTCGAGCTGTTTCCGGTGCTCAAGCAGATGATCCATCGGCGCGGCGGCGACCTGTCGGGTGGCCAGCAGCAGCAGCTCGCGATCGCGCGGGCCTTGGCTGCGGGCCCGAAGCTGCTGATCCTCGACGAGCCGACCGAAGGCATCCAGCCCAGCGTCATCAAGGACATCGGCCGCGTGATCCGCATGCTGGCCGATCGCGGCATGAACGTCGATGGACGTCCGCAGCGCATGGCGATCGTGCTGGTGGAACAGTTCTACGATTTCGCCGCCGAACTGGCCGACCATTACCTGGTGATGGAGCGCGGCGAGATCATCCAGCGCGGCCGCGGCAAGGACATGGACGCTGATGGCGTGCGTGCCCGAATGTTGATCTAGGGTGAAGACGGACTTGGCTTCATCGAAGCTCACGCCGTGCGTCTTCGCATTACCCGATCAGCAAGGAAGTTCAGCCGCGCGAATTGCATGAAGCGGACGCGGTGTGGCCTGACAGGCGGCGATGCCCGTACTTCTCGAAGGCGAACGTGCGTCAACCGCTTGAGGGGTGTTTCTTAAGAGGCGTCACTTTCGACGCGCCGCAGTCTTCGGCGCCCACACGCGCAAGGCGCAGTGCGGCGCAGCGAGTTTGAAATCGTTGTCGGTGCTCAGGAGGGTTAGATCGTGCCGAATGCATAGTTGGGCGAGTAGCGCGTCGATCGTGCCGATTTGGATACCTGCTCTGCGACACGTGTTTCGGAGTTCGGCGGCTGCGATGTGGTCTTCGCGATCAGGCTGTAACAGGGGAAGCGATGCGAAGCGCTCGATGATCTGCTCGCGCGACTTTGGCCCGGAGAACCCCTGAAGCAATTCTTGAAAAACCATTCCGGTCGTGACGACGACATCAGCACCCATGAGGGCATCTTTGAGCTGATGAACTTCAGGTTCAGAGGTTGACGCGTTGCGGCGCAAAGCAAGCGACCAAACACTCGTGTCGACAAGTAGAGTCACGATCTGGAGCGCTCGGCCTTGTAGTTGAATGAGTCGTCCCACTCGAGTTTGCCCATGAGTTCAATTACCCGCTTCTGCTCGCGGCGGGCAATGAACTCTTGCAACGCTTTTGTGACGACAGCCTTCTTTGTTCGCTCACCGCTAACCTCAACGGCGCGATCAAGAAGGTCGGGATCGATTGCTAGATTAGTGGCCATGTGTGACTCCTTACACATAAGTCTACACAAGGTGACCGCCAATAGCTACTGGTGAGTTTGCCAAGGCGGCCCACAAGCTCGCGCGGCTCATCTACACGATGCTGACCAAGGGCGTGGTCGGTATTGAGAAGCTGAAGTTCATCGACGAATCGCTCCCGCGATTCGTCAGGGCATGGCTTTGCTTGACAGCGGGGGAAGCCCCTGTAGTTCGAGATGAGAGGCGTGACCCGGCTTGCCGGGGCGCGTCCTCTCGATCGGAGGGTTGGGCGTCTCCGCCCGCGATGGACTGGCGTTCTCTTGAGTTGTACAATAACTCGTACTTACTTGGAGGATTGCCATGGATGCCATTACCTACTCTTCAGCCCGTGCAAACCTTGCTCGAACAATGGATCGGGTTTGCGAAGACCACGAAGCATTGATCATTACGCGCAACGGTGAACAGGCGGTTGTGATGCTTTCTTTGGAAGACTACCAAGCTCTTGAAGAGACAGCGTACTTGCTGCGTAACCCCGCCAATGCCAAGCGCTTGCTTTCTGCGACCGCGCAGCTGAGTGCCGGCAAGGGCGTAGAGCGGCAGCTGGCCAAGTGAAGCTGATCTTTGCTGACGAGGCATGGGAAGACTACCTTTACTGGCAGAAGCAAGACAAGAAGATGGTTGAGCGGATCAACAAGCTGATTACTGAAGTAATGCGCGAGCCATTCTCAGGGGTTGGGAAACCTGAGCCGCTCAAACACGCACTCTCTGGCTATTGGTCGCGACGCATCAACGACGAGCATCGAATGGTTTACAAGATTGAAGGCGGTTCACTTCTGCTTGCTCAACTTCGATACCACTACTGAGACGCCCAACGTCAAAGCTCAGCCGGCGCCGAAGGCGCTCCGCTGCAGCGCCCAGTTGGGCTCATTTGTTAACCAGCTGAGCAAGCTGTTGCAAACAGCTGCCCTGCTCGAAATATCGGGACTCCAGTGGCATCCTGTTAATGCACCGAATCGCGGACTTAACTCTTTTCAAACGTTGCTCGGTTAGCGCCAAATCACATCTGGTGGCATAGGTGGATTGCCACGTGCCTCCTGCGCCAGTTAGTGAACCAATTACTTCACATTCCTCGGTTCGATATTTAAGCCAAACCAGTTGTTGCTTTTTCAGTGCATTGATAAGCCGCGAATTCACCTCCAAATCGCTTCCCTCCATGCGCGCAGAAGCAACTAATTCCACAAGATTTGCATGCAACCTTGATAGCGTGGCCTCAGTTTTTAGCTGCTGCTGTGCGGCCAGTAGTCCGGTATGCATTGAACTACCTTCGGGCCAACATTCAGGTCTATTGGTGCAACTTTCGTCTTTCGCCGCAAATGACGCAGGCGTCGCGAACACGAAGAAAATGACTAACGCCAAGGTGCGCATTGAGGGGCCCAACGTGTTCTCGGGAGACAGTCCGCGCCGCTTAGGCCGGACAGCTGCGCCCTAGATCGGCAGCCCTGGATGGCTGCAAGTACTTGATTATTTTTGGTTTTCACGGTGTTGGCCGGGCAATCAACGGGCATTAAATTTCCGACAAAAGCGGCGCGCTGTTACAAGTTCTCGCTGAGCCAAATTGGGACCACGGGAGGCTGATGATGCCCGCCCGTTCGTGCGTCTCGGCACGTCGGGCCAACCTGCGTATCCAGGCACGAAGGAGGCGCAGCGCGAAACCCGTTGAAATGCTTGCCATCCGGGCGAACGGCTGCGAGATGCCGGTTCGACTGCAGCCGCTGGTGCCTCGGGGTGTGCGGTTTGCGCGGAAGAGCGCAGCTTCAAGCAGGAATGCCGACGTCACAAGCGGGAGCCGGTCAGTAACCAGGCGACCGTGGCAAGTCGAGTTGCAGCGGTCCGCTGCGTTGCCATGCGGCTGCTTCTTCGGTCAGCAGGTAATGGGTGCGCGGGTGGCTTTCCAGCCAGCCGGGCTGCCAGCTCAGTTCGGCCAGCGAACCCTTGCGTCGCAACGCGATGGCGTGGTTGTCGACCGGTCCGCGCGCATGGCACTTGATGATGGCGAGGCGCAGGCACAGGGCCTGCCAGGCGAAGTCCTGCTGCATCAGGCTCGCCTCGACCTTGCGCAGGCCGCCGCGCTGCGCCAGCACCAGTTCGGCCAGGCGCCGCTGTTGCGATTGCGAGAACCCGGCTGCATCGACGTTGCCCAGCATGTAGGCGCTGTGGCGGTGGTGGTCGTGGTGCGAGACCATCATGCCTATCTCGTGCAACGCGCAGGCCCATTGCAGTTCGCGTCGTGCATCGCGTCCGGCATCGGGCTGCACGTTGTTGTAGAGGATTTCTGCGACCTGGCCGACCCGCTGCGCCTGCGCTTCCTCCACGAGGAAGCGTTGCTGCAGTTCGCGCACCGAGCTGTCGCGCACGTCCTCGCCGTCGTTGGGCTGCTGGCTGGCGTTGAGCCGCTCGTCGAGATCGAAGATCACGCCTTGGCGCAGCGCACCGCGTGCCGGCAGCAGGGCATCGATGCCGAAGTGCGTGGCCAGCGTGTACAGGATCGACAGGCCGCCAGCGATGATCGCGCGGCGGTCTTCCTTCAGGCCGGCCAGCGCGAGCCGGTCGACCCGGCCGGCGGCGATGCATTGCTCCATCAGCCAGCGCAGGCCGCCCGGGGTGATGCGGCCATCGGTCACGCGGTTGGCCGACAGCAGTTGCGACACCGCACCGACGGTGCCCGACGACCCCAGGGCTTCGACCCAGTGCGACGGGGCGAAGGGCTCGAGTGCTTCTTCCAGCTCGGCGCCCGCCGCCACCTGCGCTGCGCGGAAGGCGGCCTGGGTGTAGCGGCCATCGCCGAAGTACTTCATCGACAGGCTGACGCTGCCGACCTGGAACGACTCGGCGCGCAACGGCTTGCGGCCTTCGCCAAGGATCATCTCGGTCGAGCGGCCACCGATGTCGATCACCAGTCGCGGTTGCTCCGACGGTTGCAGCCGCCCCACACCGGCATAGATGAGTCGCGCTTCCTCGCGCCCGGAGATCACCTCGATCGGGTAGCCGAGCACGGTTTCCGCACGCGCAAGAAAGGCGTTGCGGTTGCGCGCCTCGCGCAGCGTCTGTGTCGCGACCGCGCGCACCTGCCATGGGGCGACGCCCTGAAGCCGGTTGGCAAAGCGCGAAAGGCACGACAGGCCACGCAGCATGGCCTCTTCGGTCAGCAGGCCGTTCTCGTCGAGGCCGCCGCCGAGGCGGACGGTTTCCTTCAGGTAATCGACACGGCGGTAGCGTGTGCCGTCGAGCTGGCCCAGTTCGAGGCGAAAGCTGTTCGATCCCATGTCGATTGCAGCCAGCTGACCGCGCCAGCGTGCCCCGGCCTTGTCGGGAGGAGCGGGCCGCGCAGTGGGGGTCGAATTCATTGAGGAATTGTCGGGGATAACCGTGACAGGATCGGGCGATCGGGGCGACCCAGCCTGGGCACGACTGGCTGTGAAGACCGTTTTCGCATCGAACCTTTCGTGAGCCGAGGGGTCGCTGTGCAAGGTCCGTTTTTCAAACTTCCAACGAGGTGATGCAGATGCTCAAGAACGAGTTCGACAGCCTGTTGCCGACGCGCAGCTACAGCCGCCGCGATTTCGTGCAGACCGCCGTGGGCAGCGGATTTGCCGCTGCCGTGCTGCCGGTCGGTGCGCAGACGATTCAGACCGACACGGCTGGGCTGGTGGCCGGGCCGGTGACGATTTCCGTGGGTGGTTTCGGCATGCCTGCGTACCGCGCGGCACCGGTGGGCGCCAGTGCGCCACCGGTGGTGCTGGTGATCAGCGAGATCTTCGGCGTGCACGAGCACATCGCGGATATCGCTCGGCGATTCGCGAAGCTCGGCTACCTGGCGATCGCGCCCGACCTGTTCGTGCGGCAAGGCGATGCGAAGGCGGTCACCGACATGGCACGGCTGATGTCCGAGATCGTCGCCAAGGTGCCCGATGCTCAGGTGATGGGCGACCTGGATGCCACGGTCGCCTGGGCGAAGGCTCAGGGTGGCGACGTGACGCGGCTCGGCATCACCGGCTTCTGCTGGGGTGGTCGCATCACCTGGCTGTACAGCGCGCACAACCCGTCCATCCAGGCCGGTGTCGCGTGGTATGGCCGCCTGGTCGGCGTGCCGTCTGATCTGCAGCCGAAGCACCCCGTTGACGTGGCCGCGCACTTGCAGGCGCCCGTGCTCGGCCTGTACGGCGGCGCGGACACCGGCATCCCGCAGCCCAGCATCGATCAGATGAAGTCCGCGTTGTCGGCTGGCTCAGCCGCCGCGAAACGGTCGCAGTTCGTGGTCTACCCGGACGCGCCGCACGCGTTTCACGCCGACTACCGACCCAGCTACCGCAAGCCCGTCGCGGAAGATGGCTGGCAGCGTTGCCTGGACTGGTTCCGCGCCAACGGCGTGGTCTGATCGGGCGCGCGAGGACGCACGCTGGCGTCAGCGCACCACCAGCACGGGGACCGTGCTGTGGGTCAGCACCTTCTGGGTTTCGCTGCCCAGCAACAGCGCCGAAACGCCGCGGCGCCCGTGCGAAGCCATCACCAGCAGATCGCAGTGGGCGGTCTTGGCGAGGTCGATGATCGCCTGCCACGGGTGATCGGCTTCCACGGTGTGCGTTTCGCAAGCCACGCCGGCTGCGGTGCAGGCCTGCTGCACCCGCTGCACGCGCGCCGCCGAAATGCGCACCTGCGCGTCGAAATACTCCTGCGGCGGGACCGGCTGCATCTCGGACATCGCGCTGTAGGGAAACGGCTCCTTGACGCTCAGGGCGATGATCTGGGCGCCCAGCGATTTCGCCAGTGCGATGGCGGTGTCGACGGCCTTGGTGGTGATGTCCGAACCGTCGGTCGGGACCAGGATGCGCTTGAACATGATGTGCTCCTTGAGTACAGGGCCCGACTCGCTCAGCCGCGAGCGACCGGGCGGGTGGGGTCCGATGACCATTCACTCCACGACCCAGGATACAGCGCGGCACCGTCGAGTCCTGCGACGGCCATCGCCAGCAGATTGTGGCAGGCGGTGACGCCCGAGCCGCATTGGTGCACGACTTCGGCGGCCGGCCGGGTGCCGATCAGCACCAGGAACTCGGCGCGCAACGCCTCGGCCGACTTGAACCGGCCGCTGGCGGCGAGGTTGTCCTTGAAGAAACGGTTGCGCGCACCGGGGATGTGCCCCGCCTGCGCGTCCAGCGGCTCCACATCGCCGCGAAAGCGCTCCGGTGCCCGCGCGTCGATCAGCGCGACACGGTCGAGCTGCGATTGCAGTGTCTCGGCGTCGACCGTGTGCATCGGAGGCGAAGGCTGGCCGACCACCGGGTAAGCCGGTTGCGGTGTCGCTGCGACCACGGCACTGCTTTCGACCGCGCCACCGATGGCTTGCCACGCGGCAAATCCTCCGTCGAGCACCGCCACCGCCTCGTGGCCCAGCCAGCGCAGCATCCACCACAGGCGCGCGGCGTACATCGCGCCCTGGCGGTCGTACACGACGACCTGCGTGGCCGGCGTGATGCCCAGCCGCCCGGCCGTGGTGGCGAATACCCCGCGCTCGGGCAGCGGGTGGCGGCCGTTGTGACCTGTCTTTGCGCCGCACAGGTCGCGATCGAGGTGAACATGGTGCGCGCCGGGCAAGTGCGCACCGAGAAAGGCACGCTCACCGGCTGCCGGGTCTGCCAGGTCGAAACTGGTGTCGAGAATCAGCGCCGGCTCACTGCGGCCGGTCAGCGACAGAAGGGCTTCGGGGTCGATCAGCGTGGAGTGCACCGGGGCCACCTGGCTCACGGGAGTACCTTCGTGCTGCGCACTCCGGTATTCGCCCTTGGAGCGGCCCGGCAGGCTCACTGGACTGCCCTTCGCGCTGCACGCTTCGGGGTAAGCGCTTGGGAGCGGCCCGGCGCGCTCACGACGTCACGTCGATGGACGCCGCGTTCAGCAAACGCTGCATCCCGGCAGAAGGTCGGTCGGGGCCTGGCAGCAACTCGGCTCCCATCGCATCGCGGTACCAGGCGTGGAACTGCTCCATGCCGTCTTCCATCGGGCTCTGGTACGGGCCCGACTCGTGGTCGCCACGCTGCCACAGGGCCGCGCGGCCCTGGTCCATGCGCAGCGCAATCTCGTCGTCCTCGATGCAGGTCTCCAGATAGGCGGCCTGCTGCGTGTCCATGTACTCGCGCTCAAAGGCGGCGATCTCTTCCGGGTAGTAGAACTCGACCACATTGGTGGTGTGCCGAGGCCCTCGCGGGTACAGCGTGGACACCACCAGCACGTTCGGATACCACTCGATCATCAAACCCGGGTAGTAGGTCAGCCAGATCGCGCCGTGTTTCGGCGGCCGACCTTCATGGTGTTCCTGCTGATAGCGCAGCACCTCGTCGTGCCAGCGGCCGTAGACGTTGGAGCCGGGCTTGCCGAGCGCCTCGCCCGAAGCGGTGGCGACACCAACGGTCTGGACCGAATACTCGGGGCCCATCTCCCAGCGCAGGTCATCGGTCGTGACGAAGTTGCCCAGCCCGGGGTGGAACGGACCGACGTGGTAGTCCTCGAGGTAGACCTCGATGAAGGTCTTCCAGTTGTAGTCGCACTCGTGCACATGCACGCGATCGAGCACGTGGCCGGAAAAATCGAGATCGGCTCGCGGCCCCAGCGCCGCCAGGTCGGCGGCGATGTCGCGGCCGTTGTCCTCGAACACCAGCCCGTTCCAGCTGCGCGTCTGGTAGTTGTTCAGGTGCAGGCACGGGGATTCGGTGAAGTGCGGCGCGCCGATCAGCTGGCCCTTGAGGTCGTAGGTCCAGCGGTGCAGCGGACAGACGATGTTGCTGTGGGTGTTGCCGCGCCCGTGCAGGATGAGGGCCTGCCGGTGGCGGCACACGTTGGAGATCAGTTCGACGCTGTTCGGCGTGCGCACCAGCACCCGGCCGTCGCCCTCTTGGGGCAGCGTGTAGTAGTCACCGGGATTCGGTACGGACAGCTCGTGTCCGAGATAGCGTGGTCCGTGGCGAAACAGCGTGTCCGCCTCGCGCTGGAACAGCGCTTCGTCGAAATAGGCCGACGCGGCCAGCGGCAGGGCGTTGTGCCCGGCACTGCTTCTTTTGGGTTGCCCCGCACCGGGCGTCAGGGCGCCGCGCGCGACATGCAGATCGGACATGGTCCTTCGGGTCTCCTCGGAGAGGGTGGCTGGTGGTCGTGGATTCGCCGAACGCTCGCCTTGATCAGCGATTCAAGGCACAGGGCCACACTCGGATGCCCCGCTGACGGAGCAGCGACTCCATCGTGGGCAACACCTGCATTTTAGGCGGCGCCGGCGCAGTCGCTCTTGATCCAGCGCAGTTCACCCAAAACGTCTCTGACCGCTGACCCGGCGCGGTGTCTCTCGCTCTGCGCTGCGGCGGGTCCGCTGTCTACAATCGTTCGGCACAGTGACCGTCCATGGCCAAGACCTCATCCACAACCGCTCATCCCGCTTCTGATCCCGCCGGCACATCGCACCTTCCCGACACCTATGAGGCGGCGCTGTCGGAACTGGAGCGTCTGGTCGGGGCGATGGAAGCAGGTCAATTGCCGCTGGACCAGTTGCTCGACAAGTACCGGCGTGGCGCCGAGCTGCTGAATTTCTGCCGCCAGCGCCTTGAAGCGGTCGAGCAGCAGGTGAAGGTGCTCGAAGACGGGCAGCTCAAGGCCTGGAATCCGACGTGATGGTTTCGATGACCGATCTGGATGCCTGGGCGTGTGCCGAGCTGTCTGCCATCGAGGAATGTCTGAACACGTGGGTGCCGTCCGATGCGCCTGCCGGACTGGGCATCGCGATGCGCTACGGCGTGCTCGACGGCGGCAAGCGCCTGCGGCCGCTGCTGGTGCTGGCGGCGGCGCATGCGGTCGGCGGTTCACGCATGGCGTCGCTGCGCGCGGCTTGTGCGGTCGAACTGGTCCACGCCTATTCCCTGGTGCACGATGACATGCCCTGCATGGACAACGACGTGCTGCGGCGGGGCAAGCCGACGGTGCATGTGCAGTTCGGCGAGGCGCAGGCCATGCTGGCCGGCGACGCGATGCAGGCGCTGGCCTTCGAGGTGCTGACGCCAGCGTTGCGCGATGCGACTCACGATTCGATGCCGCCCGCCTTGCAGGCTCGCCTGTGCGGGCAGCTCGCGCGTGCCGCCGGGCACGACGGCATGGCGGGGGGGCAGGCCATCGACCTGGCCAGCGTCGGACGTCCGCTGGATCAGCGCAGCCTGCGCGACATGCACCATCGCAAGACCGGCGCCTTGCTGCGGGCCAGCGTGATGATGGGAGCAGCCTGCGGCGAGATCGATGCGACGGCGTGGTCGGCGCTCGAGGTCTATGGCGATTCGATCGGGCTCGCTTTCCAGGTCATCGACGACGTGCTCGACGTGACCCAGGAGTCGGAAGTCCTGGGCAAGACGGCGGGCAAGGATGTCGATGCCAACAAGCCGACCTATGTCAGCCTGATGGGTCTGGACGCAGCCCGGCGGCATGCCTTCGAGTTGCGCGACCAGGCGCAGGCGGCGCTGGCGAGTTCGGGCCTGCGCGAGACGGTGTGGCTCGGCCTGCTGGCCGACAAGGTGGTGGAACGAGACAGTTGACGATGAATAACGCTTTGCTCCAATCGATCCAGTCGCCGGCCGATGTGCGCCGCCTGTCGCGCAGCGAATTGCATCTGCTGGCCGGCGAGTTGCGTGACTACCTGCTCCACAGCGTTTCGCAGACCGGTGGTCACCTGTCGTCGAACCTCGGCACCGTCGAGTTGACGATCGCCTTGCACAAGGTCTTCGATACGCCGAACGACCGCATCGTCTGGGACGTCGGCCACCAGACCTATCCGCACAAGATCCTGACAGGCCGCCGTGATCGCATGGGGTCGCTGCGGCAACTCGGCGGTATCAGCGGTTTCCCTCGTCGCGACGAAAGCGAGTACGACACCTTCGGTACCGCGCATTCGTCGACCTCGATCTCGGCGGCGCTGGGCATGGCGATCGGCGCGCGGATGAAGGGCGAGCACCGCAAGGCGATCGCGGTCATCGGCGACGGCGCGATGACCGCCGGCATGGCCTTCGAGGCACTCAACAACGCGGGCGTGGCCGGGGCCGACGTGCTGGTCGTCCTGAACGACAACGACATGTCCATCTCGCCGCCGGTCGGCGCGCTCAATCGTTACCTGGCGCGGTTGATGAGCGGGCGTTTCTATGCCAACGCACGTGACACGGCCAAGTCGGTGCTGAAGAACGCGCCGCCGCTGCTGGAGCTGGCGCGCCGCTTCGAGTCGCACGCCAAGGGCATGGTCGTTCCCGGGACGATTTTCGAGGAGTTCGGCTTCAACTATGTCGGACCGATCGACGGACACGACCTCGACGCGTTGATACCGACGCTGGAGAACCTGCGCCAACTGAAAGGACCGCAGTTCCTCCATGTCGTCACCAAGAAGGGCCAGGGATACAAGCTCGCCGAGAACGACCCGGTGGCGTATCACGGACCCAGCAAGTTCAACCCGGCCGTCGGCATCAAACCTGCGGCACCTGGCAAGCCGACGTTCACCCAGGTGTTCGGGCAGTGGCTGTGCGACATGGCCGAGGTGGACACGCGGCTGGTCGGTATCACGCCGGCGATGCGCGAGGGCTCGGGCATGGTCGAGTTCGAGAGTCGCTTCCCTGGCCGGTATCACGATGTCGGCATCGCCGAACAACATGCAGTGACCTTTGCGGCCGGTCTGGCCTGCGAGGGCCTGAAGCCGGTGGTCGCGATCTATTCGACGTTCCTGCAGCGCGCCTACGACCAATTGATCCACGACGTGGCGATCCAGAACCTGCCGGTGGTGTTCGCACTCGACCGTGCGGGCCTCGTCGGTGCCGACGGCGCCACCCATGCCGGCAACTACGACATCGCCTTCCTGCGCTGCATCCCGAACATGAGCGTGATGACGCCGGCCGACGAGAACGAATGCCGTCAGCTGCTGTACACCGCCTTCCTGCAGGACCATCCGACCACCGTGCGCTACCCGCGCGGCAAGGGGACCGGTGTCGAAGTGCAGCAGGCCATGACCGCGATCCCGTTCGGCAAGGGCGAGGTCCGGCGCACGGCCAGCCCGTCGACCGGCTCGCACGGAAAACGCATCGCGATCCTGGCGTTCGGCACGCTGCTGTACGCCGCGCTCGACGCCGCAGAGCGCCTCGATGCGACGGTGGCCAACATGCGATTCGCCAAGCCGCTGGATGGGGAACTGGTCGCCGAACTGGCGCGCAGCCACGACGCGCTGGTCACCATCGAAGACGGCTGCCGCATGGGCGGAGCGGGCTCGGCGGTGCTTGAGGCGCTGCAAGAGGCTGGGATCGTGATTCCGGTGCTGCTGCTGGGTCTGCCCGATCAGTTCATCGAGCACGGCGACCCTGCGGTGTTGATGTCGAAATGCGGGCTCGATGCGGCAGGCATCGAACAGGCCGTCCTGAAGCGTTTCGGGGGCCGACCTTCACTGGTGCGTCCAGCCGTCCATCAATGAGCGGCCGGATCTGCCTCCTTCATTGAAGGGTGGGCACCGGCAACGCCGCAGGGCGGGGCGGACTGCTGGACAAGACCGACCTCGCGCGGGCCAGCGTCTGCGACGGCCGTTCTCCGAACTGGCGGCGGTAGTCGCTCGCGAACTGGCTCAGGCTCCAGAAGCCGTGCCGGCCGGCGGCCTCCTGCACCGAGGGTGCGACGCCCGTCAGCAGGTCGCGCCGCGCGGCATTCAGGCGCAGCGTGCGCAGGTAGACGACCGGACTGGAGTCGATCACCGTCTCGAACGCGTATTGCAGGGTGCGACGGCTGACGTGCAAGTGCTCGCACAGCTCTGGCACGGTGGGAATGGCCTGGGGTTGTGAGCTCACCCGATCGCAGGCTTGCCGCACCAGTCGTCGGCGACGATCGAAGCTGAGTCCTTCGTGGCCATCGGCCGACGGCGCCGCCAGCACCGACAGCAGTGTGTCGAGCACGGCGGCTTGCGCGAACCGCCGTGCCTGCGCGTGGTCGTGGCAACTGTCGCCGTTGCCCGCCTGGCCCAGCAGCAGCGCCAGGCCGCGCCGCAACAGCGCGTGGGCGGTCAGATCGCAGGACAGCCAATTGGGCTGGCTCAGCGCGTCCAGACTCAGTGGCCGGCCGAGCGTGTGAGCCGCCGTCTGCAAGGCGCTGCGCGAAGCGACGATGCCGAATATGTCGTGCTGGTCCGGTGTCAGCAACTCGAACTCGGTGCCGCTGCCGCTGACCATCACGCCGCCTTCGCCCACCACGTGCCCTTCGATGCGCGAGCCGTCGGGCGTCATCGTGATGCCGCACCACACCGTGTCGGGGCGGATTCTGCAGGTCTGGTGCACGGCGTGGCTGGTGCGTTCGCGGAACACCTGCACCTCGTCGAACCACACCTCTGCCAGTTCCCCGCGAAAGGCGCCACCGGACAACTGGTCGTACTGCTGCTGCCAGCCGCTGAGGTTGGCGGCGTGTGCGACCACGTCGTCGGACCGGGTCCAACGCATCGCTGTTGCGCTTTCCGCCGATGACGAGGGAAGGTCGAGAGGCTCGGAGGGTGGCCGCATGGGGATCTCCCGCAAGGTTTGCCGAATCGCGATAACGCCCGTGCCGGCATCGGCCGCAGACTGAGCACCATCGACGTGATGCGTACGTGTGCAAGCGTCGAGCCACTTCATGTTGGTGCAAATCGCCGCCACCCACCATAGGAATCGACACCATGAGCACTTCGACCCCGCACACGCTCGGCAAGACGCTGGGCACCTTCCAGTTGTGGGGCATCGCCGTCGGGCTGGTGATCTCGGGCGAGTACTTCGGATGGAGCTATGGCTGGGCGTCGGCCGGCACGCTGGGCTTCCTGGTGACCTCGGTGTTCATCGCGCTGATGTACACCACCTTCATCTTCAGCTTCACCGAACTGACCACCGCGATCCCGCATGCCGGCGGGCCGTTCGAGTACAGCCGGCGGGCCTTCGGGCCGACCGGCGGCTACGTCGCCGGCTTTGCGACGCTGGTCGAATTCGTCTTCGCACCCCCGGCGATCGCGCTCGCCATCGGTGCGTACGTCAACGTGCAGTTTCCGGCCTTCGATCCGAAGTGGATCGCTTTTGGTGCTTACATCGTCTTCATGGGCCTCAACATCGCCGGCATGAAGATCGCCGCGAGCTTCGAGTTGATCGTCACGCTGATCGCGATTTTCGAACTGCTGGTGTTCATGGGCGTCGTCGCACCGGGCTTCTCGGCGGCCAACTTCGTCAAGGGCGGCTGGGGCGGGGCGGACAGCTTCAGCATCGGCTCGATCTCGGGCATCGTCGCGGCGATCCCGTTCGCGATCTGGTTCTTCCTGGCGATCGAGGGCGTGGCGATGGCCGCCGAAGAAGCCAAGACGCCGCACCGCTCGATCCCGATCGCCTACATCGGCGGCATCCTGACGCTGGTCGTGCTGGCCATCGGCGTGATGGTGTTTGCGGGCGGCTCGGGCGACTGGACCAAGCTGTCCAACATCAACGACCCGCTACCGCAGGCGATGAAGATCGTCGTCGGCGAGAACAGCGGCTGGCTGCACATGCTGGTGTGGCTCGGGCTGTTCGGCCTGGTGGCCTCGTTTCACGGAATCATCATCGGCTACTCGCGCCAGATCTTCGCGCTGTCCCGCGCTGGCTACCTGCCGCAGATGCTGGGTCAGATCCACCCGAAGCTGGGCACGCCGCATGTGGCGATCCTGGCCGGCGGCGTGGTCGGCATCGCCGCGATCTTCAGCGACCAGTTGATCCAGATCGGCGGCTTGCCGCTGACGGCCAACATCGTGACCATGTCGGTTTTCGGCGCGATCGTGATGTACATCCTGAGCATGGCCAGCCTGTTCAAGCTGCGCATCACCGAGCCGCACCTGCACCGTCCGTTCAGCGCGCCGGCGTTCCCGTTCTTCCCGGCGTTCGCGCTGGTGGCGGCGGTGATCTGCCTGCTGACGATGGTCTATTTCAACCCGCTGGTGGCCGGCTTGTTCGTCGGCCTGGGCGTGATCGGGTACGTCTACTTCCTGACCACCGCCACGCGCCGTGGTGCGGCGATCGCCGCAGCGGCGAGTGCCTGACGGCCGCGGCTTCCACGATTTCCAGATCTGCGCCATGTCCTCCTACAGCCACGCCGTCGGCCCCCGGACCTTCCGCTTCGACAGCCTGAAGACGCTGCTCGCGCGCGCCACGCCCGAACGCTCTGGCGATCACCTGGCCGGGGTGGCGGCAGACACGGCCGCAGAGCGCGCGGCCGCGCAGATGGCGCTGGCCGATGTGCCGCTGCGCCAGTTCCTGAACGAAGCGGTGGTGCCGTACGAGGCCGACGAGGTCACGCGGCTCATCGTCGACACGCACGATGCGGTGGCTTTCGCGGCGGTCGCGCACCTGACCGTCGGGGGCTTCCGGGAATGGTTGTTGTCCGACGACGCCGACAGCGAAGCCTTGGCGCTGGTGAGCCCAGGCATCACGCCCGAAATGGCAGCCGCCACGTCGAAGATCATGCGCAACCAGGATCTGATCCTGGTCGCGCGCAAGGTGCGGGTGCGCAGCCGCTTCCGCGACACCATCGGCCTGCCGGGTCGGCTGTCGACGCGGCTGCAACCGAACCACCCGACCGACGACACCGCCGGCATCGCGGCCAGCCTGCTCGACGGGCTGCTGTACGGCAGCGGTGACGCGGTGATCGGCATCAACCCGGCCACCGACAACGTGCCACAGGTAATCCGGCTTCTGCAGATGCTCGACGCGGTGATCCAGCGCTACGAGATCCCGACGCAGTCTTGCATCCTGACCCACGTTACCAACACGCTGGCCGCCATCGAACGCGGCGCGCCGGTCGACCTGGTCTTCCAGTCGATCGGTGGCACCGAAGCCACCAACACCAGCTTCGGCATCGATCTGGCGATGCTCGCCGAGGCGCGTGCGGCGGCGCTTTCACTGAAGCGGGGCGCCTGTTTCGCCGGCGAGGCTGGAACAGAACGCGGCGACAACGTCATGTACTTCGAGACCGGGCAGGGCAGTGCGCTGTCGGCCAACGGCCACCACGGTTGCGACCAGCAGACCATCGAGGCGCGCGCCTACGCGGTGGCGCGCCACTACCAGCCGCTGCTGGTCAACACCGTGGTCGGCTTCATCGGGCCCGAGTACCTGTACGACGGCAAGCAGATCATCCGCGCCGCCCTCGAAGACCACTTCTGCGGCAAGCTGCACGGCCTGCCGATGGGCTGCGACATCTGCTACACCAACCACGCCGAGGCCGACCAGAACGACATGGACGTGCTGCTGACCGTGCTGGGCGTCGCCGGTTGCAGCTTCATCATGGGCATCCCCGGTTCCGACGACGTGATGCT
>JAURWR010000114.1 GCA_030654805.1 Burkholderiaceae bacterium
TGGCGAGATCGCCGAAATCACGGTGGCCTTGCCGGCGATGGCAGCCGCCACCGTCGTGCCCGATGCCAGCGTGCAACGGGTCGACGGGCATTTAGGCGTCTGGGCGGTAAGAGATGGCGCGCTGCGCTTCGTCCCTGTCAAGCGCGGTGCATCGGACCTCGATGGTCGAGTGCAGATTATAGACGGGCTCAGGGCGGGTGAGCGCGTAGTGGTATACAGCTCGGCCGGTCTCAGCGCTCACAGCCGGATCAATGTCGTCGAGGCCCTGGCAGGCGTGGCGCCATGATCAGTCTCGCGGGTCGTGACATCCTTCACGCTTGGGGCAAGTTCGTCTTCACCGGCGTGGGATTAGGGCTGCTGATTGGCGTGACGTTGACGATGGCTGGCGTCTACCGGGGTATGGTGGACGACGCGAAGGTCCTGCTCGACAACAGCAGTGCGGATCTTTGGGTAGTACAGAAAGACACACTCGGTCCTTATGCCGAACCGTCAAGCCTTTACGACGACGCGTATCGGGGCATCCTCGGCATGCCGGGTGTGGCGCGTGCGGCTAATGTTACCTACTTCACCATGCAGGTGCGCCAGGGCGAGCGCGACGTCCGCGCCATGGTCGTCGGTGTCGTTCCCGGGGGGCCTGGTGAACCCGGACAACCCGGCTATCTCGTCGCTGGCCGTCAAATCACCCGTGGTCACTATGAAGCCGTGGCCGATGTGGCCGCGGGTTTCAAGTTGAGCGACCGGATTCAGATCCGGCGCAATCAGTACACGATCGTTGGACTGACCCGACGCATGGTCTCTTCCAATGGTGACCCAATGGTATTCGTCCCGCTGAAGGACGCGCAGGAGGCGCAGTTCTTGAAAGACAGCGATGCCATTCTGCAGCAGCGGCGCCGAACTCGGGCGAACCCTGCCTTCAATCGCCCGGGCGTGCCCGGCCTGGCCGATGCGGTGATCGCATCGCAAAGCGCAAATCCATACGTCAATGCCGTACTCGTACAGGTCAAGCCCGGCCATGCTCCCGAGGAGGTGGCCAACCTCATCCGCCGCTGGAAACGGCTCCAAGTGTACACCCGCTTGCAGATGGAGGAGATTCTGGTTGGCAAGCTGATCGCCACCTCAGCCAAACAGATCGGCATGTTCCTGGTGATTCTCGCCATCGTCAGCGCGGCCATCGTCGCCTTCATCATCTACACCCTGACACTCGGCAAGATCCGCGAGATTGCGGTGCTCAAGCTGATCGGCACGAAAAACAGAACAATTGCCGGCATGATTCTGCAGCAGGCGGTCGGACTGGGCATGATCGGCTTCGTGGTGGGGAAGGTTGCCGCCACCTTCTGGGCGCCGATCTTTCCGAAATACGTGCTGCTTGAACCCGGCGATGCGGCGCGCGGATTCATCGCGGTGGTGGTGATCTGCGTGTTGGCGAGCGTGGTGGCCATACGCGCGGCGCTGAAGGTCGACCCTGCGGAGGCGATCGGTGGCTGACGTGCAAGGCAAAGGCATTCGCATTGAGGGACTGCGCAAGCGCTACGGCGCGGGCGACATGGCCGTGGATGCCCTTAAGGATGTAAACATGCGGGTTGCGGCCGGCGAAGTCGTTGGCCTCATTGGCCCATCGGGCTCCGGCAAGAGCACCCTCCTCAAATGTTTGGGCGCGATTATTGAGCCGACCGCGGGGCGCATGATCCTGGGAGACGAAGTAATCTACGACAACGCCTGGACAATTCCCGACCTTCGCGCTTTGCGCCGCGACAAGATCGGCTTCATTTTCCAGGCGCCCTACCTGATCCCCTTCCTCGATGTCACCGACAACGTCGCACTGTTGCCTATGCTGGCCGGGCGATCCAATGCCGAGTCCCGCCATAGCGCGCTAGAATTGCTGGAAGCGCTGGATGTCGCCCATCGCGCTCGCGCTATGCCGTCGCAACTTTCGGGCGGCGAGCAACAGCGCGTCTCCATCGCCCGCGCACTGGTCAATCGGCCGCCGGTCGTTCTCGCCGACGAACCCACGGCACCGCTCGACAGCAAGCGGGCGCTCGCCGTGATACGCATCCTGAATCAAATGGCGCAGCAGTATCAGACCGCCATCATCGTGGTGACCCACGACGAAAAAATCATCCCGACGTTCAAGCGCATCTACCATATCCGGGACGGAAAGACCGATGAGGAAGCCGGCGAAGGCGCCGGGTTCGAGAGTGAGCCCGGCGTTCTCGTCCAATGAAAGCGCGTTCAGCGAATCAGCAGGCCGAATTCAAAGGAGCAAGCGCCATGAACAAACGCCTCGTTGTGCATTGGCTGGCAATAGTGGCAATAGCGTTCGGTGTCGTGACGCTCTTCTCCGGGGGGCAAGCCCTGTTCGGCAGCCCTCAGGCCCGCGCCTCCGTCGGCAATGCGGTGCCCTTTGTCCTTTGGTTCAATTTCTGCGCCGGCTTCGTCTACATCCTGGCAGGGTGGGGCCTGCTGCGGCGCAGGCCTTGGGCCGTCCATGCATCTATTTTTCTCGCATCATCGACGGCTCTCATCGCAGCAGCATTTGGCGCTTACGTCCTGGGTGGCGGTGCATTCGAGGCACGAACCGTCGGGGCAATGGCGATTAGATTGCTGTTTTGGATCGCCGTATCGGTAGCCGCGTTATCGGCGAAGAAAGCCCCTGCGAAACTTTAGTTGAGAACACGGCGCTGACCGCACGGTCGGTTCGCGCTCGTCACCGCACTCAAAGCAAAGGAAATCGTACCCGTGAACTCAGGTTCGTTAGTTGGCTCATCATCGCCTCGCTCGAATGTCTCTGCTCTTGGAAGCGCAGCATGGGTGCTCATCATAATCGCCGGCGCAACAATGCAATTGACCGCCGCATCAGCGCGAGAGGCTGGTTCCAACGTAACGTTGGCGGCAAGGGTCGCCGACGGACGTCCTTGGAAAATGCTTATGGATGATGGCCGCACAACCTCTCTTGTCCTCTTTTCAGATGGGAC
>JAURWR010000115.1 GCA_030654805.1 Burkholderiaceae bacterium
TCACGACCACGCACACCTTCACCGCCACCGCCGAGGTGGTGCGCTACCTCGGTGCCGACGTGGTGCTGGTTGACGTCGATCCGACCACGCTGTGCATCGACGTCGCAGCGGTCGAAGCGGCGATCACGCCGCGCACGAAGGCGGTGATGCCGGTGCACTACGCCGGCCTCGCCGCCGACATGGCCGCGCTGCTGCCGCTGGCGCGCCGGCACGGCCTGAAGGTGGTCGAGGATGCGGCGCACGCGCTGCCGACGACCTGCGGTGGACGGCTCGTCGGCACGCTGGACAGCGATGTCACGGTATTCAGCTTCTACGCCAACAAGACGATGACGACGGGCGAGGGCGGCATGGTCGTGACGCGTGACGTCGAGTTGGCCCAGCGCATCCAGGTGATGCGCCTGCACGGCATCAACCGCGATGCCTTCGATCGCTTCACCGCGAAGGCGCCGAGCTGGTACTACGAGGTCGTCGCGCCGGGCTTCAAGTACAACCTGACCGACATCGCGTCGGCGATGGGCATCCACCAGTTGCGGCGCGCGCGCGGGTTCCAGGTCACCCGCGCTGGAATTGCCGCGATGTACGACGCAGCGTTTGCCGATCTGCCGGTTCTCACGCCGCCGCGTCCGTTGCCGGGCGACACCCATGCGTGGCACCTGTACGTGCTGCGCCTGACCGACGACGCGACGCTGACGCGGGACCAACTGATCGACGGGCTGTACGCGGCTGGCATCGGTTGCAGCGTGCACTACATCCCGCTGCATCTGCAGCCTTACTGGCGTGACCGTTACGGACTCACTCCCGAGCGGTTTCCGCACAGCCAGCACGCCTACGAGCGGATGCTGAGCCTGCCGCTTTACACCCGCATGGCGTCGCACGAGGTGCAGCGCGTCATCGATGCGGTGCGCTCGCTGCTGGGCTGACGTCGCTGGCTGCGTCGATGGCGAAGCGGCTGTTCGACTTGCTGGCCTCGGGCGTCGGACTGTTGCTGCTCGCGCCGCTGCTGCTGTTGATGGCGCTCGCCATCAAGCTCGACTCGCCGGGACCGGTTTTCTTTCGGCAGACGAGGGTGGGGCGCCACGGGGTCGAGTTCCGCATCCACAAGTTCCGCACGATGGCGCATGGCGGCTGCTCCGCAGAAGTCGATGCGCTTGCACCGGAACTTCAGCTCACCGTCGGTTCAGACCCTCGTATCACCCGTGTCGGTGCGCTGCTGCGCCGTACCAAGCTCGACGAGTTGGCGCAGCTGATCGATGTGCTGCGCGGCCGCATGAGCCTGGTCGGCCCGCGGCCCGAGGTGCCGCGCTATGTGGCGACCTACCCGCAGGGCCTGCGCGACAAGGTGCTGTCCGTGCGCCCGGGCATCACGGACCCGGCGTCTCTAGCCTTCCGTGACGAGGCGACGCTGCTGGCCTGCGCCGCAGACCCCGAGCGCGAGTATGTCGAGGTCGTGCTGCCGGCCAAGCTGCGGCTCTCGGCGCGATATGTCGACGAGGCGACGTTGGTGGGTGATTTGCGGTTGATCGTTTCCACGTTTCGGGCACTGTGTTCGCGCAGCTCAGTCGACCGATGAACCAGAGGCGGCGCTGTTGCTTGCCTGAAGCCGACTCATCGTGCTGAGCAGGGGCAACATAATCGACGGCGTCGTTCGCTGCGCTGGCCGGTGGACCGCACCAACCTGAAGTCCGACACGACACCACATGCTCTGGCACCGATTCGATCGCACCCTGGCTCGATTGCGGCCGCATCGCCGGCCGTTGTCCTTGCTGGCAGACGCGCTGGTCATCGCGATCTGCTGGAACTGCACTTACTTGTTTCGCCTCGGGTTCGAGCGCTGGTTGAGCGACAGGCCCTCCTATGACGGTTGGGTCATGTTGGGCGCGGTGGTCACCTACCTGTTTGTGTTCGTCGTGGCCGGCGTGCCGCGCGGCATGTGGCGGTTTTCGGGTTTCGGCGAGGTCAAGCGCCTCACGGTGTCGTGTGGCGTTGCCGGGACCCTGTGCGCTGCGGGTGTGCTGATGACAAAGCTGTATGGCGTTCCCAGGGCCGTGCTGGCGCTGCATCCATTCATCACGCTGATGGGTCTGTGCATGGCGCGTATCGCTTACAGAATGCTGTACGAACACGCGCGCTTGCAGATCACCGGTGGCCACGGTGAAGTGCGGCGCGCCATCGTGATGGGCGCGGGCGAGGCTGCGCGGCTGCTGGTGGCCGGGCTGCCGCAACAGGGCTGGACCGTGCTCGGGCTCCTGGACGACGATCCTGCCAAGCGCGGCGCACGCATCTCCGGTGCGCCGGTGCTGGGCACCTTCGATGACGTACTCGATCCGAGGATCATCGCTGGCGCCACACACATCATCACGGCGTTGCCGGGATCGACCGCAGCCCAGCGTCGCCGCGCGATCGGACTGGCGGCGTCCACATCGTTGCCGATGCTCACCGTGCCGTCCGTCAGCGAACTGCAGTCGGGCAGTGCCCGCATCGAACGCATCCGCGCCATCGAGCCCGAAGACCTGCTGGGCCGTGAGCCGGTGGTGCTCGATGAGGCTGGCATTGCCGAACTGGTGTCCGCCAAGACGGTGCTGATCACCGGTGCAGGGGGATCGATCGGCAGCGAGCTGTGCCGGCAGTTGGCGCGATACGGCCCGGCCCGTCTGGTGCTTTACGAATTGAGCGAGTTCATGCTGTACCAGATCGAGCAGCAACTCGCCGAGCTGCATCCGGGCCTGCCGTTGGTGCGGCTGATGGGCGACGTGAAGGACCTGGGTCACCTGAGATCCACGTTCAACGCCTACCGGCCGCAGCTGGTGTTTCATGCGGCGGCGTTCAAGCACGTCCCGCTGATGGAGGACGAGAACGCCTGGGCTGCGTTGCAGAACAACACGTTGGGGACCCACAACGCGGCATTGGCGGCGATGGAGTGCGGTGCAGAGCGCTTCGTGATGATCAGTACCGACAAGGCGGTCAACCCGACCAACGTGATGGGAGCCAGCAAGCGCGCTGCCGAGCGCGTGCTTTCACACTTGGCGACGAAGGGTTCCGGCACGGTGTTCGCTGCGGTGCGCTTCGGCAACGTGCTGGGATCGAGCGGCAGCGTGATCCCGAAGTTCAAGGAACAGATCGCCAAGGGCGGACCGGTTACGGTGACTCACCCGGACATCACGCGGTTCTTCATGACGATCCCGGAGGCGGTGCGGTTGGTGTTGCAGTCGGCGGTGCTC
Source organism: Burkholderiaceae bacterium (assembly GCA_030654805.1). GTDB lineage: Bacteria > Pseudomonadota > Gammaproteobacteria > Burkholderiales > Burkholderiaceae_C > PBB1. Next base: position 3,219 of record JAURWR010000115.1, read on the forward strand.
GCGCGCAGCGGGCAGGTGTATGTGCTGGACATGGGCGAGCCGGTGAAGATCGTCGAACTCGCGCGGGACCTCATTCGACTCAGCGGTCACGACGAGAACGACATCGGTATCGTCTTCAGTGGCCTGCGCCCCGGCGAAAAACTCTACGAGGAACTGCTGGCCGACGCGGATCGCACGCAGCCGTCGGCCCATCCGCGCCTGCGCATTGCCAGGCTCAACGACGAAGCGACCGAGACCTGGACACGCGAACTGCTCGACTGGCTGGGCAGCCGCAGCGGGGGCGGTTCACCCGCGAGTCAGCGAGAGCGCTTGGCCCAGTTCATCCCCGAGTACAAGCCGAAGAAGATCATCGATCGACGCGCTCTCAGCTCCGCTTCACCAGCCACTTTGGCACCTTGAAGCGCACGATGCGCCAGTACAGCACGATGTACGAGATCATAAAAAGCACGATGAATCCGCTCAGCATGGCGGTGTTGTTCCACCAGGCGACCGCAGGGATCACCGACAGGCTGCACAGCAGCCACAGGTAGGGAGAGGTCATCGAATTGCGCGCCCGCAGTTGGTGCTCGTGCGTGTCGCCGATCAGCTGCCGCACCAGGCGGCGGTGGATGAGGGTGTGCAGATGGATGCCGTCGGGCTGCGATGACGCGACGCCCTTGATGACCCTGCGCCGGTAGATCGAAAAGATCGTCTCGAAGATCGGATACGCGCACAGCAGCAGCGGAAACAGCGGCGAAACCAGTGCGTTGCGAACGATCAGCAGCACGCCGAGCTCGGAGAGCACGAAACCCAGCAGGTACGCGCCGCCGTCGCCGAGGAAGATCAGTCCGCCGGGAAAGTTCCACACGAAGAAGCCGAGCACCGCGCCGGCAGCGATCATCGCGGCGGTCAGCACCAGCCGGTCGCCGACCTGCAGGGCGACATAGGCCACGGCCAGCATCATGATCAGCACGCACATCGACGCCAGGCCGTTGAAGCCGTCGATGATGTTCACCGAATTGGCCACGCCGGTGACGACGAAGATGGTCAGCGCGATCGCGAACGGCTCGATCAGCACCAATTGATCGATGCCCGGGATGCCTGTGCGATGGACCACCGCATCCAGCAGCCACACCGCGAGGCCGGCCGACACGACGGTGGCGGCGAGGCGTCGCGCTGCCGACACGTTCTTCGTCATGTCTTCGGCGAATCCACCGAGAAACGTCGGCAGGCTGGCGGCCAGCAGCAGCCAAAGCGACACGCTGTGCGCCGGCCGCATGAACTGCGCCAGCAGTGCCCCGGCCACCAGCGCCACCAGCACTCCGACCCCCCCGATGCGCGGAACCGGCGCGTCATGAAACTTCTGCGGGCCGGACATCTCGGTGTCCGACGACAGGTTTCCATGGCGGGCGCTGGACCTCACGACAGCGAGGGTGGTCAACAACGAGACAACGAAGCTCAGCAGCAGAAAACTCATTCGATCGGCCGAGCGGGTCGGCAAGTCACGGGGGGCCTTGCGGCCCGGATTCGACAGCCGTCCTGCGGCGGCACGTCACGGTTCAAGCGCGCAACGGAGGCGCTGCCGCGTCCTTGGCCGAAACCGATGGCATGCGTCCGTTGAGCGGCCAGGCGATGGCGAGGTCGGGGTCGTCCCATCGAATGCTGCCCTCGGCGTCGGGGCGGTAGTACCCCGTGGTCTTGTACAGGAAGTCGGCGCTGTCGCTGGTGACCAGGAACCCGTGGGCCAGACCCGGAGGAATCCACAGCTGCTTGTGGTTCTGTCCGCTCAACTCGACGCCGACCCACGCCCCGTAAGTGGGGCTGCCGGTGCGGATGTCCACGGCCACATCGAACACGCTGCCCTGAGTCACGCGAACCAGTTTGCCTTGGTCGTAGGGCTCGCGCTGGTAGTGCAGGCCACGCAGCACGCCCTGCACCGAGCGTGAGTGGTTGTCCTGAACGAACCTGATTTCTTGTCCAACTGCGGCTTCGAACGCCTGCTGGTTGAAACTTTCGAGAAAGAAGCCGCGCTCATCGCCGAACACCTTCGGCTCCAGGATCAACACGCCGTCGATGGCTGTTGGCGTCACCTTCATCAGAACACCTGGTTGTTGACGATCTGCATCAGATACTGGCCGTAGCCGTTCTTCAGCATGGGGCGGGCGAGGGTTTCGAGTCGACTCGCATCGATCCATCCGGAGCGAAACGCCACCTCTTCGGGGCAGGCCACCTTCAGCCCCTGCCGTTTCTCGAGTGTGGCGATGAACTGGCCGGCTTCAAGCAGGCTGTCGTGCGTGCCGGTGTCCAGCCACGCATAGCCGCGCCCCATGATCTCGACGTTCAATTGCCCCTGTTGCAGATAGCGGGCATTGACGTCGGTGATTTCCAGTTCACCACGTGCCGACGGACGGATGTCGGCCGCGATGTCGCACACCTGGCTGTCGTAGAAATAGAGGCCTGTGACCGCGTAATTGCTTTGCGGCACTTGGGGCTTTTCTTCGATGCTGAGGGCGCGCTTGTTCTTGTCGAAGGCGACGACGCCGTAGCGTTCGGGGTCCTGCACGTGATACGCGAAAACCGATGCACCCTGTGTGCGCAAGTGGGCCGCCTGCAGCAGGCCCTGCAAGTCATGCCCGTGATAGATGTTGTCGCCCAGCACCAGCGCACTCGGGTCGCCGTTCACGAACGTCTTGCCCAGCACGAAGGCCTGCGCCAGACCATCGGGACTCGGTTGGACGCAGTAGCTGATATTGATGCCCCATCGGTTCCCGTCGCCCAGCAAGGCCTCGAAACGCGGCGTGTCCTGCGGTGTGCTGATCAGCAGGATGTCCCGGATGCCGGCGAGCATCAGCGTGCTGAGCGGGTAGTACACCATCGGCTTGTCGTAGACGGGCAGCAACTGCTTGCTGATCGCGAGCGTGGCGGGATGCAGGCGGCTGCCGGAGCCTCCGGCGAGCAAGATGCCTTTGCGGTGAGCAGTATTCATCAGAGGTCCGGTCCGGATAGGTGTCAGCCGAGCACTTCGGCCAGCATGCGGTCGACGCCGATTTGCCAGGCCGGCAGGCGCAGGTCAAAGGCGTCTTGTAGTTTGCGGGTGTCCAGCCGCGAATTGCCGGGGCGTCGCGCCGGAGTCGGAAACGCACGGGTCGGCACGGCCGCGATGGCGTCGTGCGCGACCCGGACCGGCTGCCCCTTTGACCGCGCCTGCTCGATCACATGCCGCGCATACTGGTGCCAACTGGTTTGGCCCGCAGCGGCCACGTGATAGGTGCCGCAGAGCTCCGGTCGTCGAGATGCGCTGCGCAACGCGTGCGCCGTGACATCGGCCAGCAGTTCTGCGCCGGTGGGCGCGCCGATCTGGTCGTCGACGATCCTCAGCGCGTCACGCTCTTGAGCCAGCTTCAGCATGGTCTTGGCGAAGTTGCCCCCGCGCGCTGCGTAGACCCAGCTGGTGCGCAGGATCAGGTGCTGACAGCTGCTGTCCCGGATCAGGACTTCGCCTTCGAGCTTGGTCGCGCCGTACACGCCGAGCGGGCCGGTCGCGTCGTCCTCGACCCAGGGCACGTTGCCGCTGCCGTCGAACACGTAGTCGGTGCTGTAGTGCACCAGCCCAGCGCCGATCGCCGCGGCTTCACGTGCAAGCACTCCCGGTGCGACGGCGTTGATCCTGCGCGCAAGGTCTGGCTCGCTCTCGGCCTTGTCGACGGCGGTGTACGCGGCGGCATTGACGATCCACTGCGGCGCCACCGCGCGCACGGTGGCGGCCAGCGATTCGGGATCGGCGAAATCGGCCATCAATTCAGCGCTGTTCGTGGTCAGCGCGATCAACTCACCGAGCGGTGCCAGCGCGCGTTGCAGTTCCCAGCCGACCTGCCCGTTCTTGCCGAACAACAGGATTTTCATCAGTCGGAACGAGTCGCGTAGTGGGTGTCGACCCAGTCACGGTAGGCCCCGCTTTGCACCCGCGCCACCCAGTCGGCGTGATCGAGATACCAGCGTACCGTCTTGCGGATGCCGGTGTCGAAGGTCTCGGCCGGCTTCCAGCCGAGTTCGCGTTCGAGCTTGCGCGCATCGATGGCATAGCGCCGATCGTGGCCGGGGCGGTCGGTCACATGGGTGATCAGACGGCGGTGGCTGCCGGCGGGATCCGGGCGCATCTCGTCGAGCAACCCGCACACGGTGTGGACGATGTCGATGTTGGGCTTCTCGTTCCAGCCGCCGATGTTGTAGGTCTCGCCGACGCGGCCCTGCGCCAGCACGACGCGGATCGCCGCGCAGTGGTCCTTGACGTAGAGCCAGTCGCGCACCTGCCGACCATCGCCGTAGACCGGCAATGGCTTGCCCGCCAGCGCGTTGACGATCATCAGCGGAATCAGCTTCTCGGGAAAGTGACACGGCCCGTAGTTGTTGCTGCAGTTGGTGGTCAGGACTGGCAAACCGTAGGTGTGGTGCCAGGCGCGAACCAGGTGGTCGCTGGCAGCCTTGCTGGCCGAGTAAGGGCTGTTGGGTTCGTAGAGATGGGTCTCGGTGAACGGCGCATCGCCGGGCCCGAGCGAACCGTAGACCTCGTCGGTGGACACATGGTGGAAACGGAACTGCGTCTTCTCAGCCCCGGGCAGCCCCGACCAGAAAGCGCGCGCCGCTTCCAGCAGCGTGAAAGTCCCTTGCACATTGGTGTGGATGAACGCGCCGGGGCCGTGGATGCTGCGGTCGACGTGGCTTTCGGCCGCGAAGTGAACCACCGCGCGCGGGCGGTGGGTGGCAAACAGGCTGTCGAGCAGCGCGCGGTCGGTGATATCGCCGTGGACGAACACATGGCGCGCGTCGCCGTCGAGCGCGCGCAGGCTTTCCAGATTGCCGGCGTAGGTCAAGGCATCCAGGTTCAGCACCGGCTCATTCGACTGGGCCAGCCAGTCGAGCACAAAGTTCGCGCCGATGAAACCGGCTCCGCCTGTCACAAGGATCATGGGTGCTTTGGGGGTTTAGATCGAACGCCGTCGCTTGAAGTGCGCTCGATTCTAGGGGCGGCTCTCGCCCTTTCTCCTGCGGGGAGGGCCAGCGGCGATAATCAGTAGATGACTGAAGCACCCCACGAAGACACCGTCGACGCCGATGCCACTGAGGCGGTAGCGGCGCCGGTGCGTTTCGACACACTGGCCCTCGACGACAAACTGCTGCGCGCGGTGGCCGATTCCGGCTACACGCAGATGACGCCCATCCAGGCCAAGGCCATCCCGATCGTCCTCGACGGACGCGACGTGATGGGTGCCGCCCAGACCGGCACCGGCAAGACCGCCGCATTCACGTTGCCGCTGCTGCAGAAGATGCTGAAGCACGAGAACAGCAGCGCGTCTCCGGCGCGCCACCCGGTGCGCGCGCTGGTACTCGCGCCGACCCGCGAGCTGGCCGACCAGGTCGCCAACAACGTCAAGACCTACGCCAAGCACACCAAGCTGCGCTCGATGGTGGTGTTCGGCGGCATTGATATGAAGCCGCAGACCGCCGAGTTGAAGACCGGTGTCGAGGTGCTGATCGCCACCCCTGGCCGGCTGCTCGATCACATCGAGGCCAAGAACTGCAACCTGGGGCAGGTCGAATATGTCGTGCTCGATGAAGCCGACCGCATGCTCGACATCGGCTTCCTGCCGGATCTGCAGCGCATCCTGAGCTACTTGCCGAAGCAGCGCCAGACGCTGCTGTTCTCCGCGACGTTTTCACCCGAGATCAAGCGGCTGGCCGAAAGCTACCTGCAAAACCCGATCCTCGTCGAGGTCGCTCGTCCCAATGCCACCGCCACCAACGTCGAGCAGCGTTTTTTCAGCGTCGCCACCGACGACAAGCGGGCCGTCGTGCTCAAACTCATCAAGGAGCGCGCGCTGACGCAAGCGCTGGTGTTCGTCAATTCGAAGCTCGGGTGTGCGCGGCTGGCCCGGTCGTTCGAGCGCGACGGGCTGCGCACCAACGCGCTGCACGGAGACAAGTCGCAGGACGAGCGATTGAAGGCGCTTGAAGCGTTCAAGCGCGGTGAGGTCGATGTGCTGGTGTGCACCGACGTGGCCGCACGCGGACTGGACATCGCCGACCTGCCCGCCGTGTTCAATTTCGACGTGCCGTTCAATGCCGAAGACTATGTGCACCGCAGCGGTCGCACCGGTCGCGCCGGCGCTTCGGGGCTCGCGGTGACGCTGGTCTCGCGCGACGACACGCGGCTGGTGGGCGACATCGAGAAGCTGATCAAGAAGAAGATCGAACTCGAGCCGATCGAACTCGACGATGAGCGCCCCCGCAGGGAGCCCCGACCCGAACGCGCGCGTCGCGAGGTGGAAGATGGCGTGCCCGAGATCACGGCATCAGCGCCTGGAAGTTCTGCGCCCCGAGCCACTCAGCGGGATCGCAGCGAACCCAGCCGCAAGCCGTCCGCAGATCCGTTCTTCGACCGGCCCTACGAGCCCAGCACCACTGCCAGCCCGACGTGGGAGGCCGCCGTGCCCGCTGTCAGCCTGTCGTCCTCCGCACGCGTCACGTCTCCCAACATCAAGCCCAAGCGGCGGGTGGCGGCGTTGTTTGGCGAAAAAGTGCTCGTCAATCAGGACGAGTGAACGCCAGCGCTCTCTGACGCAATCGATTCAGGCGAGCAAGGAAAAAACGGCGGGTGTGTCGGCGGGGATCTCGGTGGTTCGTGCCTTCCAGCCTGACACCGTGTCGGTGCGACTCCACCCCTGTTCCAGGGTCAGCCCGCAGCTCACCGACAGGCGCGTGCTACCCGACAGTGCGCTCAGCAACGCCGCCAGCAGCGTGGCATTGCGATAAGGCGTTTCGATCATCAGCTGGGTCTGTTGTGCCTTGCGTGACAGCGTCTCCAGTTCACGAATTCGCGTGTGGCGCGCGGCCGCATCGACTGGCAGGTAGCCGACGAAGGCGAAACTCTGTCCGTTGAGCCCGCTGGCAGCCAGCGCCAGCATCAGCGAGCTCGGACCGGACAGTGCCTCAATGCGCACGTTCAGTGCATGAGCCGCCTGCACCAGGGCCGCACCCGGATCGGCGACCGCCGGCAATCCCGCCTCGGAGATCAACCCGATGTCCTGACCGGCGAGCGCGGGTGCCAGCAAGGCGTCGAGTTTGGCGGCAGGCGCTTGGGGTGTGCCCTTGTTTGCGCGCGGCAATTCGACGATGGCGATCGCCTGCAAGGGCTGCGAGAGTGGAATCACCTCATTCACACGCTTCAGAAATGCGCGTGTGGTCTTGGCGTTTTCTGCCACCCAGCAGGGCAGCCGGGCGGCGATGCGAATCACCCCCAGCGGAAGCACCTGTTGCAGGTCGGGCGGGCCGGACGTTCCCGACCCGGCGGTGGCGACACCGAAATCCAGGGTGTTGGGCATCAGGTACAGGGTGCCGCTCATCGATCAACCCCGCGATCGATGGCGCCCAGGGGGTCGAGCCCGGCGCGTCGCAACAGCGTACAGGTGCGTATCAGCGGCAGCCCGATCAGGGCGGTCGGATCGTCGGATTCGACCGCCTGCAGCAGCGCGATGCCGAGCGCCTCCGATTTGGCGCTGCCGGCGCAGTCGTAAGGTTGTTCGGCCTGCAGGTAGCGCTCAATCTCGTCATCCGAGAGCAGGCGGAAGCTCACGGCGACCTTGGCAAGGTCGCTGGCTTCGAACCCTCGATCGGCGCACACGACCGCCACGGCCGTGTGAAAGATCACCTCTCGGCCGCTCATCGCGCGCAGTTGCTCGGTGGCGCGCCGGTGATCTCCGGGCTTGCTCACCGCCACGCCGGCGAGCTCGGCGACCTGATCCGATCCGATCACCACCGCATCGGGATGCTGCGCAGCCACCGCGCGGGCCTTGGCCATCGCAAGGCGAATTGCCAGCTCTGCGGGGTGCTCGCCGGCGCGCGCCGTCTCGTCGACGTCCGGTGCGACGACTTCGAAAGGGATCCGCAGCCGGCTCAGCAACTCACGCCGGTATATCGAGGTCGAGCCGAGGATCAGCGGAGGTGTCGGTTGCATCGCAGCGGATTGTCCCATCGGGCCTGGCGCTCCGTGTGGGAGCGGGTGGGGCAATCTAAAATCGCTCGATGAGTATCCATCCGATCGATCCCCGCAGCGTGGACGTCGCTGCCTTTGCAAAGCAGGGTGGCGACGAGTCCGGGTCGTGCGCCTTGGTCCTGCTGGATCGCCTCTGCGACGAAGCCCACGCCGACGCCAAGCCGACCGCAGCGGAACAGATGCAATGGCGCGCGACCGGCGAGAGTCGCCCGAAACGTGGCGCCGAGGCGGAAGTCTGGCTGCACCTCGAGGGCCAGGCGAGGCTGGCGTTGGTGTGTCAGCGTTGTCTGCAGCCAGTGGAGGCGGCCTTGCAGGCACGTCGGAGTTTCCAGTTCGTCGCGGGGGAAGAGCAGGCTGCTGCGATCGATGCAGACAGTGAGGACGACGTGCTCGCGCTGTCGCGGACGCTTGACCTCATCGGGCTGGTCGAGGACGAACTGCTGCTCGCACTGCCGCTGGTGCCCCGCCACGAGGCCTGCCCGCAGCCGCTCAAAGTGCGCGACGATGGCGATCTGTTCGAGGAGCGCGTTCATCCGTTTGCCGCTCTGGGCGACCTGAAGCGAAAGTTACCCTCCAGCTGAAGCCCCGTCCTGATATACTCGTGGGCTTTTCGGCAGGCGCTGTTCCCGTGGTTTATCCGGATCAATCGCCTGCGGGCCCTTTAGAGGGTCTGTCCCGGAGTGGTTCGCCACCGGGCGCCACCACCAACGATTGCGGAGAATGAAATGGCTGTTCAGCAAAACAAGAAGTCGCCTTCCAAGCGCGGCATGCACCGTTCGCACAACGCCCTGAACACGCCGGGTACCGCCATCGAGCCGACGACCGGTGAATCGCACCTGCGCCACCACATCAGCCCCAACGGTTTCTACCGCGGGCGCAAAGTGTTCAAGACCAAAGCCGACGCGTGAGCGTCTGACGCCACGATGATCGCCAGCGCAGCCGCCTCCGGCCGCGCAACCGGCGATGAACCGTTGCTACCGATGGCCCGGCCCCTGCAAATCAGCGAAGCCGGGCTTTTGCATTTGTGCTTCTGCCTCGTGGGCCATCGAAACGCTCGTGGTGGCCTGAGCCCGGCCCCAAGACCATGACCCACGACGCGCTGCGCAGACCGATACGCCTGGCCATCGACTGCATGGGCGGAGATCACGGCCCGTCGGTGGTGTTGCCGGCCTGCAAAGCCTTTCTTGCGCATCAGCCTCACGCGGAACTCTTGCTGGTCGGAAAGCCGGAAGCGCTCGATGCAGCGCGCGCGTGGCCGCGTTGCACGGTCATCGAGGCTGCCGAAGTCGTCGAGATGCATGACGCAATCGAGGTGGCCCTGCGGCGCAAGAAGCAGTCTTCGATGCGCCTGGCCATCAATCTGGTGAAGCCCGATGAGTTTGGCGTGTCGGCGGCGGATGCCTGTGTCTCCGCCGGTAACACCGGGGCGTTGATGGCGGTGTCCCGCTACGTGTTGAAGACGCTCGAAGGCATCGATCGTCCGGCCATCGCCAGCGTGATGCCAAATCAGAAGGATGGCCACACCACGGTGCTCGACCTGGGCGCCAATGTCGACTGCACCGCCGAGCACCTGCTGCAATTCGCGGTGATGGGCAGCGCGCTGGTGGCGGCTGTCGAGGGCAAGGACCAGCCCAGCGTCGGCCTGCTGAACATCGGCGCGGAGGCGATCAAGGGCAGCGAGACGATCAAACAGGCGGGCGAGTTGCTGCGCGCGGCGGCGGCCAGCGGACACCTGAATTTCCATGGCAATGTCGAAGGCAACGACATCTTCAAGGGCACGGCGGACATCGTGGTGTGCGACGGCTTCGTCGGCAACGTGGCGCTGAAGACCGCCGAAGGATTGGCCTCGATGCTGTCGAGTTTCATCAAGCAGGAGTTCACCCGCAACGTCTTCACACGCTTGGCTGCGGTCGTGGCGATGCCGGTGTTAAACCGGTTCAAGGCGCGCGTCGATCACCGGCATTACAACGGTGCGGCGCTGCTGGGATTGCGCGGTCTGGTCTTCAAGAGCCACGGCTCGGCCGATGCGTTCGCCTTCGAGCAGGCGCTGAACCGGGCTTATGATGCGGCCCGCAACGGCTTGCTGGATCAGGTTCACGACCGCATCCGCGACACCTTGCAGGCCATGCCGGTCACAGCGCCTTCCGGCGACAACGAAACCCCGAAGATGATTGCGTCCCGCCAACTCGCATGAACGGCCCTGCTTCTCCGGCAGCCAGTCCGACCGGGCGCTATTCGCGCATTGCCGGCACCGGTGGATACCTGCCCGCATTGCGGCTCACGAATGCCGCGCTCGCCGACCGGCTGGCGGCGCGCGGTGTCGAGACGTCCGACGACTGGATCGTCGAGCGCACCGGCATCCGTGCCCGTCATTTCGCCGCCGAAGGCGAGTCGTGCAGTGATCTGGCGCTGGCCGCCGCACAGCGGGCGCTGGAGGCTGCCGGCTGCGATGCCGCTTCGATCGACCTGATCATCGTCGCCACCTCGACGCCGGACATGGTGTTCCCGTCGACGGCCTGCATCGTGCAGCAAAAGCTCGGTGTGGCCGGTTGTCCAGCGTTCGATGTGCAGGCGGTGTGCTCCGGCTTCGTCTACGCGCTGACGCTGGCCGATTCGATGATCCGCGTCGGCGCGGCCCACAAGGCGCTGGTGATCGGTGCCGAAATTTTTTCCCGCCTGCTCGATTTCAACGACCGAACGACCTGCGTGCTGTTCGGTGACGGTGCCGGTGCCGTGGTCCTGGAAGCCAGCGACACGCCGGGCATCGTTGCGAGCGAATTGCATGCGGATGGCCGACATGTCGATATTCTCTGCACGCCGGGTGGCGTTTCGGGCGGTCAGGTGCGTGGTGACCCGACCCTGAAGATGGACGGCCAGGCGGTGTTCAAGTTGGCTGTCGGTGTGCTCGAAGACGTCGCGCGATCGGTGCTGGTCAAGGCCGGGCGCACCGAGGCGGACATCGACTGGTTGATCCCGCACCAGGCCAACATCCGCATCATGCAAAGCACGGCGCGCAAGCTCAAGCTGTCGATGGACAAGGTGATCGTCACCGTGGCCGACCACGGCAACACCTCGGCGGCGTCTATTCCCCTGGCACTCGATGTCGCGGTGCGCGGCGGACGCATCGCTCGTGGCGACACGGTGATGCTCGAAGGTGTCGGGGGCGGCTTCACCTGGGGCGCCGTCCTGCTCGATTTCTGAACCTGCGGCGCATCGCTGCACCATTGACTTCCCTCCATTCCCGATGACATCGTTTGCCTTCCTTTTCCCGGGCCAGGGTTCACAGGCCGTCGGCATGCTCGATGCCTGGGGCGACCACCCCGCTGTGAGCCAGACGCTCGCCGAGGCTTCGGATGCCCTGGGGCTTGACATCGGTCGTCTGGTGCGCGAGGGCCCCAAGGAGCAACTCGACCTGACGACCAACACCCAGCCGGTGATGCTGACCGCAGGCATCGCCTGCTACCGGGCCTGGATAGCAGAGAGCGGGCGCGCTCCCGACGCTGTGGCCGGACACTCGCTCGGCGAGTACAGCGCATTGGTGGCCGCTGGCGCCCTGAGCCTGGCCGACGCGTTGCCGCTGGTGCGCTTCCGTGCGCAGGCGATGCAGGAGGCGGTGCCGGTCGGCGTCGGTGCGATGGCGGCGATCCTCGGGTTGGATGCGCAGGTCGTGCGCGCCGGTTGTGCTGAAGCTGCTCAGGCCAGCGGCGAGGTGGTCGAAGCAGCTAATTTCAACGATCCGAAGCAGACCGTGATCTCGGGCTCCCAGGCTGGCGTTGCCAAGGCCTGCGAGTTGTTGAAGGCGGCCGGCGCCAAGCGGACCCTTCCGTTGTCCGTGTCTGCGCCGTTTCATTGCAGCCTAATGAAGCCGGCCGCCGAACGCTTGAAGGACAAGCTCACATCGGTGTCGCTTCAAGCCCCGGCCATGCCGATGCTGAACAACATCGATGTGGTCGCCGAGAGCGACCCGGCGAAGATCCGTGATGCGCTGTACCGGCAGGCCTTCGGGCCGGTGCGCTGGTTCGAGACCGTTCAGGCCATCCGTGCGCTGGGCATTGGTCACCTGATCGAGTGCGGGCCGGGCAAGGTGCTTGCCGGCATGGTCAAGCGCATCGATGCCGATGCGGTGGCTGGAGCGCTCTTCGATCCGGCGTCGTTGATTGAAATCCGAGGGTTGTTGGCATGACGGCCGAAGCATCGACCCGGCAGGTGGCGCTGGTCACCGGTGCATCGCGAGGCATCGGCCGGGCCATTGCGCTGGAGCTGGCGCGGCGTGGACTGGTCGTGATCGGCACCGCGACGACCGAGCCTGGCGCGCTGGCCCTCAGCGAGGCGTTGGCTGCGTACCCGGATTGCCGAGGCGTCTGCCTCGATGTCAACGACAGCGCCGGCATCGATGCCGCGCTGGATGCCATCCTCAAGGCCCACGGCGCCCTGCATGTGCTGGTGAACAACGCCGGCATCACCCGCGACAACCTGTCGATGCGGATGAAGGATGCCGATTGGGACGCGGTGATCGACACCAACCTGAGCGCGGTGTTTCGGCTCTGCCGAGCGGTGATCCGGCCCATGGTCAAGCAGCGCGGTGGCCGCATCATCAACATCACCTCGGTCGTCGGCGCCAGCGGCAATGCCGGACAAGCCAACTACGCCGCAGCCAAGGCCGGCGTGGCGGGCATGACCCGTTCGCTGGCGCGCGAACTGGGCAGCCGCAACATCACCGTCAACTGCGTGGCCCCGGGCTTCATCGCCACCGACATGACCGATGCGTTATCGGCGGCGCACAAGGAAGCCCTGCTTTCGCAGATTCCGCTGGGCCGGCTCGGATGCGTCGACGATGTGGCGCAGGCCGTTGCCTTTCTGGCCTCCGATGCGGCGGCCTACATCACCGGCAGCGAGTTGCACGTCAACGGCGGCATGTTCATGACCTGACCGCGCCTGCCGGCCACACTCTCATCAACCCCGGACCCGCCCGGCCGGCTGAAGCGCGTACCGCACGTAACGATGCGGCGCAACCTTTAGAATCCCGGGCTGTTTCAGACAACACTCCTGGAGGAGTCATGAGCGATATCGAATCCCGTGTCAAGAAAATCATCGCCGAGCAATTGGGCGTGCCTGAATCCGATGTGTCCAACGAGAAGGCCTTCGTCGCCGATCTGGGCGCCGATTCGCTCGACACGGTGGAA
>JAURWR010000125.1 GCA_030654805.1 Burkholderiaceae bacterium
CCCGAGCCGATCGCGATCATCCCCTGGATGATGTGGAAGCCCTTGCCGAGCGGGTCGGTGGTCGGATCGAGCAGCGTGCAGACCCGGTTCTTCTGGTAGTCGCGCAGCATCGGCCACTTGACGCCGGGCTCGCAGATGGCGTCACCTGACAACACCAGCGCGGCGATCGCGATGGCGGCCACGGCGACCACCGGGACGATCAGCTTCCACGACAGCCCGGCGAAGAAGATGACGAACAGCCCGGCCGCCATCACCAGGATCGCGGTGCCCAGATCGGGCTGCTTGACGATCAGCCCGACCGGCACCGCCAGCAGCAGCAAGGCGACAACGAAATCGATCGCGCGCGCCTGCCCTTCGCGGCGCTGGAACCACCACGCCAGCATCAGCGGCATCGCGATCTTGAGGATCTCGCTGGGCTGGATCACGACGCCCAGATCGAGCCAGCGCGTGGCGCCCTTCTTCGTGACGCCGATCAGCGCGGTGGCGACCAGCAGCGCCACGCCGACCGCGTACAGCGGGACGGCCAGCGCCATCAACCGCTGCGGCGGCACCTGCGCCACGACGAACAGGATGCCGGCGGCCAGCACCATGTTGCGGGCGTGGTCGACGAACCGGGTGCCGTGGTCGAAGCCGGCGGAGTACATCGTCGTCAGCCCGATCGCCGCCAGGATCAGCACCGCCAGCAGCAGCGGCCCGTCGAAGCCGCGGAACAGGGGGACCACCCGCTGCAGCAGCGACGGTTTCTCGAATGCCGGCCTCATCGCTGGAGCGCTCGGTGGTCCGGCGGCTCGGCGGCCGCGGCGGCAGGGGTCAGCGACGCGGTGGAGGGCGACGAAACCGGCGTGAGGGCGAGCGCTGCGGGGGGTGCGGATGCGGCACCGCCGAGCGCCGACGCGGCTGCTGCGGACGGCACATTGCCGCTGCCCGGCAGCACCAGGTCCTGGGCCGTGCGCGGTTTGCCGATCGGCGCCGCCGACGTGCCCGCGCGCGTGGCCGCGATGTCCTCTTCGCTCGGCACCTGCCCCAGCAGCATGTAATCGAACAAACGCCGCGCGATCGGCGCCGCCGCCCCGGCACCCCAGCCGGCGTTCTCGACGATCACCGCGACCGCGATCTGCGGGTCGGTCACCGGGGCGAAGGCAATGTAGAGCGCGTGGTCGCGCAGGTGCTCCTCAACCCGGTGGGCGCTGTACTTCTCGTTCTGCTTCAGACCGACGGCCTGCGCCGTGCCAGTCTTGCCACCGCTCAGGTAGCCGGCCCCGGCAAAAACGCGCGCAGACGTGCCGGAGATCGTCACGCCGTTCATGGCATTGCGGATCACGTCGACCTGCTCCGGATTCAGGGCGATCGGCTCGATCGCCTGCGCCGAGATCTTGCGCTTCTCGCCGGTCAGCACGTCGTCGATCTGCCGGACCAGCCGCGGCTCGTAGCGTTGACCGCCCGACGACAGCGTGGCCACCGCAGTGGCCATCTGCAGCATCGTGAAGCTGTTGTAGCCCTGGCCGATGCCGAGGGAAATCGTCTCGCCGGCGTACCACTTCTGCAACTCCGGCCGCTTGTAGGCGCGGCGCTTCCAGGCGGTCGAGGGCAGCAGACCGGTGACCTCGCCTTCGACATCGATGCCGGTCTTGCGACCGAGGCCGAAGGGCGAGAGCTGGTCGTGGATCAGGTCCACGCCCATCTCGTTGGCCAGCGTATAGAAATAGACGTTGCTCGACTCGACGATGGCCCGGCGCATGTCCATGATGCCGCCGCGCTCGTTCTCGGGACTGCCGTAGCGGTGGCCGCCAAAGGTGAAGCTGCCGGTGTCGTTGATCAACGTGCTGGGTGAACGCTTGTTCGAGTTCAGCGCCGCCATCGCCATGAACGGCTTGTAGGTCGACCCCGGCGGATAGGTGCCGCGCAGCGCCCGGTTCAGCAACGGCTTGTCGACCGATTCATTGAGCTCACGCCAGGATTCGACGTCGATGCCGTCGACGAAGAGGTTCGGGTCGAAGGTCGGCTTGCTGACGAAGGCCAGCACCTCGCCGTTGCGCGGGTCGATTGCCACCAGCGCGCCACGCCGGTCGCCGAACAGCGTTTCAACCAGCGCCTGCAGCCGGATGTCGATCGACAGCACCACGGTGTTGCCGGGGGTCGCCGGGTTGCTGTGCAGCCGCCGCACGGCGCGGCCGGAGGCGCTGGTCTCGACCTCCTCGAAACCGGTGGCGCCGTGCAGGTCCGCCTCGTAGCTCTGCTCGACGCCGAGCTTGCCGATGTACTCGGTGCCGCGGTAGTTGGCGGCACCTTCCGAATCGTCGATGACTTCTTTTTCGGCCTGGTTGATGCGCCCGATGTAGCCGAGCAGGTGGCTTCCCACCTCGCCCAGCGGGTAGTTGCGGAACAGCCTGGCCTTCACGTCGACACCCGGGAATCGATAGCGCTGCGCGGTGAAGCGGGCGACCTCCTCGTCGGTGAGCTTGGTGCGGATCGGCAGCGACTCGAAGTTCTTACTTTCGTCCATCAGCCGCTTGAAGCGCTTGCGGTCGCGGGTCTGGATGTCGATCACCTCGGCCAGACGGTTGATCGTCGCATCCAGGTCGTCGACGCGCGCCGGCATGATCTCGAGCGTGTAGGCCGAGTAGTTGTTGGCCAGCACGACGCCGTTGCGGTCGACGATCAGCCCGCGGTTCGGCACGATCGGCACGACCGAGATCCGGTTGTTCTCGGCGCGCACACTCAGTTCGTCGTGCTTCTCGATCTGCAGGTGAAACAGGCGATAGCCGAGCAACCCGAAGCACAGCAGCACAAACGCCGCCGCCGCCAGCAGCCGCGTCTGGAAGCGGCTGAGCTCCTGCTCGACATTCTTGATCTCGGTCATGTCGCCACGCGGACCCTGGCCATGGCGAGCGCAGCGAAGCCATCCATCCAGCCACACGCGAGGACCGGCTCTGCCGGCCGACCCGTGGCGCCCCCCTGGGGGGCAGGAGCGAACGCGACGTGGGGGCCAACCATCACAGAGGTCTGTTCTGGTCGCGGTCCGGCGCGCGCCGCTGAGGCGCCAGCAACAACCATGTCGCCAGCGGCCACAACAGCGCCTCGAACACAGGGGCCAGCAACGCTGGCCAACCGGGCAGCATGCCGCCGGAAATCATCCGCACGGTGAACGACACCAGGTGCGCCGCAACGAACAGCGGCAGGATCTGCAGCGCCTGTGACGGCAGCGTGAACCACAGCAATCGGCGGTGGATCGTGGTCGCGACGAAACCCAGCAACGTGTAGGCCAGCGCATGCTGGCCGAGGATGGCACCGTCATGAACATCCATCACCAGACCGAACATGAAGGCCACGCCGACGCTCACCCGGCGCACCTGGTGCACGTTCCAGAACACCAGCGCCAACGCCAGCACGTCGGGTGCGGCGGGATGCCGGCCCAGCGGCACCAGATTCAGCGCCAGAGCCGTCAGCAGCGTGAACCACAGGAACAGCGGGTTGACCGGCAGCAGCAACTGATCGGAACTGCGCGGCATGATCATCGGTGCGCTCCCTTCCTGGTGGGGGCGGACGCCGACGACGCAGCGCCCGTCGGTTCATTGGCCTTCGGCTCCGGTCGCGGCGGCAATTGCAGACCGATGGGGTCCAGCACGAGCACGTGCCGCACGCCGTCGGGCACGGCGGCCGGCGCCAGCAGGATCTTCGCGAATCCGGAATCGACCTTGCGATCGACTGACACCACCTTGGCCACCGGCAGGCCCGGTGGGTAGACCCCGTCGACGCCGGACGTTTGCAGCAGATCGCCGACCTGCACATCGGCATTGCCGGCCATGAACCGCAGCTCCAGCGCATCGCCAGTCGCTGCGCCAAACGCCGCGCTGCGCGCCATGGTTCGTGTGTTGAGCACCGGAACGGCCGCGTCCTTGTCGGTCAGCAACGTGACCTCGGACGACAGCGGATAGGCCCGCGTGACCTGCCCGATCACACCGGCATCGCTGACAACCGGCGAGCCGGCAACGATGCCTTGCACAAGCCCCCGGTCGATGACCACCTTGCGTGAGTAGGGATCGGTCGATTCGTACAGCACCTCGGCCGCGTGCGCCCGCACGCTGAGACCGGCACGCAGATCGAGCAGCGCGCGCAGCCGCACGTTCTCTGTTTGAAGCTGATTTGCACGCGCCACCTGCACCGCCTGAGCAGCAAGGTCGCGGCGCGCGGCCGATTCGGCGGCGATGGCATGCTGAAGCCCCCCCGCGTAGTCGGCGAGCTGCCCCCACCAGTCGACCGGCGCCAGCAACGTGCGCTGAACGGGATGCAGCGCGGTGGCAAGCAAGGCGCGCAGCGGCTGGGTCAGTGCGAATCGCGTGTCCGCCACCATCAGGAACACGGCCAGCGCAGAGCAAACCGCCAGCTTGGTCAGCGCCGACGGGCCCTGGCGAAAGAAAGGCGGCGGGGTTCGATCGAGGGTGCCTAAAGGCATGGATGGATGCCGAAAGCAATGAGCCGCGCAGCTACCCCGAACCGCCTCAAGCCGACCGACGCCCCCGTGTTGAACAAGAGCGAAGCGACGTCAGCGGTGAACGGGCGACCGCCGGACCGCCCCAACAGGGTCGGCCGCGCTCCAGGGGCCACGAAGGGGCCCTTCCAGTGCCCTGGGGGACAGGAGCGCAGCGACGTGGGGCCCGACATTCACTCGGAGGTGAAGATCGAGCCGAGACGCTCCATGCGCTCCAGCGCCATGCCGCAACCCCGCACCACACAGGTCAGCGGGTCTTCGGCGACCAGCACTGGCAGGCCGGTTTCCTCGGCGAGCAGGCGGTCCAGGTCGCGCAGCAACGCGCCGCCGCCGGTCAGCATCATGCCGCGCTCGGCGATGTCGGCACCCAGTTCGGGCGGCGTCTGCTCCAGCGCGTTCTTGACGGCCGACACCATCTGGTTCAGGGGATCGGTCAGCGCTTCGAGGATCTCGTTGCTGCTGATCGTGAAGCTGCGCGGGACGCCTTCGGAGAGGTTGCGGCCCTTGACTTCCATTTCCTTGACCTCGGAGCCCGGGAAGGCGCTGCCGATTTCTTTCTTGATGGCCTCAGCGGTGGGCTCGCCAATCAACATGCCGTAGTTGCGGCGGATGTAGTTGATGATGGCCTCGTCAAACTTGTCGCCACCCACGCGAACAGAGCCCTTGTAGACCATGCCACCCAGCGAAATCACACCGACTTCAGTGGTGCCGCCGCCGATGTCAACGACCATGGAGCCAGAAGCCTCGGATACCGGCAAACCGGCGCCAATGGCTGCTGCCATCGGCTCTTCAATCAGGTAAACCTCAGAAGCGCCTGCGCCCAGGGCAGATTCGCGGATGGCGCGGCGCTCGACCTGGGTGGAGCCGCAAGGCACACAAATGATGATGCGTGGGCTGGGCTTGAGGATGGAGCGCGGGTGCACCATCTTGATGAATTGCTTGAGCATCTGCTCGGTGACCGTGAAGTCAGCGATGACGCCGTCTTTCATCGGGCGAATGGCCTCGATGTTGCCGGGTACTTTACCCAACATGGCCTTGGCTTCGGTGCCGACGGCTTGAATGGTCTTTTTGCCGTTGGGTCCGCCTTCGTGGCGGATCGACACCACGGATGGCTCGTCCAAGACGATGCCTTTGTCACGCACATAAATGAGCGTATTGGCCGTGCCCAAGTCGATGGCCAGGTCGGTAGAAAAATACTTGCGAAACATTCCGTACATGCGACTAACTCCAGCGGGGGCCTGTGCAGTGTTCAGCTTTGAATACAACAAGCCACACGGGCGTGATGCTCTCGTGTGCGCCTGATGGGGGCTGAAAAATCTGCCAAATGGGCCTGAAACAACGCGTACAGCCAAACCACCAAGCTTGGCTGCACGTCAAAAAACCTCCACAAGCTCGGATGTACAAACTAAGCACAATCACGGATATGGATAACCTAGGATAATACCCCAAGGCCCCGCGTTTTCCGGGGCATTCACCTATCTCTGTTACCTCTGAATGACGCCATGGCCTTGACACCTGCTGAAGTCAGCCGCATCGCCCAGCTCGCACGCCTTGAACTGCGTGACGACGAGCAAGCTGCGATGCTGACGCAACTCACCGAGTTTTTCGATATCGTCGAAAAGATGCGCGCCGTCGACACGTCCGGCGTCGAACCGCTGTACACCCCCCTGTCGGCCATCGAGGACGTGACCCTGCGCTTGCGCGAAGACGCCGTCACCGAATCCAACAACCGCGAGGCCAATATGGCCAATGCCCCGGCCCAAGATGGTGGCCTCCTGCTTGTGCCAAAGGTCATCGAATGAGCACGCCCACCCCCACCGCCCCCCTGCACGAGCTGACGCTGACTCAGCAGAGCCAATTGCTGGCATCTGGCCAGACCAGCAGCGTGGCCCTTACCCGCCACGCCTTGGCACGCATCGAGGCGCACACCGCTCTGGGTGCCTTTTTACATGTCGGCGCTGAACAGGCCTTGGCCGATGCCGCCGCGTCAGATGCGCGTCGCGCAGCCGGGCAAACCTTGGGCGCCCTCGATGGCCTGCCCATTGCTCACAAGGACATTTTTGTGACGCAAGGCATGCCCACCACCGCAGCATCCAAGATGCTCAAAGGCTATCAAAGCCCGTTTGACGCGACCGTGGTGGCCAAGTTCAAAGCCGCTGGCGCCGTGTCCGTGGGCAAGCTGAACTGCGACGAATTCGCGATGGGCGGTGCCAACGAGAATTCAGCTTATGGCGTCACCCGCAACCCATGGGCCACCGACCGCATCCCTGGCGGCTCATCGGGCGCGTCGGCTGTGGCAGTTGCTGCACGCTTGGTGTCCGGCACGACAGGCACCGACACGGGTGGCTCCATACGTCAACCCGCTGCCCTGACTGGCATCACCGGCATCAAGCCAACGTACGGCCGCTGCTCACGCTACGGCATGATCGCCTTCGCATCCAGCCTAGACCAAGCCGGCCCCATGGCGCGCACCGCCGAGGATTGCGCCTTGATGCTGCAAGCCATGAGTGGCTTTGATGAGCGTGATGCGACCAGTGCGCAGCAAGCTGTGCCTGATTTCTTGGCGGCACTGCACACAACGCGACAAGGTGCCACTGCGGCGCAACCTTTGGCCGGACTGCGTGTGGGCATACCTCAAGAATTCTTTGGTGATGGCGTCAGCGCAGATGTGCTCGCTACCACGCGCGCAGCACTGGCCCAGTTGCAAAAAATGGGCGCTACCTTGGTGGACATCAGCTTGCCACGCACCGAGCTGTCCATCCCGGTTTACTACATCATCGCGCCAGCCGAGGCCTCGTCCAACCTGAGTCGTTTTGATGGCGTCAAGTTTGGTCATCGTGCGGCCCAATACGATGACCTGACCGACATGTACCGCAAGACCCGCGCCGAGGGCTTTGGCCCCGAGGTCAAGCGCCGCATCATGATCGGTGCGTATGTGCTGTCGCATGGCTATTACGATGCGTATTACCTGCAAGCGCAAAAGCTGCGTCGCATGATTGCCGATGACTTCCAAGCCGCCTTCAAGGTGTGCGATGTGATTGCCGGCCCCGTGTCACCCAGCGTGGCGCGCAAGATCGGCTCGCAGACTGATCCAGTCGCTGAGTACCTGGCCGACGTCTTCACCTTGCCCGCCAGCTTGGCAGGCTTGCCCGGCATGAGCCTGCCTTGCGGCTTCAGTGAAAGCGGCGACCACGGGCCACTGCCCATCGGCCTGCAACTGATCGGCAACTATTGGCAAGAGGCAGGTTTGCTGCACACAGCACATGCCTTCCAGCAAGCCACTGATTGGCACAAGCAAACACCAACAGGTCTGTCATGAGCACACCCAACCAGCACGCATCGATGACGATTCGTCACATTGACGCCGACCTCAGCAAGGGCTTCCCCATCTACTGGAACAACAACGACGCCTACCGCTCGCAGTTGCTCAATGCGATGTCCTTCATGTTCCCTGTGGGTGAGCAGTTCTTCATCGACAGCGTGCGCCACTTCAGTAAGCAGGTGGAGGCACAAGGACAGGTCGAGCTGGCCAAAGAGATCAAGCTGTTTGCGGGTCAGGAAGCCACCCACCGCCATGTGCACCAGCAGTACAACGACCACTTGATCAGCCTAGGCTACGCGCCTTGGGTCGAAGGCGTTCTCAAACGCATGATGCACAGGACACGCAACTTCCCGCCCATCACCAAATTGGCTGTCACGGTCGCTTACGAGCACTTCACAGCCATCTTGGGAGATGGTTTGTTGCGCCATGCCAGCTGGAGCGAAGGCATGACGCCCAACATGCGCGCGATCTGGCTGTGGCACGCAGCCGAAGAGTCCGAGCACAAAGCCGTGGCCTTGGACACGTACAACGCGGTGGGCGGCGGCTACCTGCGGCGCATGGCCTTGTTTTTACTGATATCTGTGGAGTTTGCTATTTTTGCCAATGTGCAAATGGCGCTCATGCTGCACAAAGATGGCCAGCTGTTTAAGCTCAAAACTTGGGGCAGTGCCCTGCGCTTTTGGTTAGGCAGAGAGGGCATTTTGTGGCACACCGCACCCCACTGGTTTGCTTTTCTGAAGCCAAACTTCCATCCTTGGCAACACGACAACCGTGACCTGCTGGCGCGCTGGCAACAAGCTGACACTGCCGCCTACAGGCCCTTGAACAACACACCTACGCGACACCCCGCCTGACTCCCATGAGCTCCTTGTTGATCCGTGGCTACGAAGTCGTCATTGGCCTGGAAACCCACGTCCAGCTGTCGACGCAGTCCAAAATTTTCTCCGGTGCATCGACCCAGTTCGGTGCTGCCCCCAATACCCAAGCCTGCGCGGTGGACCTGGCTTTGCCGGGCACGCTGCCGGTGATGAACAAAGGCGCCGTCGAGCGAGCCATTGAGTTTGGCCTGTCGGTTGGCTCGCACATTGCCGAGCGCTCGATTTTTGCGCGCAAGAACTACTTCTACCCCGACCTGCCCAAGGGCTACCAGATCAGCCAGTACGAGACGCCGGTGGTGCAGGGCGGCACGGTCGAGTTCCTGGTCGGTGACACGCTGCACAAGGTGAACCTGACGCGCGCCCACCTCGAAGAGGATGCCGGCAAGTCGCTGCACGAGGACTACGCCGGCCAGACCGGCATCGACCTGAACCGCGCCGGCACGCCGCTGCTCGAAATCGTCACCGAGCCCGACATGCGATCGAGCGTCGAGGCGGCCGAGTATGCGAAGACGCTGCACGCGCTGGTCGTGTGGCTGGGCATCTGCGACGGCAACATGCAGGAGGGCAGCTTCCGCTGCGACGCCAACGTGTCAGTGCGCAAGCCCGGCGCGCCGTACGGCACGCGCCGCGAGATCAAGAACCTCAACAGCTTCAAGTTTTTGCAGCAGGCGATCGACTGCGAGATCCAGTGGCAGATCGACCTGATCGAGGACGGCGGCACCGTGCATCAGGCCACCGCGCTGTTCAATCCGAACGGCAACGGCGGCCGCGGCGAAACCCGCGCGATGCGCAGCAAGGAAGAGGCGCACGACTACCGCTACTTCCCCGACCCGGATCTGCCGCCGCTGGTGATCGCAGCCGACTGGATCGAGCGGGTTCGCGCCGAGATGCCCGAGTTGCCGCGCGCGATGGCCGAGCGCTTCCAGCGCGAGCACGGCCTGCCGGAATACGACGCGCTGGCGGTCACGCAGAGCAAGGCCCACGCGGCCTATTTCGAAGCGGCGACAGCGGCCTGCAAGTCGCCGAAGCTGGTTGCCAACTGGATGATGGGCGAGCTGGCGCGGCGACTGAACGCGGAAGGGCTCGAGATCGAGTCCAGTCCGGTGGCAGCGGCCGTGCTGGCACAGCTCATCTCGCGCATCGGTGATGGCACGATTTCCAACAACGGCGCCAAACAGGTGCTTGAGTTGCTGTGGGGAGCCGGTCAGCTTCGGGAGCCACCGAAGTCAATCGATTCGTCGTACGTGGACAAGGCGATTGATGATCTGGGCCTGAAGCAGCTCAGCGACACCGGCGAACTCGACCGCCTGCTCGACGAGGTGCTCGCGTCTAACGCGAAATCGGTCGAGGAATACCGCGCGGGCAAGGACAAGGCCTTCAACGCGCTGGTCGGTCAGGCCATGAAGGCCACCAAGGGCAAGGCCAACCCGGCCCAGGTTACCGATCTGTTGAAGAAGAAACTGGGCTGAGCCGGGGGGCCGGTGCAGGAGCCGGCGCCAGCATTCCGAGCGACCCCGGCGCGGCGCCGGCCCACAGGGCCCGCAGCCGCACGAGTTCGGCGTCGAAGCTCGCGTTGATGCGCTGCGTTTCGGACTGCTGGTTCTGCATCAGTGCACGCTGTGCCTCGGCGGCGGCGTCGTTGCCGTCGAGTTGCTGCTTTAGCCGCGCTGGCAACTGCCGCCCGACATAGAACTCGGCCTCGTCGAGCAGTGGCTTGCGCTCGGCCGCCAGCGCCTCCAGCCGTTTTTGCGACACCTTGAGCGTGCGATCCAGGTCATCGAGCGCGGCCAGGCGGGCCTTCTGATGGGCGGCTTCGGTCGGGTAGCGCATCCGCAGATTGCGGTCACGGCGGATCGCGTCCTGCTCGGCGGCACGGCGTGATGCCTTGACGCGCTCGCGCGCGTCGGACTCGGCCTGCTCGTCGGCGGTCATCGTCGGCGGCACCACCTTGCGGGTCGAGCCGTCGGCATTGAGCACCCGCTGCTCGCGCGCGGTGCATTCGGGAATCGGACGGTCCGACGTCAGGCGCTTGCCATTGCTGTCGGTGCACGAATAGATGGGAGCAGCGGCCTGGACGTTGCACCACGTCAGCATCAGAACCCCGCAGCACGCAACGGCCCCCGCACGGACCAAGCACGCACCCGACCGGGTCGAGAGCTCAGACGCCATAGCGGGACCGGTAACTGGCTACCCGTTCGGCATGCACGCTCAGCGCCGGGGCATCGGTGGTTTGCAGGACCTGCAGCAAATCGGCCAACGTCGCGATCGCGACGACCGGCAAGCCCAGTTGCTGCTGAACAAACTGCACGGCCGACCACGGTGCGTCGGCGCCGCCGTCGGTGGCTTTTTCCTGGCGGTCGAGCGCGATGACGACCGCGCTGGGCGTGCCACCAGCCGCCTCGATCATCGCGATCGATTCGCGCACCGAGGTGCCGGCCGAGATCACGTCGTCGATGATCAGCACGCGGCCCCGGACCGGCGCACCGACCAGCGTGCCGCCTTCGCCGTGGTCCTTGGCTTCCTTGCGGTTGTAGGCGTAAGGCAGGTTGACGCCGAGCCGGGCCAGTTCGACCGCGACCGCAGCGGCCAGCACGATGCCCTTGTAGGCCGGGCCGAACAGCATGTCGAACTGCAGCGCGCCCGAGGCCCGGGCCTGCTGAAGACGCCGTGCATAGAATTCGGCGAGGCGGCCGAGCTTGGCGCCATCGTCGAAGAGGCCGGCGTTGAAGAAGTAAGGCGACAAGCGCCCGGCCTTGGTCTTGAACTCCCCGAATCGCAACACGCCGGCTTCGAGCGAAAACTTCACGAAGTCCTGGGCGAGATCGTCCGTGTCAGCATCTGCGCGGCCACTTGGGCTCATCTGAGGAATCCTGTGCTCCGTCTGGTCACATTGAATCTGAACGGCATCCGCTCCGCAGCCACGAAGGGCTTCGAAGCCTGGGCTGCCGCTGCGGCGCCCGATTGTATGGGGGTGCAGGAGGTCAAGGCCCAGGCCGACACGGTCGACGGGCGCTTTGATCGGGTGGCGGGCATGACCGGTCATTTCCATTACGCACTGAAGAAGGGCTACTCGGGGGTCGGGCTGTACACCCGCCACGCCCCGAGTCGGGTGCGCAGCGGCATCGGCAACCCGGAGTTCGACGACGAAGGTCGCTGGGTCGAGGCCTGCTTCGACGACGACAGCCGCGCGGAGTTTCCCCGCTTCAGCGTGATCAGCTGCTATTTCCCGAGCGGCAGCAGCAGCGAAGAGCGGCAACAGGCGAAGTTCCGCTTCCTCGCGCTGATCGCGCCGCACCTGAAGCAGTTGCGCGCCGAACGCGAGTTCGTGCTGCTGGGCGACATCAACATCGCCCACAAGGAAATCGACCTGAAGAACTGGAAGGGCAACCTGAAGAACAGCGGCTTCCTGCCCGAAGAGCGCGCCTGGATGACCCACCTGCTCAACGCCGAAGCTGGCGTCGGCCTGGTCGACGTGTTCCGCACGCTCGACCCGAACCCCGACCGCTACACGTGGTGGAGCAACCGCGGTCAGGCCTGGGCCAAGAACGTCGGCTGGCGCATCGACTACCAGCTGGCGACACCGGGCATCGCGGCCCGCGCGCGCCGCACCGACATCCACCTCGAACCACGCTTCAGCGACCACGCGCCGCTGACGGTCGATTACGACTTCACGCTGTAATGCGCGCGGCACACCCGCCGTCGCCCACCCTGAAATGAGACCCGCCATGCCGCTAGAAATCCTTGAATTCGAGACCGCCCCCAACCCGACCGCCAGCATCATCGTGCTGCACGGCCTGGGGGCCGACGGCAACGATTTCGTGCCGATCGCCGAAGAGCTGAAGCTGGACGCGGTCGGCCCGGTGCGATTCGTCTTCCCTCACGCGCCGGTGCGGCCGGTCACGATCAACGGCGGCATGGCGATGCGCGCCTGGTACGACCTGCTGCAAACCGACCTGGTGCGGCGCGAAGACGAAACCGGTCTGCGCGCATCGCGGCTCGACATCGAGGCGCTGATCGCCCGCGAGCGCCAGCGCGGCGTACCGGCATCGCGCATCGTGTTGATGGGCTTTTCGCAGGGATGCGCGATGACGCTGATGACCGGACTGCGCCACGCCGAGCGACTTGCCGGACTCGTGGGCCTGTCGGGCTACCTGCCGCTGGCCGGCACCACCGCCGCCGAGCGCACCGCAGCCAGCGTCGCCCTGCCGATCTTTCTGGCGCACGGTCGCAGCGACACGGTGATCCCGCTGTCGCGGGCAACAGCGTCGCGCGATGCGCTGCAGGCGCTGGGCTGCATCGTCGAGTGGCACGAGTACCCGATGGCGCACTCGGTCTGCCCGCAGGAAATCACCGATCTCAACCGCTGGCTGCTGAACGTGCTGGCCTGAGGCCGGTTGGCCAGTCAAGCCCGGGTCAGTTCTCCGCGAGCGTCAACAGGCGCCAACTTTCACTCGATCTGGGGCAGGCTGCCTACGGTGTGTCCTACAACCTTCTGACGGGTGGAATCTACGAGCCACTGGAGCCCCCGGCAACTGGTCGGCTACGACGGCAACTGGCACGACGGCGGACGCACCGACGCCACCACCTTCAAGCCCTACGACGCGCTGGGTTTCGGCGGCTCGAACCGCTGGGTCGGCTTGTCGGCGCGGGCATAGAAGCCCTCGACCGCCGGGATGTTGGCTTCCAGGTCCTTGATGCGGGTGGTGCCGGCCGGGTGGGTCGACAGCCACTGCGGTGGCGCGCCCTTGTTGGCCGCGCCCATCTTCTGCCACAGCCGGACGCCCGCGCGCGGGTCGTAGCCTGCGCGCGCCGCCAGATCGAGGCCGATCTTGTCGGCTTCTGATTCATCGTCGCGGCCGAATTTCATGGTCAGCAACTGGCCGCCCATGTCGGCGAGGTAGCGACCGCCGCCGCCCAGCCCGAGCAGCGCAGCGCCGAGCTCGATGGCGCCGCGCGTGGCGGCAGACTTGCCCATCCGCTCGCGGGCGTGCTCGCGCAGCGCGTGGGCAATTTCGTGGCCCATCACCTGAGCGACCTCGTCGTCGCTGAGTTGCAGCGTGTCGAGGATGCCGTAATAGAAGGCGATCTTGCCGCCCGGCATGCAGAAGGCGTTGATCTGCTTGCTGCCGATCAGGTTGACCTCCCACTTCCAGTTCGCGGCGCGCGCGGTGCTGCGCAGGTTAGGTGCGTTGCTGAACGGGATCAGGCGCTGCGAAATCGCGCGCAACCGCACCACCTGCGGGTGGTCGGCCGGCGCCAGCGCCTTCTTCTCGGCGGCCTGCTTGAGCATCTGCTGGTACTGCTGCGCGGCAGCGCTTTCGACCTCTTCCGCCGGGACCAGCTTGGCCAGCGTCGACTGGTTGTCGACCTGCACACCCTCGCGCGCCCAGGCCGGCACCGCCAGGGAAGCACCGGCGCCGAGCAGCGCCTGACCGAACAGGCGACGCGAATGCCGGGCGCAGCCGCATCCATGGCGATGCCAGGCGGCAGTGGCTGCATCGGGTTCGAAGTGGGCCTGCGGATCGAAGTCGGTGGTCGTGGTCATGTCGTCTGGTCGATGGTGGAGGGCTCGCCGCCCGCGATGATGTGTCACATGGGGCTGCCGGGTGGCGTGTCAATCGTCAGTGCTTGGGGCGTTCGGGTCGGCTTCGAGTTCCCGCACGGCGTCACGCAGCCACCACAGCATGCCCAACGCCGGCAACGCGACCACGGTGGACACGATGAAGAAGGTGGGCCAGCCGATCGCCTCGGACAGCACCCCAGCCAACGGACCGACCCAGACGCGGCCGACCGACGCAAACGCCGACAGCAGCGCGTACTGCGTCGCGGTGAAGCGCTGGTTGCACAGGCTCATCAGGAAGGCCACGAACGCGGCGGTGCCCATGCCGCCCGACAGGTTCTCGGCGGCGATCACCATCAGCAGGCCGCCGTCGATTTCGGTCGCCTGCGCCAGCCGGACGAAGCCCCAGTCGAACGGCGGAAGCACGAAGCCGGGCAGCGCGCCCTTGCCATGGACGGCGAGCCACCAGAAACCGAGGTTGCTGAACATCTGCAACACGCCGAACAGCAGCAGCGCCCGCCACAGACCGAGCTTGAGCATCAGCAGACCGCCGAGCAGCGCGCCGCCGATGGTCAGCCACAGGCCGATCAGCTTGTTGACGACGCCGACCTCGGCCGGGCTGAAGGCCATGGACTTCAGCAGGAACGGCGTCATCAGCGACCCGGCAAACGCGTCGCCCAGCTTGTAGAGAACGATGAAGATGAGGAACGCTGCGGCACCGCGCTGCGAAAAGTAGCTGTTCAGTCCACCGAGCAGCGTCTGGAACTTCGCCGCCCGCGCCGCCCAGGCGGCCAGCGGCAGCGTGAACGCCAGTCCCAGCAGCAGCGCCAGCAGGTCGGTCCACTTGCCCTTCAGACCGGCGTCCAGCGGGCTGCCGTCGAACCACGGCGCGAGCAGCGCACGGGCCATCGGTGGGCCGAGCCGTTCGCTGACGACGAAGCCGACCGCGACCGCCGTCAGCAGCGCGAGGAAACCCAGCAGGTCCTGACGCGCCACGCTGGACCGGTCGCCGACCGCCTGCACGCGCGGCAGCGCCACCGCCGACAGCACGGCCGCCCCGACCATCAATGCCGCCATGAAGCGGTAGACCTCGGGCCAGGTCCAGCCGCCCGGCCCGCTGGCGTTCGACGGGTCGACCCAGATCAGCGCGACGCCCCCCGACAGGATCATCGCCAGCCGGTAACCCAGCACGCTGAGCGACGAACCCAGTCCGCGCTCGCGGGCAGCCAGCAGGTCGGTGCGGTAGGCGTCGATGACCACGTCCTGCGAGGCGGCGACGAAGGCCACCAGCACCGCCAGCAATGCGAATGCCCGGGTGGCCTGCGCTGGCGGCGTGTCCGCCAGCCACCACAGCGCAGCGCCCAGCGCCAGCTGCGTCAGCACCAGCCAGCCGCGCCGCCGGCCCAGCCAGGGCAGCTCGAAGCGATCCATCAGCGGCGCCCACAGGAACTTGAAGGTGTACGGCAGGCCGACCAGGCTCAGGAAGCCGATCGTCGCCAGGTCGAGTCCTTCGAGGCTCAGCCACGCCTGCATCGCCTGGCCGGTCAGCGCCAGCGGCAGCCCGGATGCGAAGCCGAGGAAGGTGACCGCCGCCATCCGGTGCAGCGCGGCAGCATCGAAACGAAACCGGTTGCGGGCAGGCGGCAGAGCGCGCTCGCGCTCGCCCGGTTCGGATTCAGACATGCTGGATTCTAGAAAGGCACCCGACTTGGCTTGCATATTGCTGAACGATCTGCACCCACTCGCGGAGAGCCACGATGAACACCTTCATACGCGTCGTTGAAGTCTGGGTGCCCAGCAACGACCGGACCTACCTCGAGTTCAGCGGGGGCCTCTACGGCAGCGCCAGCCGCTTCGGCGCCGCCAGCCAGGCCCGATGCTTCGGACGCGGTGAGGGTCTGCCCGGCCAGGCCTGGGAACAAGAAAAGCCCATCGTTCTGAAGCAGTTCGACGGCTCGTACTTTCAGCGGACGAAGGCGGCGCACGCCGAAGGGCTGACCTGCGGCATCGCGCTGCCGATCTTCGCGGGCGATTTCCTGATGGCGGTGCTGGTGATGTTTTGCGGCGACGACGACGCCCACGCTGGCGCGATCGAGCTGTGGCACAACGACCCGGCGAAAACCTCCGACATGAATCTGGTCGACGGCTACTACGGCTCGATGTCCGAGGCGTTCGAGCTGATCTCGCGCAGCGTCAGTTTCAGGCGCGGCAACGGCCTGCCGGGCATCGCATGGGAACTGGACGGACCGGTCTTCATGGAAGACCTGGGCAAGGGCGACCGCTTCCTGCGCGCAGATACCGCCGTCAAGGTCGGCATCAACCGCGGCTTCGCGTTTCCGTGCGCCACACCGAAGGACGAGCACTACGTCATGGCCTTCCTGTCGGCCCTGGGCACACCGATCGCACGCCGCTGCGAATTCTGGGAACCTGACGCGGACATCCCGGGGCTGCACTGCGTCGGCGGCTTCTGCGAGGTCGAAGGCCGTGTCGATGCAACATCCGACATGCGGCTCGAATCCGGCCAGGGCACGATCGGCAAGCTGATGCTGACCGGCGTGCCGGCCGTCACCGAGCACGCGGCCTCCGAGCCCGCCAGCATCGGCGCTTCAGCCCAGCGCGTCGGGCTGACGTCGCTGCTGGCGATTCCGATCCTGCGCGAGGGTCGGCTGACGGCCGCCGTGGCGCTGTACTTCTGACTCGCCGCGGCTCGATCGCCCGCGCCCCCGCGTCGAACGGGCGGGAGACCGTCTACCCCCTTGAATGAGGGGGTCTCTGCGGCCTGTTTGTGCATCCATTCACGGCAGGCGGGCGTAACGCCTCCGAGGGGACCGGTCGAATTGTTCGTGCTCGTCCTCGAATCCGTGCGTGCCGCGTGCGCGCACCGTCCCACATCCGTTCGAGGAACACCGCATGCAACACCTTTTTTCAAGTCAACCGCGTTTGACAGCGCTTCTGAGTGCACTGATCGTCGCCTTCGGCGCCCCGGCCGTGCACGCCTCCAGTCACCGTGAGGCGCCGTCCATCGCCGGCTCGCCGCGTGTCGACGGAACAGATTTCTACCTGTTCCGCAGCTACGAGAACAGCCGCGCCGATTACGTGACGATGATTGCCAACTACCTGCCGCTGCAGGATGCGTACGGCGGCCCCAACTACTTCAAGCTGGATCCGAACGCGCTGTACGAGATCCACGTCGACAACAACGGCGACGCCAAGGAAGACCTGACCTTCCAGTTCCAGTTCAAGAACAACTTCAAGAACATCAAGCTGCCGATCGGCAACCAGATGGTGGGCATCCCGCTGACGCAGGCCGGTACCGTGTCCAGCCCCAACGACGCAGCGCTCAATGTCAACGAGCGGTTCACGATGAACGTCGTGCGCGGCGATCGGCGCACCGGCACCGTGGCCGCCGTGACCAATACAGCCACCGGCAGCGCCACCTTCGACAAGCCGGTGGACTACATCGGCACCAAGACGCTGGGCAACCAGGCCGCCTACGAGGCGTATGCCGCCAAGCACGTCTACAGCGTCAACATTCCCGGCTGCGGGATGCCGGCCAAGGTGTTCGTCGGCCAGCGCCAGGAGGCATTCGCCGTCAACCTGGGCGCGATCTTCGATCTGGTCAATGCGCCAGTCGCCGTCATCACCGACCCGACGCTGATCAACGCTGCAGCGGTCAATTCGATCCAGGACAAGAACGTCACCTCGCTGGCGCTGGAGGTGCACAAGAGCTGCCTGACCCAGGGCAGCGAATCGGTGATCGGCGGCTGGACCAGCGCCAGCGTGCGCCAGAGCCAGTTGGTCAACCCGAATCCACCGAGCGGTCTCCAGACCTCCACCACCTACGGCGGATCCTGGGTGCAGGTGTCGCGACTCGGCATGCCGCTGGTCAACGAGGTCGTCATCGGTCTGGCCGACAAGGACAAGTTCAACGCCTCCGTGCCGCGCAACGACGGCCAGTTCGCCACCTACGTGACGAACCCCACCCTGCCCGCGTTGCTGGAGATCGTGCTCAACCTGCCGGGAACCGCACCGACCAACCTGCCGCGCCTCGACCTGGTCACCACCTTCCTGACCGGCATTCCCGGCGTCAACCAGCCCGCCGGTGTGGTGGGCTCCGAGATGCTGCGCCTCAACACCGCCATCGCGCCGGTGCCCTTTGCGCAGCAGAACCGGCTGGGCATCGTCGGCAGCCTGCTGTCCAGCGGCACCGACTTCGCCGGCTTTCCAAACGGCCGCCGTCCGAAGGACGACATCGTCGACGTGTCGCTGGTGGCGGTGATGGGCGGCTTGTGCGTGGCCAATGGCAACAGCAATGCGCTCGGATTCGGGGCCGCTTGCAACCCGGGTGCGGTGCCGCTGGGCGCCACGGCGTTCAAGCTGCATGACGCCGTGGACCAGGCTGTCGTGCCGCTTCTGCCGGGCTTCCCGTACCTGAACACGCCGAACCCAGGTTCGAAGTGATCGAGCGACACAACCACCCCAAGGAGCGACCATGAAGAAACTATTGACCGCGTTGGCCTGCGCTGCCGCACTGTGTGTGGGCGGCATGGCTCAGGCCAACGTGCTGACCTTCAACGATCCGGGCGTGATCGACATCGACAACGACACGGCTGTCGCCACGTACACCGAGAGCGGCTTCACGATCTCGGGGCAGGCCGCGACCTTCCTGCCACTGGACAGCGCCCTGGTCGGCGGATTCGACGGTACGCCGTTCAGTCTCAGTAACCTGTTTGGCGGCGCGTTTTCGCTGCTGAGCCTGGATTACGCGTTCTACGATCTGGGCATTGAGCCGGGCCTGCTGACGGTGACGGGCTTGGGCGACGGAGCGCCGGTCGAGCAGGTATTCGACCTGAGCACCTCGGGGAGCTTCAGCTTCGGCGCCGAGTGGGCCGGCCTGACCGAGGTCACCTTCGCCGCAACCAGCGGGTTCTCGCTCGACAACATCAGTGCCGTTCCAGAACCCGGCTCGCTGGCGCTCACCGCACTCGCGCTGACCGGCCTGATCTTCGGCGCACGCCAACGTCGCGCCTGATGCTGCCAGGGCGATGACGCCGAGGGGCGGCCGTGGGCCGCCCCTTTTTGCTTGCGCGTGTGTCTGTGCAAGAGGGACACCTCATCGGGGCCGGTGGCCCGAAGCGTCCTTCGGGTGCTGCGGACATGCGGCCATCACCGAGAATCGGGCGATGAGCGCGATCCCGCAAGCCCTGAACCCGAGCTTCTCGAGCGCCGACTTCCGTGCCGCTTTGGGCACATTCGCCACCGGCGTCACAGTGATCACCGCGCGCGACGCGCACGGCAAGCCGGTCGGGCTGACCGCGAACTCGTTCAACTCGGTCTCGCTGACGCCCCCGCTGGTGCTGTGGAGCCTGTCGCGCAGCGCGTCGACGATGCCGGCCTTCACGCGCGGATCGCACTACGCGATCAACATCCTGGCGGCCGACCAGCGAGGAATCGCCGAACGCTTCTCGCGCAAGGACATCGATCGCTTCGAAGGCATCAAGCTGCTCGAAGGCCTGAGCGGCGCACCCATACTGGATGGCGTGATGGCGGTGTTCGAGTGCTTCAACCGCAGCCAGTACGAGGAAGGCGACCACGTCATCTTCGTCGGCGAGGTCGAGCATTGCGCGCGGCGCGAAGGCGCGCTGCCGCTGATCTTCCACGGCGGGCGGTACTACACCGAACTGCCGCTGTGAACCCGGGCTTCGTGCCTTCGCTCAGGGCGCCGGGCAACGATAACGACTCAACCCGCACGGGATCGACATGACCACCGACCGCAAGCTGACGTTTTTTCACGCGCCGAACACCCGCTCGTCGAGCTCGCTGATCCTGCTCGAAGAGCTGGGTGCACCGTTCGATCTCAAGGTGCTGAACATGAAAGCGGGCGAACAGCGTGGCGCGGCCTTCCTCGCCGTCAACCCGATGGGCAAGGTGCCGGCGGTGCTGCACGGCGATGCGCTGATCACCGAGCAGGGCGCGGTCTTCATCTACCTCGCCGACCTGTTTGCGCAGGCCGGCCTCGCCCCGGGACTGGCCGATCCGCTGCGGGGCCCGTACCTGCGCTGGCTGGTTTACTACGGCTCGTCGTTCGAGCCGGCGCTGGTGGATCGTGCGATGGAGCACAAGCTTCCTACGCCGTCGATGTGCCCGTATGGCGACTACGACACGATGCTGAAGACGCTGTGCGATCAACTCGAACGCGGCCCCTACCTGCTCGGCGAACGCTTCAGCGCTGCCGACCTGCTGTGGGGCACCGCACTCACCTGGACCACGACGTTCGGGCTGGTGCCGAAGCTGCCGGTCATCCAGGCCTACATGGATCGCATCAACGCGCGGCCGTCCGTCGCCCGCGTGCGAGAGCTCGATGTCAAGCTCGCCGCCGAGCACGCGGCGTCGGCGCCCTGAGGCCTGGCGCCAGCGTGGCGGGCTGCACTTCGACGCGCTACTTCCGCGCAGCCGCCCGTGCCGCGTCGATGTCGAGGTAGCGCCAGAACTCGCGCATGAACGGGTGGCGCTGGTAGCCAATCACCCAGGGGAAGGTCAGGTCGGTCGCGATGCGGTGTGCATGCACCTTCATCGGCATGTAGGCCACGAGCAGCTTGCTGGCTTCCTGCATCAGCGCAAGGCGCTCGGGTGTGTCGCCGAGACCGGTCTGCGCGTCGTACAGCTTGTTGAACGCCGGCAGGTCGAAGAACGCCAGGTTGCCTTCGCCTTTCTGCGGCCCGTAGGCCAGCGCCAGGAAACCGTCGGCGTCGGGCGACCCGGCGCTCTGCCCCAGCCCCCACATCATGACCTTGCCAGCGCGCGCGGCCTTCAATTGCTCGGGCCACTTGCCGATCTTGAATTCGACCTTCAGGTTCACCTCGTCCATGTACTTCTTCCACAGCTCGTTGAGCTGGCGCGAGGTCTGGTCGGGCGAGGTGCTGTAGATCAGCGTCAGCGGCTGGCCATCCGGCCGATCGCGCCAGCCGTCGCCGTCGCGGTCGACGTAGCCGTACAGGTCGAGCAGCGCCTTCGCGCGCGCCGGGTCGTACAGGCTCATCTCCGATTTCCACTTCGGGTCGTAGCCGAAGGTCATCGGCGGCAGCGTGCTCTCGGCCGGCACCGCCTGATTGCGCCGCACCAGGCGGATCTCGGTCTGCGTGTCGTAGGCCAGCGCGATCGCGCGGCGCAGCGCGACCTTCTCGGGCGTGTAGCCACCGACCAGCGGGTCCCGCATGTTGAAGTAGGTGAACGCGATGTCCGAACCCGGCGTGCGCACCATCTGGATGCCGCGCGCAGCCAGGTTCGGGGCGATGCGGTTGTTCGGGATCGCGAGGGTTGTGAACTCTGCCGGCAGGCGCTCGAGCATGTCGTGCTCGGCATTCAGAAAGGCCAGCCAGCGTGGTTGTGATTCCTCGACGATCGACACCTCGACGCGGTCGATCATCGGCAACCGCTTGCCCTTCATGCGTGCATACAGCGCCTGCGCAGCCGGGTCGTCGGCGGGCGGCTCGGCCTCGTAGAACTGCTCGCGGAAATTCGGGTTGCGCGTCAGCACCATGCGCGACGAGCGCTGCCATTCACTCAGCACATAGGGACCGGTGCCGACCGGGTGCTCCATGATCTTGTCGCCATACGCTTCGACCACCTCGCGCGCCAGTGCGCCGCTGCTGGCGAAGTTGTTGACGAAGCGCGGGCTCGGTTTGCCCAGCGTGATGCGGTAGGTGTAGCGGTCGAGCGTGCGCAGGCCCTCGATCTCGGTGTCGTAGTCGAACGGCGTGCGGTCCTTGATGGCTTTCGTCCGCAAGGCTTCGAGGCCGAGCACCTGCTCGTCGGCGAGGCTCGGGTAGCTCGGACTCTTCCAGCGCGGGTCGAAGATGCGCTTCAGTGAAAAGACATAGTCGGCGGCGACCAGCTCGCGCTTGTGGCCCTTGAACGCCGGGTCGTCGGCGAAGTAGATGCCGGGCCGGATCTTCACCGTATAGGTCTTGAAGTCGGCCGACACCTGCGGCATCTCGGCGGCGGTCTGCAGCTTCAGCTTGACCGGCCGCGCGAGGTAGTCGTAGGTCAGCGGCGACTCGATGATGTTCGAGAGGATGGTCGCCGAGTACAGGTCGGATATCTGCACCGGGTCGAAGCCGGTCTCGGCCACCGGGAAGGCGTAGCGGAAGACTTTCTGGGCCGGCGATGCGGCAGCGGCGCGTGCCGAATGCCAACCGGCCGCTCCGCACAGGCTCAGTGCCAGCAAGGCCGATCCGACAACCGCACGCAATGATCCTGACTTCATCCGAGGTACTCCTGGCCGATCGGTCTGCTCAAGCGCGCGCAGTCTAGACTCTCCAGCCCATGGCCGCCTACCTGCTCAGACGACTCTGGCAAACCATCCCGACGCTGGCCGGTGTGATCCTGCTGGTGTTCGTGTTGTTCAAGTTTTTCGGCGGCGATCCGGCCGAAATCCTCGCCGGCCAGATCGCCAAGCCCGACCAGATCGCCGCGATCCGCCAGCAGCTCGGCCTCGACCAGCCGTGGTGGATTCAACTGTGGATCTTCGTCAAGCAGGTGCTGACCTTCGACTGGGGCCGCAGCTGGGCCACCAACGAGGCGGTGTCGGATCTGTTCCTCACGCGCTTGCCCGCGACACTGACGGTGATGGTGCCGATCCTCGTGCTCGAAGTGATCCTCGCGATCCCGCTGGCGCTGGCCGTTGCGGTGGTGCGCGGCTCGCTGACCGATCGCGCGGTGATGGTGCTGACCACGGTCGCGCTGGCCATCTCGTTTCTCGTCTACGTGATCGTCGGCCAGTGGCTGTTCGCCTTCAAGCTCGGCTGGTTTCCGGTGCAGGGCTGGAGCGGTTCGGTCTGGACCAACCTGGTCACCTACGCGCCGCTGCCAGTGCTGCTGGCGGTGCTGGTCAGCCTGGCGCCGCAGACGCGGCTGTACCGCAGCTTCTTCCTCGACGAGATCGACCAGGACTATGTGCGCACCGCGCGCGCCAAGGGTCTGACCGAGCGCGTGATCCTGCTGCGCCACGTGCTGCGCAACGCGATGATCCCGATCCTGACCAGCATCGGCACCGGGCTGCCGGGCATCTTCGTCGGCTCGTTCCTGATCGAAGTCTTTTTCTCGATCCCGGGCCTCGGGCGCGAGGTGCTGCTGGCGGTCAACCGCAGCGACTACCCGGTGATCCAGGCGGTCACGGTGTACCTGGCGGCGATCACGATGCTGATCAATGTGCTGACCGACGTGCTCTACAAGTTGGTGGACCCACGGGTGGTACTTAAGTGAACCCGAACTCCTCAATTCCTTGCCTATTGATCGGTGAGGCGCGCGCTCACGCCGACGGCGTGCACTGCTCCGCGAATGTCCCCCGGCGTCGGCCTGAAGGCCGGGCCTCCTCCTTTATTTCGCTGCGCAGCGCACGCCGCCGACGTGATCCATCAGCACCGTGTTTGTTCGGCCACCTGCCGACAGCGTCACCCGTGCCGGGGACGCTGGGTATCTCACGCAGCGAAATAAAGGAGGAGGCGAAGCCGGGGGACATTCGCGGAGGGAGGTACCCAGTGTCCCCGGCACGCGCGCCCACATCACACGCCCGCCTCAGAGGTTGTGGGTCGCGCCACGCACGGTGGAGCAACTGAAATGAGCGCCGTCTTGCCGTCGTCTGCGATGCTGCGCGCTGCGGATCGATCCGAAGGCGTCTGGATGTCGGCGTGGCGTCGTTTCAAAAGCGATCGCGTCGGGCTGGTCTCGCTGGCGATCGTGATCGCGTTCCTCGTGCTGATCGCGCTGTCGGCGCTTAGCTTGGTGGCCGGACACTGGCAGCGCGAGGTCGGCGTGCCGTATGCCAACCCGACCTTCCTCGGCCCGACACCGCCGCCGCTGGCGGTTCAACTCGATCAGGGAAAGGGCCCGCCGGTCGACATCTCCGCCGTCGACCCACTCGCACCGCGCTATGCCGAATGGGCCGAGCGGGCGTCGAAGCTGAAAGTCGGCGAGGAGGTGCGCGCCAACACGCTGCTGCTGGGCGGCGACCGCCTCGGCCGCGACGTGCTGGCCAAGGCGATCAAGGGCGCCGAGATCTCGATCTTCGTCGGCGTGCTGGCGGCCTTGCTGGCCACCGCGATCGGCACCGCGCTCGGTGCCGTCAGCGGCTTCCTCGGCGGGCGCATCGGCGATCTGCTGGAGTGGGTCTACAACGTGTTCACCTCGATCCCCGGAATCCTGCTGATCTTCGCGTTCGCCGCGGTGTTCGGCCGCGGCACCAGCACCGTCGTGCTGATCCTCGGGCTGACCGGCTGGACCGGCATCTACCGGCTGGTGCGCGCCGAATTCCTGAAGCATGCGGTGCGCGACTACGTGCGCGCGGCCGAGGCGATCGGCGCCAGCGTGTCGTCTCGGATGTTCCGCCACATCCTGCCCAACGTCAGCCACGTCGTGCTGGTGCAGCTGTCGATCCTGACGGTGGGCTTCATCAAGGCCGAGGTGATCCTCAGCTACCTCGGCCTCGGCGTGTCGATCGACCAGGTGTCATGGGGCACGATGCTCGCCGAGTCGCAGGTCGAGCTGCTGCTCGGCTGCTGGTGGCAGCTCGCCACGGCGACCGTCTTCATGGCGCTGTTCGTCACCGCGTTCTCGCTGTTCACCGACGCGCTGCGCGACGCGCTCGATCCGAAGCTGCGGGGGCTGGAGTGATGGCTGTCCTACCCAAAAGCCAGCCGCTGCTGAGTCTGAATGACCTGCGGGTGTCGTTCCGCACCGGCAAGCAGGGCGGCGTCGTGCAGCGCACTCAGGCGGTCGGCCGTGATGGCATCGGCGTCAGCTTCGACATCCCCGAGAACACCACCGTCGCGCTGGTCGGCGAGTCGGGTTCGGGCAAGAGCGTCACCGCGATGTCGATCCTGAACCTGCTGCCCGACAACGCCGAACGGCAAGGTGCGATCCGCTTCCAGGGCCGCGACCTGCTGGCGGCGACGCGGCACGAGTTGCAGGCGCTGCGCGGCAAGGACATCGCCTGCGTGTTCCAGGACCCGATGTCGTCGCTGAACCCGGTGTTCACCGTCGGCCAGCAGGTGTGCGAGCCGCTGATGAAGCACCTGGGCCTGAGCGCCCGTCAGGCGATGGCGCGCGCCGAAGCGCTGCTCGCCGAGGTCGGCCTGCCCGAGCCGAAGCGTCGCCTCGGCGCGTACCCGCACGCGTTGTCGGGCGGCCAGCAGCAGCGCGTGATGATCGCGATGGCGCTGTCGTGCGAGCCCAAGCTGCTGATCGCCGACGAGCCGACCACCGCGCTCGATGTGACGATCCAGCGCCAGATCCTGGAATTGCTGGCCGGCGTCAAGGCTCAGCGGCGCATGAGCATGCTGTTCATCAGCCACGACCTCGGTGTGGTCGGCGAGATTGCCGACCGGGTGGTCGTCATGCGCCAGGGCACGATCCGCGAGCAGGGCCCGGTGGCCGACATCTTCGCCAACCCTCAGGATGCCTACACCCGCGCGCTGCTGGCGTGCCGGCCGACGCTGGCGCGCACCGGGCCGCGGCTGATGGTGATCGACGAGCACATCGCGGCGCAGGATGGCGTGGCTGCGAAGGTGGCGAAGGCGGCGGCCGTTAAAGACCCGAACGCGCTGGTGATCCTCGAAGCCCGCGCGCTGACCAAGAGCTTCTGGATTCCGCGCGGCTTGTTCGGCCGCACCGAATTCAAGGCGGTCGGCCGCGACGGCCGCGGCGTCACCTTCCAACTGCGACGCGGCCACACGCTGGGCGTGGTCGGCGAATCGGGCTCGGGCAAGACGACGATGGGACTGGCGCTGCTGCGGCTGCACGAGCCGACGGGCGGGCCGGTCGGCGGCGAGGTTCGCTTCGACGGACAGGACCTGCTCGCGCTGACGAAAGGCCAGTTGCTGCCGATGCGCCGTCGCTTGCAGGTGGTGTTCCAGAACCCGTACGCGAGCCTGAATCCGCGCTTCACCGTGGGCCAGACGCTGGTCGAACCGATGGCGATCCACGGCATCGGAGACCGTGGCAAAAACGGACAGGACGACCGCGAAGCGCGCGCCCACACGCTGCTGCTCAAGGTCGGCCTGGACGCGTCCGCGATGGCGCGCTACCCGCACGAATTTTCCGGCGGCCAGCGCCAGCGCATCGCGATCGCGCGCTGCCTGACGCTGAGCCCCGAGGTGCTGGTGCTCGACGAGGCGGTCAGCGCGCTCGATGTCAGCGTGCAGGCGCAGGTGCTGAACCTGCTGAAGGACCTGCAGGACGAGCTGGGCCTGGCCTACGTCTTCATCAGCCACGACCTCGCGGTGGTGCGCTTCATGGCCGACGAGGTGTTGGTGATGAAAGACGGCGAGGTGGTCGAACAGGCCAGCGTCGCGCAGATCCTCGATGCGCCCCAGCAGGATTACACAAGGCGTTTGATCGGGGCCATTCCGCGTGGCTACCGGGCCGCGACACAAGTGGCTTCCAGATGAAGAACCGCGCCACCCACACGCGTCGCGACGCGCTGAAGCAAAGCCTCGCGGTCGCCGGCTGGCTGGCCGGTGCCGGGCTGCTGCCGGGCACCGCGTCCGCGCAACTCACGCCCTCCGACTGGAACGCGGCCGCCTTCGGTGCGCATTCGTTCGAAACGGTGCTTGAAGCGTTGGGCGCTGCTCGGCCAACCCTGAGCGACGCGGTGGTGCTGACCATCCCCGACCTGGCCGACAACGGCGCGGCGGTGCCTGCGGGCGTGTCGACGGCGCTGCCGGGCGTGCAGCGCCTCGCCCTGCTGGTCGAGAAGAACCCGACGGTGCTGCTGGCGGTTTTCGACCTGTCCGATGCCATCGACGCGAACGTCGCGCTGCGCATCAAGATGGCCGAAAGTTCGAACGTCTACGCGGTGGCGATGCTGGCCGATGGCCGCGTGTTCTACAGCGTCAAGGACGTGAAGGTCACGCTCGGCGGCTGCGGCGGCTGACGGAGAAATCGATGGGACAACCCAGCCGCATCCGCGCCACCGTCCAGGGCAACGGTGCCGTGGTGCGTGTGCTGATGACGCACGCGATGGAAAGCGGGCAGCGCAGGGACGCGTCCGGCACGGCGATCCCGGCCTGGCACATCGCAGAGCTGACGGCCACGCTGAACGGACAACCGGTGATGACCGCGCAGTGGGGGCCGGGCGTGTCTGCGAACCCGTTCCTTCAGTTCAGGCTGACGAACGCAAAGCCCGGCGATACGGTCGGCATCGCCTGGAAGGACAACCGAGGGGACACCCGCAGCGACCAAGCCGTGGTCGGCTGATCCATGGGGGGGTACCAGCCGGGTCAGTCACCGGAGCGGACGGATGCGTCCGGGGGTGCGACGGCTTGGGAATCGTCACCGAAGGCCGCACCGGCCTCGGGGAGGCCGGTCGGGTTGCCGCGATGTTCGGGGCTGTCGAACAGTGACATTTGGGTCGGGCGACGGCTGCATTGCAGCACCGGCGGCCGGCGGCCGACCGTCACGGACTCGTGGGCCCGACGCCCCGGCGTCGAGTCGGCCAACACGCGTGAGCCAGGTCGCGGCCCTCCGCCTGAAAGAAAGTCCGAGCTGCCCATCGCCTGCGCCGCAGCTCAGGCCCGCCGAACCCGCTGCGACGTCAGAAGCCGCACGATGCGGACGTTCATGCAGCGTTCTCCACGGCATTCTCGATCTGTGCCTGCACCCGCCGCGCGCCACGCAGCACGAGCTCGGGTTCGAGTTGCGCCTGCGGAGCGACCGCGTTGACGACCTCTTCGAGCGTTTCCGGGTCGGTCATCAGCGCATGGGCGACCGCCGACAGCACGCAAATCGAACGGCGCTGCAACTGAACCGGCAATTCACGGGTCGCGTTGACGACCACGTGGAAGCGCACGCTGTGCACCGCCGCTGGCGCGAGACCCCAGCTTTCGCAGAGAGCTGCACCCAGCGCGTCGTGGCTGACGCCGAATTCCTGGTGCTCGAGGAATGCCAGTTCCTCGTCGTCCACAGCATTCTTCATCAGTGGCTTGTAGCGTGCGGTCGCATGGCGGAACAACACCGCCTTGCCGCACTCCTCGAACAGTCCGGCCGAGTGGGAGGCCCACGGGTCGACACCGATCGCGTATCCGATGCGTCCCATCAGCAGGCCGCGCACGGCGGCGCGTTCCCACACCGGCGCCAGCTCCGGCGCACCCGGAAAGACCGCACGCAGGCCCATTTCGAAAGTGACGGCCGCGACCTCGCGCGTGCCGAGGTAGGTGATCGCCTGATGCACGCTCTGCACCCGGCCCGACAGCCCGTACAGCGACGAATTGACCGCCTTCAGCACCGCAGAGGCCAGGGCCATGTCGGATTCGATCAACGCGCTGACCTGCTGCAGGTTCACCTCGTCTTCGGCAAGCAGGACCGACAGTTTCACCAGCGATTCCGGCTGTGCCGGGATATCAATGTTCAGTGCACGCAGTTCGGGATCGACGGGCATCGCAGTCTTCCAGTCAGATGATTGACGTTCATCCGATGGTAGGCAACCACCAGCCTGGCATTGCCGCGAACAACGGGGTCGCGACCGTGCAATTCGATGGCCGGCGCAGGCCGAGCACCCGACATCAGCCGGTGGCGAAATAGCCGTCCCAGACGGTCTTCGCGATCAGCGCGGTCACCACGCAGACGAACACACTGCGCACGAAGCCAGCACCGTGGTGCAGCGCAAGGCGGGTGCCGAGCAAGCTGCCGACAACGTTGGCCACGGCCATCACGCCCGCCAAATGCCACCAGACATGGCCCTTGCTCGCAAACAGGATCAGGGCGGCCACGTTGGTCGCGGTGTTGAGCAGCTTGGCGCTGGCGCTGGCGTGGAGGAAGTCGAAGCCCAGCACGCGCACGAACAGGAAGACGAAGAAACTGCCTGTGCCCGGGCCGAAAAACCCGTCGTAGAACCCGATCCCCGCGCCGATGGCACTGGCCAGCGCTGCCTGTGCGCGCCCTTGATGCTGCGGCACATGCGATCGCCCAAGGTCCTTGCGAGCCAGCGTGTAGATCAGCACGGCCAGCAGCACGAACGGCAGGGCTCGGCGCAACCCGGTCGGCTCGACCACGGTGATGGTCCAAGCGCCGAAGAAACTGCCCATGAACGCGGCAACGGCAGCCGGCAGCAACGCGTCCCACGGCAATTTCACGCGTCGGGCGTACTGCCCGGTGGCCCAGGCCGTTCCCCATACCGCTGCGCCCTTGTTGGTGCCGAACAGAGTGGCCGGAGCTGCCCCGGGGTAGACACCGAACAGCGCCGGCACCAGCACCAGTCCGCCGCCGCCGACGATGGCATCGACGAAACCAGCGAACAACGAAGCCAGCGTCAGGATGGCGGTGTCAAACATCGGGCGGGGCGTGACCCAGGTGCGCCAGGTGCGACAGGGCGCAAGGAGGGCCTCAGAAAAAGAAAAGGCGCCGACAGTGTCGGCGCCTTTCGATTTTGACATGGGCCGATGGTGCGGCACTGCCGATGCGTCAGTGAGGCGATACGCCTCCCTCCGCTATTTATGTCTCCTCATCACCCCCGCAGCTGGAAGTCACCGGAAGGTGCCTCCGCGAGAAAAGTGACTCTAGGGGGGCACCCCCTGGGGGTGCATACGGGGTTTCCCTGCGATGTTGCGTGGCGGTCACGGTCAGACCCCAACGGCATCCGGGCAACACCGACTGCGGCGACTCATCCGACGGGCAGCGACAACGTCACCGTGGTGACGACCCCCGGGGTGCTGGTCACCGAGACGCCACCGCCGTGCAGCTCGGCGATGCGCTTGACGATCGCCAACCCGAGACCCTTGCCACCTTCGGACGAGGCCGGTTCCACGCTGTGGCGGCTCTGATAGAAGCGGTCGAAGAGGTGCGCGATGTCGGCGGCCGAGATGCCCGGGCCGGTGTCTGTGACGCTGACCTCGACCCTCGAAACGGCAGGCCCACCACCGTGCGGCACCCGTCGTGCAGCCAGCGTGATGCGGCCGCCGGCCGGACAGAATTTCAGTGCGTTGTCGATCAGGTTGGCCACCGCGCGCTCGAACAGTTCGATGTCGAGGGCGACCACGGTAGGCAGCGCATCCACCTCGGGCGGTGCTGCCACCAACTCGACGCCCTGCTTCGCGGCGCGTGCCGCGAAACGCAGCGCGATGTCATCGAGCAGTTCAGCGGCGTCGAGCACCTCGGTGTGCAGCTTGAACTCGGGCTCGTCGAGCTGCGCGAGATCGCCCAGCGACTGCACCAGCCGCGCCGCGTTGCGGGTGTTGCGCAGAGCCACCTCGACCAGTTGCCGATCGGCTGCGCGAGTCGGATCGGCGCCCCAGCGCGCGTCCAGCGTTTCGAGGCAGGCGGTGGTGGCAGTCAACGGCGAGCGCAGGTCGTGCGACAGGTTGCTGACGCCCTCGCGGCGAAAGTGATCGAGGCGGCGCAGCGCCTCCCACTGCGTGCGCAGCGTCGACAGCATCGCCCGAAAGCCGCTCGCCAGCTGCCCGAACTCGTCGCGCGCCGAGTTGAACTCGAAGCTGTCAGGCGCGCGGACCAGCGCCGCTTCGGTGGCGGCGCCGGCCGTCAGGCCGTCACGCTGCACGGTGGCGACGGCTTCGGTGAGGCGCCGCAAGGGCCGGGTCACGGTGGCAGTGATCCAGGCGGTGAGCAAGGTCGCCAGCACCACCACCGCCAGGATCGACGCCAGCGCCGGCCGAGCAAAGGTGCTGCGGAACGCCTCCGCCCGGCCCTCGGAGGCGATCGGCTTCTGACACACCAGGTAAAGGTAGCCCGCGACCGGCTGATCCGGGCGGATGACCGCATGGGTCAATGGCAGCGCGGCGATGATCGCGCCACTGTCCTCACCCGGCCGTTCGGGGTCGTCGCCCATCACGTAGGGCATCGGCATCGGACCCATCGCCTGCATCACCGGATTCAGAGCCACCTTGTAGTTCGGTGGCAGCGGCATGGCGCTGGTCGAAACGATGACCGACCCATCGGCACGCAGCAGGTAC
This sequence comes from Burkholderiaceae bacterium, assembly GCA_030654805.1. Taxonomy (GTDB): domain Bacteria; phylum Pseudomonadota; class Gammaproteobacteria; order Burkholderiales; family Burkholderiaceae_C; genus PBB1. The sequence goes on from JAURWR010000125.1 coordinate 31,211, forward strand.
AGCTGGCTGTCGGGTTCGAAGAAAAGCAGGCTGCGAAGGAAGACGGCGAACTCCTCCGGGTGCCGCTGCTGCATGTCGAGCATGCCGTTGTAGGTGGTGCCGACCCGTGTCAGGAAGGCATTGGCGCGGTGGTAGGTGGTCTCGTGCTCGAAGCGCTCGAACGCGAACAGCACGGTGGCGATCACGCCCAGGGCGGTCAGCGCCCCGGTGATGAAGATCGTCAGTGCGATCTTGAAGCGAACGCTCATGCCGCCGATCGACCCACCACCGACTGCGGCGAACTCACGGCCAGACGATGCGCGAGGCGGCTCACTGTGGCGCCTCGCGCATCCTGTAGCCGGCGCCGCGGACGGTGAGGATCAGCTGCGGGCGCATCGGGTCGGCTTCGAGCTTGGCGCGCAGGCGGTTGATGTGCGTTGTCACGGTGTGCTCGTAGCCGTCGTGGGTGTAGCCCCACACCGCGTTCAGCAGTTGGCCGCGCGAGAACACGTGGCCGGGGTGCTGGGCGAAGTGCAGCAGCAGATCGAACTCCAGAGCCGTGAAGTCGAGCAGCGCACCGCGCACACGCACCTGGCGCTTGACCGGCAGGATCTCGAGGTCGCCGTTGCGCAGCGTCGTGCCGGCGGATTGCCCGGGCGCACCAGCGCCGGTCTGCGCCGCGCGCACCAGGTCGGCCCGCCGCAGCAGTGCTTTCACGCGCGCCAGCAGCTCGGCCAGCGAGAACGGCTTGGTCAGGTAATCGTCCGCGCCGAGTTCGAGGCCGAGAACCCGATCGAGCTCGGTCGACTTGGCGGTCAGCATCAGGATCGGCGTGCTGCGACCGCGACTGCGCAGCGCCTTGCAGACCTCCAGACCGTCCAATCCCGGCATCATCAGATCGAGGATCAGCAGGTCGCTCGCCAGCTCGTTTTGGCTCGCCAGCGCGGCCACGCCGTCGACGACGGCGGTCACCTCGTATCCCGCCTGTTGCAGGTTCATCACCAGCAGGTCGCGGATGTCGGTCTGGTCTTCGGCAACGAGGATGTGGGCAGGCATAAGCGAATTGTCGCGCCGCGCCTCCGGTTCTTACCTTGCAAATGTTAGGTGGCTGTGATGTTCGGCGAGGGTGGCGCGAGGTGCGGTCGCCACAGTCACTCCATCGATTCAACCGATCTGGAGCCCTCATGCAAGCCACCCTCGCCCCCACCACCGCGCCCTTCGACATCGCTTCGTTCACGGCGACCCCGGTAGCCTGGGCCGATCTGGTCGCCCACCGCAGTCACCTGGTGCGTTTCGCCCAGCGCAAACTGCACGACCCGATGCTGGCCGAGGACGTGGTGCATGACGTCTTCGAGGCGGTGCTGTCTGGCCGAGCTTCGTTTGGCGGCCGCTCGGCGCTGCGCTCGTGGCTGACTGGCATCCTGAAGCACAAGATCGTCGACCTGGTGCGCCAGCGCGCGGGCTTTGACAGTCTCGATGACAGCGACAGCATGGGCGACGACGGCGAAAGCCTGGCCCACGGCGCGATGGCCTTCGAGTGCCCTCAGCCTCGACCCGACGAATTGGCCGAACAGCGCGAATTCCTGGCCCACACGCTGGCCCGCATCAACGCGCTGCCGGCCGGTCTGCGCGACGTGATGCACCTGCGCGTGCTGCAGGACCAGCCGACCGGCATGGTGTGCCGCACGCTCGACATCAGCGAGGAAAACCTGTTCGTGCGTCTGCACCGTGCCCGCAAGCAGCTGCTGTCGTGAGGGCGTGCCTCTTTCTGCTGCGCGGGCCGAACGGGAAGCCCCTTCTGTTCAGGCGTAGCGCGCCTGCTCGGCGATCCAATGCGCGGCGCGCTCGGCAATCATCAGCGTCGGCGACGCGGTGTTGCCGCTGGTGATGGTCGGCATCACGCTCGCATCGGCGATGCGCAATCCGGTGACCCCGTGGACGCGCAGTCGGGCGTCAACCACGGCCTGCGGATCGCTCGCCGGACCCATCTTCGCGGTGCCGACCGGATGGAAGATCGTCGTACCGATGTCGCCAGCCAAGCGGCTCAGTTCGTCGTCGGTCTGGTACTGCACCCCGGGTTTCACCTCGCGCGGCCGATAGGCGGCCAACGCCGGCTGCGCGACGATGCGCCGCGTGGTCCGCAACGCATCGGCCGCGATGCGCCGGTCTTCGGCGGTGCTCAGGTAATTCGGCTGGATGCCAGGCGCCTCGGTCGAGTCGGCGCTGCGCAGGCTGACTCGCCCACGGCTGGCGGGATTCAAGTGGCACACGCTGGCGGTGAAGGCGTCGAACGCATGCAGCGGCTCGCCGAAGGCGTCGAGCGACAGGGGCTGCACGTGATATTCGATGTTCGGGTGCGGCTGACCGGGATCGCTGCGTGTGAACGCGCCCAGCTGCGACGGCGCCATGCTGAGCGGACCCGATCGCCGCAGCGCGTACTCGATCGCCATCTGCGCCTTCCGCCAGAGCGACCGCGATCGGGTGTTCAGGGTCTGGGTGCCCTCGACGGCATACACCGAACGCAGCTGAAGGTGATCCTGCAGGTTTTCGCCAACGCCTGGCAGAGCGTGCTTCACTGCGATGCCCAGCGACTGCAGTGCCTGAGCAGGGCCAATGCCCGACAGCTGCAGCAACTGCGGCGTGCCAATGGCACCGGCGCACAGGATCACCTCGATCCTTGCACGCACCTGCAACGGCGCGCCACGGTTCTCGTCGCCACGATTGCCCCGCGGCAACACCTCGACACCGACGGCGTGCGGGCGACCTTCCCATGAACCGTTGCTCGGGCCGGGGTCAAGCAGCACTCGCGAGACGTGCGCGCCCGTCCACAACTGAAGGTTCTCTCGGTTCTCGATCGGCCGCAGGAAGCCCTTGGTGGCGTTCCAGCGCAGGCCCTTGCGCTGATTGACCTCGAAGTAGCCGACGCCTTCGTTGCTCCCGCAATTGAAATCGTCGGTGGCCGGCAGACCCGCCTGCTGCGCTGCTTGAGCGAAAGCGTCGAGGATCGGCCAGTGCAGCCGCTGCCGCTCAACGCGCCACTCGCCTCCCTGACGCTCGCCGCTCGGATCGAACCCGGGCGCCGCATGGAACGCATCGGCGCCCTTGTGGAAATCCTCGTGCTTCATGAAGTGCGGCAGGCAGTCCGCCCAGCTCCAACCGGGGTTCGGGCCGAACCCGTCGCCCGCGCCCCAGCCGTCGTAGTCGCGGGCCTGGCCACGCATGTAGATCATGCCGTTGATGCTGCTGCAGCCGCCCAGCACCTTGCCGCGGGGATACCGGAGCGAGCGGCCGTTCAAGCCGGGCTCTGCGTCGGTCCGAAACATCCAGTCGGTGCGCGGATTGCCGATGCAACGCAGGTAGCCGACAGGAATGTGGATCCAGGCGTAGTCGTCGTTGCCGCCGGCTTCGATCAGCAGCACTCGCTTCGTCGGGTCGGCAGAGAGCCGGTTCGCCAGCAGGCAGCCTGCGGTGCCCGCGCCGCAGATGATGTAGTCGTAGGTCGTTTGGTTGGTCTGTTCGCTCATGGGGGGCGATGCGTCAGGGAATCGAATTGGCGAGGATGGGAAACAGCTTCTGCAGACCGTCGGCGAGCAACTCGACAGCCAGCGCCGCGAGGATCAGACCCATCAGCCGGGTCATGATGTCGATCCCGGTCTGTCCCAGTGCCCGGGCAATGCGCCCCGAAGCACTGAAGACAGCGTAAGTCGCAAGCGCGACGACGACACCGTAACCGACCAGCACAGCGAGCTGCCACCAGTGGCGGGTCTTCTCGGCATAGATGACCATCGTCGAGATGGTGGCCGGGCCGGTCAGCAGCGGAATGGTCAGCGGCACCACCGCGATGCTGGCGCCTGCATCGACCTTGCTGGAGCCTTCGGTCACGTCTTCCTTGCGGGCTTCTGCGGGCTGCGCATTGAGCATCTGGACGGCCGAGATCAACAGAAGCAACCCTCCACCGACCTGAAACGAAGCCAGAGAAATCCCGAAGAATTGGATGATCTGCAATCCCGCCAGTGCGCTGGTGGCGATGACCACAAAGGCGCTGAATGCACTGACCCGGATCGTGCGTCGGCGCTGCTCTGCGGTGAAGTTCTGAGTGAAATGGATGAAGAACGGTACGACCCCGATGGGATTGACGATCGCCAGCAGTGCGATCAGGGGTTTGAAGATTTCCATGCCCGATTGTGGGGCGCTGCATCGGTCATGAGCGCTCACTAACTTGCCACGGCTTGCCCTCTGCCCGGGGGCTGTGACACGGGGTATCCCCAAAACAACACTTTCTTGACAAGCACTTTGAGAAGCCTTTGCCGAAGATCGATCAATTAATTGATAATGAAAATTCTGTGTTCAGTAGCAGCGCCTTTGCTTGAATGGGTCAGGATAGGTTGAAGCTACACAGATATTCTGTGTTTTCTGGAAAGAAAGGCGCTCGCAATGGGCAACAAACTCTACGTCGGTAACCTTTCGTACAACGTACGAGACGACGATCTTCAACAAACGTTCGCTCAGTTCGGCACGGTGTCGTCGGCGAAAGTCATGATGGACCGCGAAACCGGTCGATCCAAGGGCTTTGGTTTCGTGGAAATGGGCTCCGATGCGGAAGCCCTGTCGGCCATCAACGGCATGAACGGCCAGCAAATGGACGGTCGCGCTCTGGTCGTCAATGAGGCACGGCCCCGTGAGGAGCGCCCAGGCGGCTTCGGCGGTGGTGGTGGTGGCCGCTCCGGCGGTGGTGGTGGCTTCGGTGGCGGCGGTGGTGGTGGCTTCGGTGGTGGCGGTGGCGGCGCAGGTCGTTCCGGCGGCGGCGGTGGCTATGGCGGTGGCGGCGGTGGTCGCTCCGGTGGTGGCGGCGGCTACGGTGGTGGCGGTGGCGGTGGAAGCCGCGGCGGCTACTGACCTGACACCCAGATCCGCTTGAAGCGAGAGCGATCACCTCACGGGAATCAATCCGCTCAACCGATACGCTGACAAATCAAACGGCTGCACTGCAAAGTGCAGCCGTTTTGTTTTCAGCCGCCGCTTTTCTGCTGGCGATGTTTGCGAGGGCGGCCCGCCAGCGCGCGATCGAGCCACGCATTCGGAAGCACACGAAGCAAAACCGCGACGACACCCATTTGCCAAGGGATCACCCGGTGGCTGACGCCTTTCTCGATGGCGCGAAAAGCCCGTTCAGCAAACGCTTCGGGCCGCATCAGAAACGGCATCAGATATTGGTTTTCGCGCGTCAGCGGCGTGTCCACATAACCCGGACTGAGCGTCACCACCTTGACACCGAAGGGCCGGCATTCGCCGCGCAGGCTTTCGCAATAACTGATGGCCGCCGCCTTGCTCGAACAGTAAGCCCCGTGTCCCGGCAGCCCCCGGACGCCGGCGACGCTGGCGATGCCGACCAGCGTGCCTCGTCGGCGCTCGAAGAAGGCACGCACGAAGGGTTGAAAGGTCGCGGCCATACCGAGGCAGTTGGTCTCGTAGGTGGCCCGCATCACGTCGAGGTCGTTGAATTCGGCCGTGTCCATGCCGAGGCTGATGCCAGCATTGGCAATGACGACGTCGGGCAGCCCTTGCCGAACGATGCAATCGCGTCCGGCGGCGGTGATGGCGTCGACGTCGCGCACATCGGCCGCATACACCGCGCAGGTCGATGAATCCAGTCCTCGCGCCTGCGCCCAGGCAGTGATCTCCGGCGCGCGACGGGCCACCAGCGCGAGCCGGTACCCGGCCTGCTGAAAACGTTCGGCAAGTGCCAGCCCGATGCCGCTGGAGGCGCCAGTGATGTACGCGAGTGGCGCTGTCACGAAAACCGACTCCGGTCGCATCCCACGATCGACGCGTCAGCGCTGGGCTGCACCCGCTGGTTCAGGCATGGGTTTTCCTGCTGGTTTGGCCGTCGCTTTGGGGGAAGCACGCCCCGTTGAAATGAGCGGAGCCGACGCCGGCAGGAAGCTCGCCTTCACGCGGCCATTGAACTGGGCCACGCGCGACAGGTTGTCGTAGCTCATCGAGGTGCCTTGCAGCTGGGTGCCACCCCGCGTGATCGTCACCGGCAGGTGCGATCGAATCTGCTCGGTTCGCAGGAATGCGTGCAGGAATTCGCCCTTGAAATCGACAGCCTCCTCGACGCTGTGGCCGGACGCATACGCCTCCCGCACGACGTGTGCCTGACCGGTCAGTTGCACCTCCGAACCATCGCCATTCGAGAGCGCATGCTTTGCGGTGGCCAGGGTGACGTGGCCGTCGGGACCGATCGATCGAACGCGTGCATTGTCCATTTCAAGCGTGTCTGTGTCGGGGTAGTGGCGCAGTTCATCGCCCTCAATCTGCACCCGCAGGCTGCCCTCGATGGCGAACCGCTGCACGGTGAACTGGCGCATCGTGTAATCGGGAATGTGGCGCGGTGCGAGCACCGGTTTCTCGCCCTGGTACAGGGGCGTGTTCTTGACCAGCCACCAGGTGGCCAAGGCCAGCAGCGCCATCAGCACGAGCGGGAGATACGCCGTCAAACCACTCAGCACGCGCCGATACCAAGGCCGCACGAAACGCCGCTCGGCAGGCTCGTCGACTGGCAACAGTGTCGAATCGCCGACGGTCAACTCGGCCACCTCGGCAACCAGTGCAACGGTCGCGTCATGGCGCCTGATCGAGTGTGGTCAGGTGACCGCTCAGCAGCGCCGCATAGCGGCCGGCGGCCATCAGCAGCAGGTCGCAGCATTCACGCGCAGCGCCGCCACCGCCGGTGGCTCGCGTCACATGGTGTGCTGCGGCACGCACCTCGGCATGCGCATTGGCCGGGGCGCAAGCGAAAGCGGCGCGCGTCATCAGCGGCAGGTCGGGCCAGTCGTCGCCCATCACTGCAAGCGTGTCCCAGTCGAGTTGCAGCTCGCCCATCATCTGGGCCGCAGCAGCGAGCTTGTCACGCGCACCGTAAACGGCATGTGCAATGCCAAGGTCGGCAATGCGGCGGCGCACGGCCGGTGAATCGCGCCCGGTGATCACCACCGGCGTGATGCCGCCCTGCGCGAGCAGCTTCAGCCCGTGTCCATCGAGGCTGTTGAAGGCCTTGAACTGCTCGCCGTGCTCACCGATGTAGAGACATCCATCGGTGAGCACGCCATCGACGTCGAAGATGGCCGCGCGGATGCCTTGCGCGGACAACAGCAATTCAGGTGCGAATGACAGCACCGGATTCAGCGGTCGAGATTCGCGGCGCGCCATGGGCACCATCAAAGCACCTTCGCCCGCATCAGCTGATTCAGGTTCAGTGCACCGACCAGACGCGCATCGGCATCGGTCACCAGCACGCCGGTCACGCGGTGCTGCTCCATCAGGCCGGCAGCATCGACGGCCAAGGCGTCGTCGCGGATCACCCTCGGGCTGGCATGCATGACCTCGCGTGCGGTCAGCGAGCGCAAGTCGTGCCCGCGCTCGATCAGGCGGCGCAGATCGCCATCGGTGAAGATGCCCAACACCTGCTGCCCGGGATCGACCACCGCAGTGAAGCCGAGTCCCTTGCCAGTCATCTCGCGCAGCAACTCGCCGAAGCTGGCATCGGGTGCCACGCACGGGACGTCGTCGCCCGACACCATCAGATCGCGCACGTGGATCAACAGCTTGCGGCCGAGGCTGCCACCGGGGTGCGAGCGGGCAAAGTCGGCTTCGCGGAAGCCGCGCGCATCGAGCAGCGCCACGGCAAGCGCATCGCCCAGCGCCATCTGTGCGGTCGTGCTGGCGGTTGGCGCCAGATTCAGCGGGCACGCCTCCTGATCCACCCCGCAGTCGAGCGCGATGTCGGCGTGCTGAGCAAGCACCGAGTCGGGCCGACCAGTCATGCTGACCAGCGTCACGCCCAGGCGCTTCAGTGCAGGCAGCAAGGCACCGATCTCGTCGCTCTCGCCCGAGTTGGAAATCGCCAGCACCACATCGCCCGGAGTCACCATGCCGAGATCGCCGTGACTGGCTTCGGCCGGGTGCACGAACATCGCCGGCGTGCCGGTCGACGCCAGCGTGGCCGCGATCTTGCGCCCCACATGGCCGCTCTTGCCCATGCCCATCACGACGACCCGGCCCGTGCAGCGCAACATGGCCTCAACGGCACGCCCGAAGCTCGCGCCCTGACGCGCCTTCAGCCCGATCAGCGCCTGCGCTTCGATGTCGAAGGTCTCGTGCGCGAGGCGCAAGGCCCGCCCGGCGTCAAAGGAGCCAGGGGCAGAGGCGTCGACGGGGCGGTGGTGTGCTGGCACGGTGCGGGCTGGGGCGTCCATTAGGATCGAACCACAAAGGGTGCCGCATTCTAGGAGCCCGCTGCCGCACGCACGCCTCTGCGACCCTTGCCCGTCACCTCTGCTCGGTTTCAAAGAATCGATGGCTTCCACCCTTGAGTTGGCCCTGCTTTACCTCGTCGCCGCAGTCGCCGGTGTGGTGCTGTGCCGCCTGGCCAAGCTGCCGCCGATGCTGGGTTATCTGGCGGTCGGCGTCGTCATCGGCCCGAACGCGATGGCGCTGGCCAAGGATTCGGCCGGCGTGCGGTACCTGGCCGAATTCGGCGTGGTGTTCCTGATGTTCGTGATCGGGCTCGAATTCAATCTGCCCAAGCTGAAGAGCATGCGCAAGCTGGTATTCGGACTCGGTCTGGCGCAAGTGCTTCTGACCATCGTCGGCACCCTGGCGGGACACCTCGTGCTGGCATGGCTGTTCTCTTTCACCGCGAAACCGTGGCAGCTCACGTGGCAGGGCGCGGTCGTGCTGGCGTCGGCGATGGCGATGTCGAGCACCGCCATCGTGGTCAAGATGATGGCCGACCGGCTCGAACTCGAAAGCGAACACGGCCGCCGCGTGATGGGCGTGCTGCTGTTCCAGGATCTGGCCGTGGTGCCGCTGTTGGTGCTGATCCCCGCGCTCGACTCGGGCGGCAGGGACATGGTGGTGACGCTCGGCTGGGCGGCACTGAAAGCCTCGGTGCTGCTCGGCGTGCTGCTGGTCGGCGGGCAGAAGCTGATGCGCTGGTGGCTCACGCTGGTGGCGCGCCGCAAGAGCGAGGAGCTGTTCATCCTGAACCTGCTGCTGGTCACGCTCGGGCTGGCATGGCTGACGGAGCACTTCGGGCTGTCTCTGGCACTGGGTGCTTTCGTCGCCGGCATGCTGATCGCTGAGACCGAATACAAGCATCAGGTCGAGACCGACATCCGACCCTTCCACGACGTGCTGCTGGGGCTGTTCTTCATCACCATCGGCATGAAGCTCGACTGGCGCCCAGTGCTCGACCAGTGGCAACTGGTGCTGCTGCTGTCGCTGCTGCCGGTGGGGGTCAAGTTCGCGCTGGTGACGGTGCTGGCGCGCCTGTTCGGCACGCCGTCGGGCACCGCATTGCGCACTGGCCTCTACCTGGCGCAGGCCGGCGAGTTCGGCTTCGTGCTGCTGACGCTGGGTGCGCAGCAGCAGCTGATCGAACCGCAGTGGATCAGCCCGGTGCTGGCGAGCATGGTGCTCAGCATGCTGGCGTCGCCGTTCCTGATCAACTACAGCGACCGCATCGTGATGCGCCTGAGCACCAGCGACTGGCTGATGCAGTCGGTCGCGATGACCACCATCGCCAAACGCGCGATCAACACCGAGGCCCACGTCATCATCGCCGGCTACGGACGCAGCGGGCAGAACCTGGCCCGCATCCTCGAAACCGAGCGCATCCCGTACATGGCGCTGGACCTCGATCCCGACCGCGTGCGGCAGGCCGCCGCCGCCGGCCAGAGCGTCGTGTTCGGCGATGCCGCGCGGCTGCAGAGCCTGATGGCCGCCGGCCTGGCGCGCGCCAATGCGGTGGTCGTCAGTTACCACGACACGCCGTCGGCGCTGAAGATCCTGCGGCTGGTGCAGGAACACGCGCCGAAGGTGCCGGTTATCGTGCGCACCAACGACGACAGCGACCTCGAAAAGCTGCAGGCTGCCGGCGCAACCGAGGTCGTGCCCGAGGCGATCGAGGGCTCGCTGATGCTGGCCAGCCACGCACTCGCACTCGTCGGCGTGCCGATGCGCCGCGTGATCCGCGTCGTGCAGGATCAGCGCGACGCGCGCTACGGCCTGCTGCGCGGCTACTTCCACGGCGCCGACGACGACACCTTCGATGAGTTGGGCAACATGCGTCTGCACAGCGTCACGCTGCCAGTCGCCAGCGGGTGCATCGGCCAGACGCTGGGCGATCAGGCGCTGCATGCGGTGGGCGTGTCGGTCGCTTCGGTGCGACGCGCCTCGGGCGCGGTGACGCGGCCGGACGACCACCTGGTGCTAACGGCCGGCGACACGCTGGTGCTGTCGGGCCTGCCCGAGCCGCTGGCGCGCGCCGAAGAAAAGCTGCTGTCGCGCGGTTGAGCTCCAGCGCCGCAGACCGCCCGGCGTTGCGGCAGGCAAGGCCCGTGGCGGGAGCGACGGAACCGACAATGCGAGAAAGAATCGATCCCTTCCCATGTTGCGAATCAATGAACTGCGCTTGCCGCTGGATCACCCGCCCGAGGCGCTGCGCCGCGCAGTCATCGCACGCCTCGGCGTGCCCGATGCGGCGCTGACATCTCTCACCGTCTTCAAGCGCGGCGTCGACGCGCGCAAGAAGACGGCGGTGGTGCTGACCTACACGATCGACTGCGAGGTCGAACACGAGTCCGAGGTGCTGGCCCGCCACGCCGGCGATGCGCAGGTGCGCGTGGCGCCCGACACGCGCTACCGTTTCGTCGGTCATGCGCCCGCCGATTTCCATGCCGCCGGGCGACCGCGACCGCTGGTCGTCGGTTTCGGACCGTGCGGCATCTTCGCCGCGCTGGTGCTGGCGCAGATGGGCTTGCGACCCATCGTGCTGGAGCGCGGCCGCCCGGTGCGCGAGCGCACGCAGGACACCTGGGGCCTGTGGCGCAAGGGCGTGCTGAACCCCGAGTCGAACGTGCAGTTCGGCGAGGGCGGTGCCGGCACCTTCAGCGACGGCAAGCTGTGGAGCCAGATCAGCGACCCGCGCCACCTGACGCGCAAGGTGCTAACCGAGTTCGTGAAGGCCGGCGCGCCGGAGGAAATCCTCTGGGTCAGCAAGCCGCACATCGGTACCTTCCGGCTTGTCGGCGTGGTCGAGAAGATGCGCGCCGAGATCGAGGCGCTCGGCGGCAGCGTTCGGTTCGGGCAACGGGTGAGCGATGTGCAGATCGAAGGCTCGGGCGAGTCGCGCTCGATACGCGGCGTCACGCTGTCCAGCGGCGAACAGATCGAGGCCGACCACGTGGTGCTGGCCCTCGGCCACAGCGCGCGCGACACCTTCACGATGCTGCACGAGCGCAGCGTGTACATGGAGGCCAAGCCGTTCTCGATCGGCTTTCGCATCGAGCACCCGCAAGGCCTGATCGACCGCGCTCGCTACGGGCCCAACGCCGGCAACCCGATCCTCGGCGCGGCCGATTACAAGCTGGTGCACCACGCGAGCAACGGCCGCTCGGTCTACAGCTTCTGCATGTGTCCGGGCGGCACCGTCGTCGCGGCCACGTCGGAGGTGGACCGCGTGGTCACCAACGGCATGAGCCAGTACTCGCGCAACGAACGCAACGCCAACGCCGGCATCGTGGTCGGCATCGATCCGCAGGACTATCGACGCCAGAGCGGGCAGGACTGTCAGGCGAGCGGGCCGGTGAACCCGCTCGACGGCATGGCGTTCCAGCGGCAGTGGGAGTCGCGGGCGTTCGAGCTGGGCGGCGGCAGCTACGCGGCGCCAGGGCAACTGGTGGCTGATTTCATCTGCGGTCAGGCGTCGCGCGTGCTCGGCAACGTCGATCCCTCGTACAAGCCGGGCGTGCACCTGACCGATCTGGGGCAGCGCGATCGCAGCAGCCTGCCGACGTATGCGATCGACGCGATCCGCGAGGCGCTGCCGGCGTTCGATCGTCAGATCAAGGGCTACAACATGCCCGACGCGGTGCTGACCGGCGTCGAGACCCGCACCTCGTCACCGCTGCGCATCACGCGCGGCCGCGACCACCAGAGCCTGAACGTGCGCGGCCTCTACCCGGCCGGCGAAGGTGCCGGCTACGCGGGCGGGATCATGTCGGCGGGCGTCGACGGCATCGAGGTGGCCGAATCGGTGGGGCGCTCGATGCTGGGTATGAATACCTGACACGACGGCATGACTCGCAAGAAATCAGCGCTGTCGCTGATGCCGTTCACACCCAGGCCTCGCCCATCGCCTTCGCCTGCTGAAGCACCAGTTCCACCGCCGCGTTCTCGTGATCCGGCGGGTATTTGTACTTGCGCAAGATGCGCTTGACCATCAGCCCAACGCCTCTTGTTCGAGCTGGTCTTCGGTCATGGCGGCGAGCGCCAAATATCCGCGAAGCATCTGTCGTCGGCATCGACATGTCTCGCGGATGTGTTTAAAAAAAATCGGTCAATCGACATATTTTCAGAACATGTCGATGCCTTCGCCATGTCGTCACGCAGCCAACTCGGCAAACAACGCGTCGTTGACGTAGTACTTTTCGCGCCCCCGCTTGTTTTCACGCAGCACGCCCAAGGCCGCCAGCGTTTGCAGGTAGGCTGATGCGGTTTGCCGCTTGGCGATGCCCGCGTCCACCAGGAACTGGATCTTGGTGTACGGCTGCCGAAAGACCAGTTCAACCAGGTCCTTGCTGTAGACGCCTGGGGCTTCGCGCTGCACGTTCTCACGCACCCGCTCCATCACGACGCGGATGCGGGTCACCTGGTCGAAGGTTTGCTGCGCCGTGCTTTCAACGGCGCGCAGCATGTACAGCAACCAGGCTTCCCAGTCCTGGCGCTCGGTCACCCCCCGCAGGCCTTCGTAATAACCGGCCTTGTTGGCAATGATGTAGCGCGACAGGAACAACACCGGAATGTCCAGCAAACCCTTGTCCACCAGAAACAGCAGGTTGAGGATGCGCCCGGTACGGCCGTTGCCATCGGGAAACGGGTGAATGGCCTCGAACTGGTAGTGCATCACCGCCATCTTGACCAGCGGATCGAGTTCGTCCTCGGCGTGGATGAACTGTTCCAGGTTGGTGAGCTTGTCGCGGATCACCGCTTCACCCGCTGGCGGTGTGTAGATCACCTCGCCTGCATCGTTCTTCAACACCACACCAGGAATGGCTCGCACCTGCAGCGCGCTTTGCTTGATGAGTTGGACGATCTCGACGAACAGGTTCGTCGTCAGCGGACGCTTCTTCAGCGCGTGGAACCCGTGGTGCAGCGCCTCGCGGTAGCGCAGCACTTCCTTGGTGTGCGCATCGGCCTTGCCGCCGGTGCCATCGGCATCGGCACGGTACAGCTCGTCGTCGGTGGTGACGATGTTTTCGATCTCGGACGACAACCGAGCTTCCTGCAGCACGATGCTGCTGATAAGCACACCCTGGTTGGGTATCTGCCCGGCCAGGCCCCGCAGATTGGCCAGCACCCGATTCGCCGCAATCGCCTGCTTCAAGACCGCTTTCGTCTCCAGCTCGGCGACGGGCGGGAGCAAGGGAAGGTCGTTGTAGGGCTGGAGGCGGTCAAAGGGCATTCAGACATCTCGCTGAACTGAACATGTACAAAACCATTCACTTTTTGGACATGTTAGTCGTGTCATGTACGAAATTTTGATTTTTCCATGCATGTCGCGCACTTCGCCGCAGCGACTTGGCGCGCAAGAGACGAAAGCAAGCTTTCAGCGCCGGCTTGTCGGCGGTGGCCCAGAGCGTTTTCTTGATGTCGTCGAGCATGTTCAGCCCGGCGCCTCAACCCGACTTCTTCGCCGCCACCTTCTTCGCCGCAGGCACCTTGACCGGCCGCGGCTCGAACTCGAAGCTGACCTTGCCTTCCTTCGCATCGAAGGCCAGGCGCGCCTTGAACTTGCGCCGGGTCTTGTTCGACACGAAGTTCTCCAGCAGGTCGGTCTTGCCGGTCTGCAGCAGCTTGGTCATCTGCTCGCGCGGCACCGGCTGCTGCAGGATGATCTTGCCGCTCTTGAAGTCGCATGTGATGTTGGCGCCCACGCTGTGTTCGCAGACGTAGCTGGTGCCGTGCTCGAACACCTTGCCCTGGTCCTTCGGGCAGTGGCCCAGTGACTCCTGCTCTGAAAAGTCGACCGGCTCGCCAGCCTCGGCCTTCGCGTCGTCGCCGAAGTCGAATTCGAGCTTCCAGTTCTTGATCTCGTCGTCGTAGACCAGCTTGATCTCGGCGGTGAACGGCCAGCCGGCTTTCGAGCGGAAGCCCTCCAGCGGGCCGATCTTCTTGTTCGCGATGAAGGCCTCGACCTCGGGCAGCTCGAAGCTGCGGCTGCCCGGGATCTTGCTGATGCTGAAGCCGCAGCCCGGGCCTTCGCCGTTGTCTGAGGCCGCCGCGCCGGTCGTGCCGACGCAGGTGTAGCGCCGGTAGTTCTCCTTGATCACGCCGCCGCAGTTCGGGCACGGCACGGCCAGCGTCGCGTAGTCACCGGGGATGGTGTCGCGGTCGTATTCCTTGGCCTTGGCGACGATGCGCTGCGTCATCACCGCGATCTCGGCCATGAAGGCATCGCGGCTGAGCTTGCCGTGCTCCATCTGCGCGAGCTGGTACTCCCAGTTGCCGGTCAGCTCGGGCTGGGTCAGCTCCTCGACCTGCAAGCCGCGCAGCAGCGTCATCAGCTGGAAGGCCTTGGCGGTCGGGATCAGCTCACGGCCTTCGCGCACCATGTATTTTTCGAGGATCAGCCCTTCGATCGTCTGCGCGCGGGTGGCTGGCGTGCCCAGGCCCTTCTCGGCCATCGCCTCGCGCAACTCGTCGTCGTCGATCAGCTTGCCGGCGCCTTCCATCGCGCTGAGCAAGGTGGCTTCGGTGTAGCGCGCCGGGGGTTTGGTCTTGAGTGCGTTGACGTCGACGTTCTCGGTGCGCACCACCTCGCCCGGTGCCACTGCGACCAGATTGGCATCGTCTTCCTGCGCTTCGCGCCCGTACACCGCCAGCCAGCCCGGCTTGACCATCACCTTGCCGTTGGTCTGGAAGCTGAACGCCTTGCCGGCGGCCTGCACGGTCGAGATCCGCGTGGTGACCATGAACTCGGCCGGTGGATAGAACACCGCGAGGAAGCGCTTGACGACCATGTCGTACAGCTTGGCCTCGATCTCGGTCAGGCTCTTCGGGGCTTGCAGCGTCGGGATAATCGCGAAGTGGTCCGACACCATGGCGTTGTCGAAGATGCGCTTGTTGGGTTTGACGTAGCCCTCTTTCAGCGCCTTGCCGGCATGCGCCGACAGCGCGCGCAGCGGGCCGGGCAGTTCCTCGCCGGCCAGCATCGCCATCGTTTCCTTCACCACCGGCACGTAATCCTCGGGCAGCGCCTTGCTGTCGGTCCGTGGGTAGGTCAGCACCTTGTGCTTCTCGTACAGCGCCTGCGCGATGCTCAGCGTGGTCTTGGCGCTGAAGCCGAAGCGCGAGTTGGCTTCGCGCTGCAAGGAGGTCAGGTCGTACAGGCTGGGCGCGCTCTGGGTGCTGGGCTTGGCTTCTTCGGTGACCGAGGCGGGTTGCTGGCGCACCGCCTGCGCGATGGCCTGCGCGTCGGCCTCGTTCCAGAGCCGGTCGTTGCGCAGTTCGGGGTCGTCCGGGTTCTTCTTCCACTTGGGGTCGAACCACTTGCCGTCGTACTCGCCGGCCACGGCCGCGAAGGTCGCCTTGATCTCCCAGTACGGCCGCGAGACGTGCTTGCGGATCTTCTCCTCGCGTTCGACGACCACGCTGAGCGTCGGCGTCTGCACGCGGCCGACGGTGGTCAGGAAGAAGCCGCCGTCGCGTGAATTGAACGCGGTCATCGCCCGCGTGCCGTTGATGCCGACCAGCCAGTCGGCCTCGCTGCGGCTGCGCGCGGCGTCGGACAGGCCCTGCATCTCGGCGTCGCCACGCAGCTTGTCGAAGCCGTCGCGGATCGCCTGCGGTGTCATGCTTTGCAGCCACAGGCGCTGGATCGGCTTGTCGATCGGCTTCTTCTCGCTGCCCGCGTACTGCACGATCAGCCGAAAGATCAGCTCGCCCTCGCGGCCCGCGTCACAGGCGTTGATCAGCGCGGTCACGTCCTTACGCTTGACCAGCTTGACGACCGCCGTGAGTCGCGACTTGGCCTTGTCGATCGGCGCCAGGTCGAAGTGCGGCGGGATCACCGGCAGGTTGTTGAAGCTCCACTTGCCGCGCTTCACGTCGAACTCCTCCGGCGCCTTGATCTCCACCAGGTGGCCGACGGCGGAGGTGACCACATAGCGGTCGTTCTCGAAGTGGTCGGCCTGCTTGTCGAACTTGCCCGCAACGGGGGTGAGCGCGCGCACGATGTCCTGCGCGACGCTGGGCTTCTCGGCAATGATCAAGGTCTTGGTCATGTTTCTTTCAAGGAAGGCTGCACTTTGGCGCTGTCATGCGCGCATGCCTCTTCTAGTCAGAGGCACTCGTCTCTACAATTCAACATCTCGCGCGCATGCGCACGGGCACACGCATCCGCGCGCCCACAATTTCAATGTACCCAAAGAAGTCGATGACGCAAGTGACCGCCGAAAAGTCTCCCCATCGTTCTTCAGGGCGACGCATCCAGGTCCGACGCAGCAGTGTTCACGGCAAAGGTGTTTTCGCCGTCGCGCCGATCGGCCGCAACGAGTCGATCATCGAATACACCGGCGAAGTCATCGACTGGCCCGAAGCCCTGCGCCGGCACCCTCACGACCCGACCGACCCGAACCACACCTTTTACTTCAGCCTCGACGGCGGTTGGGTCATTGACGCCAAGCACGGTGGTAACAGTTCGCGCTGGATCAACCACGCGTGCCAGCCCAACTGCCAGGCCGACGAGGCCGACGGGCGCGTATTCATCCGCGCGCTGCGGGCGCTGAAGCCCGGTGATGAACTGTTCTACGACTACGGTCTGGTGCTCGACGAGCGTCAGACCGCCAAGCTGAAGAAGCAGTACGCCTGCCATTGCGGCAGCCGCAGCTGCCGAGGGACGATGCTGGCACCGAAAGCGCGATGAACAACTCACCGACGATGACCTCCGAAAGCGGGCTGCAGTGGAACGTGGAGCAGCTCTACCACCAGCTGGCTCCCAAGCTGCCGAACCTCAGTCTCGAGGTGGTCTCGCAGATCGCATCGACCAACACCGCCCTGCTTGACCGCGCCCGCGTCGCCACCCGGCTGTCGAGCGAGGGCGATCTGGCCCAGGTGCGGCGCAGCACCGAGAGCCTCGCCTTCGGGCGACGCACCGCCGATCACCAGCCCTGCCTGCTGGTGGCCGAGCACCAGACCCAGGGCCGCGGTCGCCAGGGCCGCGTGTGGCAGTCCGAGTCGGTCGCATCGTTGACGTTCTCGCTGGCGGTTCCGCTGGCGCCGGTCGACTGGTCGGGCTTCTCGCTGGCGGTCGGCGTGGCACTGGCCGATGCGCTGGACCCACGTGGTTGCAACGGTACGCAGACAACCGGCGCCCGACCGTCCAGCGCTCCCTGGATCGGCATCAAGTGGCCCAACGACCTGTGGCTGATGCCGCCCAACGGCACCGCCGACAGCGGGCGCAAGCTCGGCGGCCTGCTGATCGAGACGGTGCCGGCGGGTTCCCTTCGCCTGGCCGTCATCGGCATCGGGCTGAATGTGCTGCCCATGTCCATCGATCAGTCTCAAGTCGCAAGCGGCTTCGCGTGCCTCCAGGAAATCGACCCGGAGGTCACCGCGCCGCAGGTACTGGAGCGCATCGCGTTGCCGCTGGTCGAGGCGTTGCAGCAGTTCGAGCGTGAAGGTTTCGCCGCCTTCGCTGAGCGCTTCGCGGCGCGTGATGTGCTGCGCGGCTGCGCAGTGCAGGCGGGCGCAGGCCTGTCCGATCCGACGCGAGCCGCGACCGGCTTGCAGGGCGTGGCCGAAGGCGTTTCTGGCAACGGCGCGCTGCGCGTGCGGGTCCTCGACGAGTTGCGAGAGGTGATCGCAGGTGAAGTCAGCGTGCGCCTGCAATCTGCCATGGGCCGCCCGTGCTGAGATGGCTGGTGCTGGCCCTGCTGCTGGCCAACATCGCGTTCTTTGCGTTGACACGCGGCGAGGCGGTCCGCGCCGAACGGGAGCCTGATCAGCGTGCGCAACAGGTTCATCCCGAGGCAGTTCGGCTGCTGACGCCAGGAAGCTCCGCGGCGTCGGCGCCTCAAGCAGCTTCGGCAGCCGACACCAGCGCATCAGCCACGGAAACAGCAGCGGCCAGCGCATCAGCCGCGACTGCGACCCGTTGCTTCGAGGCCGGCCCGTTCAACGCCGCAGAAGTGACTGCCGCCGAGGCCGCGCTGACCGCCAGCCCGGCCGCCAGTGCGCTGGCACAGCGCTGGACTCGGGTCACCGCAGAGTTGCCCGGCACACCGAGCGCAGCCTCCGCCGCGTATCGCCTGCGGGTCGATGCGGCAACGCCTGAAGAAGCCGCCGTGCTTGAATCGCTGCCGGTCGGCAAGCTGAGCCACGCATTCGCGCCCTGCGCGCCCCGCTGATCGCCCGAGTACGCGGCCGAGTCGGCTCTGATCAGGCCTTTGCGCGAGTAAGCGCCACCGCCCGGATCGCCACGCCCAGCGCGAGCAACCAGCCGAAACCGAGCGCGCCACCGCCGCCGCCCTTGCCGTCGTCGGACTTCGCCAGCGCAACGGCTGCACTGGCGTCGAGCATGCCCGCTCCGCAGGTGGACGTGGTGCAGTAGCACTCCAGCTGATCGATCGGATGACCGGCGCTGTCGGTTTTCGGCGCCTGGCAGACCGGCACGCTCGCGCTGTCACCCGAGGTGGGAAACGGCCTCGACGAGCGGCGCAGCAGGCTGCGCACGTCGTCCGGCTTCAACCCGGGCTGGGCGACCAGCATCAATGCGGCGGTACCAGCCACCAGCGGCGCCGAGAAACTGGTGCCGATCGTTGGGATGGAGGCATCGGTGTAGGCCTCGTTGGCCGGCACCGGCGCGGTGACGCCGGCATTGGTCGTTGTCAGCAAGGGATAGAGGCATTCACCGGTCAGGTTGACGCAGTTGCCGCCCGGCGCACTGAGGGCGATCTCGGGACCCAGGTCGGAGAAACCGACCTTCGATCCGACGTGACGCAGCCCACCGACACCGATCACGCCGGTGCAATTGGCCGGTGTGTTGACGGCATGTCCGGACGTGTTGCCCGCCGAGGCCACCACGACGACGCCGGCCTGATTGATCTCTCGCACCGCGTCCTGGTAGGCCGCGCTGCACGCGCCACTGCCGCCGAGGCTGAGGTTGATGACGCGCGCCGGGGTCGGGTTGGCGGGCACGCCCGGCACGCTGAGACCGGCGGCCCAGCGCATCGCCGGAATGATGTCCGAATCGAAGCCGCCGCACTTGCCGAGCACCCGCACCGGCAGCACCCGCAGGGCCCGGCCGGGGCCGGTCAGACCGGCCATGCCGAGGGCGTTGTTGGTGAGCGCACCGATCAGACCAGCCGTTTGCGTGCCATGCCACGAGCTGTCCTCGATGTCCGAGGTCGTGCAGCCGACGGTGTTGGCCGCGCTGGCGACATCGGCGGCGGACACCCAGTCGCCTGGGTCAGACGGGTCGCCGTCACGGCCGGGGGTGGCGTCGTTCTCGATGAAGCTGTTGGTCACGAAATCGTAGCCGTCGAGCAAGTTCCCGCCGTCTACCGCACGCTTCAGATCGGGATGATCGAAGCGGATGCCGGTATCGAGAACCGCCACGACGACGGTGCTGGAGGAGGTGGCGACGGTGCTCCAGGCACCTTCGATGTCCATCGCCGATTTCACCGCCCCGGCCGGCGCACGCAGGTACCACTGGCCGCCCGCCGGTCCCGGCGGGCCCAGGCCCGACGCGTAACGCGGGTCGTTCGGCGCCGAAGCACGGTGACGCAACTCATCCGGCACCGCATACTCGACCGAGCTGTCCTGCGCCAGACGGGCGGCCAGTTGCCGCGAGCTGAGGCCTGTGGCCGTCAGCAGTTGCGTGCGATCGCTGATACCGATACCCGCGCGCATCGGGACGCCCAATCGGTGCGCGACGCCCTGAACCCGCACGGACAGTTGGTCTGCAGTGGTCGCTGCCACCGAGGTCGCATCGACACCCGCCTTGAACTTCACGATCACGCGGGCCATCGGTTCCTGCGTGGCCGCAGTGGCACCCGGGGCAGGCAGCATCAACGCCATGGGCAGCAATGCAGCCAGAGCGGACAGGGCGCGCACCGGGCGCGGAATCGAAGGCAAGAGTCGCATGGAGGGGAGTTCCGGTTGAGGAGTCATCAGCGACGGCGAAGCTCGTCTCGCTGAACGACCAGAAAACCTGCGCGGTCGGCGGTCAACCGTTGCAGCGCAGCATCGCATTCGGTGGGAGAGCAGATCAGCATCAATGCATGCCACTGAGCGCCGCTGGCGGCGACGTATCGCACAGGAACCCCGGCACTCGCTGCGGCACGCCGCTCGATCGAAGCGGGTCGCTCGTCGGGCGCGCCGCCGGATGTCGCTTCGGGCGCCAGCCGCACCAGCACGCGCAGCCCGTCGATCGCATCGGCGGGCGTGCTCGGAGGCGCTGCCGCGCAGGCTGCGAGGCAGATCACGAACGCCGTCAGAGCAGGCAAGACTCGGTTCATCGGATCTGAGTTTAGGCGCCGGGCCATGGCTCGGATGTGAAGCGAACGTGTCGGGCGTGTAAAGGTTCGTCAGGTGCGCCCACCATGAAAAACGGCCCCGAAAAGGGCCGTCGCACGGTTGGAGATGAGGTGCCTTACTTCGCCACCACCCGCACCATCTCGAGCACCTTGTTCGAGTAGCCCCACTCGTTGTCGTACCAGGCCACGATCTTGACGAAGGTGCTGTCGAGCGCCAGGCCGGCGTCGGCGTCGAAGACCGAGGTCATCGGCTCGCCGCGGAAATCGGTCGAGACCACTTTGTCTTCGGTGTAGCCGAGCACGCCCTTCATGGCCCCTTCGGATTGCGCCTTCATCTCGGCGCAGATTTCCTTGTAGGTGGCTTCCTTGCTCAGCTCGACGGTCAGGTCGACGACCGACACGTCCGACGTGGGCACGCGGAACGACATGCCAGTGAGCTTCTTGTTCAGTTCAGGGATCACCACGCCCACCGCCTTGGCTGCGCCGGTGCTGGACGGGATGATGTTCTCCAGGATGCCGCGGCCGCCGCGCCAGTCCTTGTTCGACGGGCCGTCGACGGTTTTCTGCGTGGCGGTGGCGGCGTGCACGGTCGTCATCAGGCCGCGCTTGATGCCCCACTTGTCGTTCAGGACCTTGGCCACGGGCGCCAGGCAGTTGGTGGTGCATGAGGCGTTCGAGATGATCGCTTCGCCCTTGTACGTGCCGTGATTGACGCCGTACACGAACATCGGCGTGTCGTCCTTCGAGGGCGCAGAGAAGATCACTTTCTTCGCGCCAGCGGCGAGGTGTTTCGCACCCGTTTCCTTGGTGAGGAACAAACCGGTGGCTTCGACCACGATGTCGGCGCCGATCTCGTTCCACTTCAGCTCGGCCGGATCCTTGACTGCGGTCAGGCGGATCTTCTTGCCGTTGACGATCAGCGTGTTGCCTTCGACAACGACCGAGCCCTTGAAGCGGCCGTGCACCGAGTCGTACTGCAGCATGTAAGCCAGATAGTCCGGCTCCAGCAGGTCGTTGATGCCGACGACCTCGATTTCCGCAAAGTTCTGAACGGCGGCACGAAACACCATGCGCCCGATGCGGCCGAAACCGTTGATGCCGATCTTGATGGTCATAGGAAGGTCCTGTCTTTTCTGGGTTTTGAATTCAGGGGTATCGAGCAGGCGTCGCCGAGGTTCAAGGCGCCTGCACTTCGATCAGGGTGCTGTGGTTGCCACCGCCGCACGCGGGCACCTTGCCGTTGGGCACCGGCTGCACCGACACGACGTAGTCGCCGCCCTGCGCGAACACATGCGCGAGCATCAGCGGCAGCTCGGTCGCATCCTTGATGAGCACGTCCTGGAGGGGCGTGTCGTCACCGAAGTCCACCCGGACGTTGCAGTTCGGTGCAGCCGCTCCCGGGCCGAACCGGCCGGCCAGCGTTGCAACCTCGCCCGCCTTCGGCTTGGCAGGTACCACTCGGATCTGCAACATCGTCTGCGCGCCGACGGGGTCAACTGCACAGACGCCGGTCAGCGCAATGGCGACAGCAGCAGCCCACGTTCTCATCGAGCGATCGCACGCAGGACGGTGGCGACCACGTTCTCGGCGGTGAAGCCAAAGTGCTTGAACAGCAACGGCGCCGGCGCCGACTCGCCGTAGGTGTCGATACCGACCACTGCGGCGCAGCCGTACTTCCACCAACCGTCGGTGACGCCCATCTCGACCGCGATGCGCGGCACGCCGGTCGGCAGCACGCTGGTCTTGTAGGCCGCGCTCTGGCGATCGAAGACCGAAGTCGACGGCATCGAGACCACGCGCACCGCGACCTTCTGCTGCGCCAGCAGCTGCTGCGCGTGCAGCGCCAGGCTGACTTCGGAGCCGGTCGCGATGATCACGGCCTGCGCCTTCTTCTTCAGCCCGACTTCGGTCGGTTCGGCCAGCACGTAGGCGCCCTTCGAGATGTCGTCGAGGCCGCTCTTCGGCGCATAGGGCAGGTTGTGCCGCGACAGGATCAACGCGGTCGGACGCTGTTGATTCAGCAGTGCGCAGGTCCAGGCGATCACGGTCTCCGCCGTGTCGGCCGGACGCCAGACGTCCAGGCCCGGGATCAGCCGCAGCGACGCGACGTGTTCGATCGACTGGTGCGTCGGCCCGTCCTCGCCGAGTCCGATGCTGTCGTGCGTGAAGACATGCACCACGCGCAGCTTCATCAGCGCGGCCATGCGGATCGCGTTGCGGCTGTAGTCGCTGAACGTCAGGAAGGTGCCGCCGTACGGGATGAAACCACCGTGCAGCGCAACGCCGTTCATCACCGCAGCCATGCCGAATTCGCGCACGCCGTAGTTGATGTGGCGACCGCCATTGCTCGCACCGTCATCGCCGAAGCGCAGCGCCGGCGTGCTGCTGGTGTTGGTGAACACCGAGCCGGTCAGGTCGGCGCTGCCGCCGAGCAGCTCGGGCATCGCCTTGGTGAAGGCTTCGAGCGCGATCTGGCTGGCCTTGCGGCTGGCAACTGTCTCGGCCTTGGTGTGTGCGGCCAGCGCGGCATCGACCGCCACCTGGGCAAAATTCTTCGGCAGGTGGCCCTCGACGCGGCGCACGTACTCGAGCGCCAGTTCGGGATGTTCCTTGCCGTAGGCCGCGAACGCATCGACCCACGTCGACTCGGCGGCCAGACCGCTGTGGCGCGCGTCCCACTGTTCGTAGACGGTCTCAGGGATCACGAACGGTTCGGAGGTCCAGCCCAGCGCTTCGCGGGTCAGCTTGATCTCTTCGGCGCCCAGCGCCTCGCCGTGCGCCTTGGCCGTGCCGCCCCGGTTCGGCGAGCCCTTGCCGATGGTGGTCTTGCAGCAGATCAGTGTCGGCTTGTCGGCACGCTTGGCCTGCGCGATCGCGGCATCGACTGCGTCGATATCGTGGCCGTTGACGTTGGCGATGACGTTCCAGCCATACGCCTCGAAACGCTTCGGCGTGTCGTCGATGAACCAGGGCTTGACCTGGCCATCGATGCTGATGCCGTTGTCGTCGTACAGAGCGATCAGCTTGCTCAAGCGCCAGGCGCCGGCCAGCGCGCTGGCTTCGTGGCTGATGCCTTCCATCAGGCAGCCGTCGCCGAGGAAGGCGTAGGTGTGGTGGTCGACGATGGTGTGGCCGGGCCGGTTGAATTCGGTCGCCAGCAGTTTCTCGGCCAGCGCCATGCCGACCGCGTTGGTGAGGCCCTGACCGAGCGGGCCGGTGGTGGTCTCGACGCCCGGCGTCACGCCGACTTCGGGATGGCCCGGCGTCTTGCTGTGCAGCTGACGGAAGTTGCGCAACTCGCTCATCGGCAGGTCGTAGCCGGTCAGGTGCAGCAGCGCGTAGATCAGCATCGAGCCGTGGCCGTTGCTCAGCACGAAACGGTCGCGGTCGGCCCAGTGCGGGTTGCCGGGGTTGTGCTTCAGGTGCCGACTCCACAGCGCGACGGCGATGTCGGCCATGCCCATCGGCGCGCCGGGATGCCCGGAATTGGCCTGCTGCACGGCGTCCATCGCCAATGCGCGGATGGCATTCGCCATCAAGGAGGTGTTTTGGTCTGACGCTGCTGCGGCCATGGATATCCCTGATGCGACGGTGTTGCGGAACCCAGCATTTTAGGCAAGAGCCTGCGAACCTATCGGTCAGACCGGACCGGTGGGCCGATACACGCTCCGATAATGCGGGCCATGCCCGGCGCTCACGTCTTCGTCGATCTTCAGTTTCTGGCTGCCTCTGCCGTGCCTTGTTCGAGCGTGCCGCAGCCGTGAAGGCCATCATCCTTGCCGCCGGTCGCGGCGAACGAATGCGCCCGCTGACCGACGTCACCCCGAAGCCGCTGCTGCACGTACGCGGCCGGCCGCTGATCGAATGGCACCTCGAAGCACTCGCGCGTGATGGTGTACGTGAGGTGGTGATCAACACCGCCTGGCTCGAAGAGAGCCTGGTCGAATCGCTCGGTGACGGTTCGCGCTTCGGCGTGGTCATCCACTATTCGCGCGAAGGTCGCGACCACGGCGGTGCGCTGGAAACCGCAGGCGGCATCGCCACCGCGCTGCCACTTCTTTGCGGCAGCGCGGGCGAACTCGATGCCGATTGCTTCTGGGTCGTCTCAGGCGACATCCACGTGCCCTCCTTCCGCTTCGACGCCGAGGTGGCGCGGCGTTTTGCGGCCGGCGACCAAGAGGCCCATCTCTGGCTGGTGCCGAATCCCGGGTACCACCCGAACGGCGATTTCGGCCTGTCCGACGATGGCCATGCGCTTGCGGACGGCCCCGGCCCGGACGGGCGTCGCTGGACCTACGCCAACATTGCGCTGTGCCGTGCCACCTTGTTTCGCGAGGTCGTCCCCGGCACGCGCGCCGCACTCGGTCCGCTGCTGTATGCCGCGATGCGCGAACACCGCATCACCGCCGAGGTGTACGCCGGGCTGTGGGAGAACGTCGGCACGCCCGCTCAGTTGGCGGCGCTGAACCGCAACGCTGGCTGACGGACAGGAGTCAGTGCCGCTTCACCAGCGGCAGCGTGGTCGGCGAGTCCAGCGCAGCGGCGGTGGCGCACTGGTCGGCACGCGGGCACCGATTCACTTCGAGAGACAGGTGCGCCAGCGCGCTGTAGCCCGACAGCCGGTCCCGGTAAACCGCAGGCGCCAGCGGTGCATCGGCGACGATGCTGGCGATCGCCGCGTAGTGCTGGCGGCCGACACGCCAGAGATGCAGGTCGGCCACCCGGGCATCACCATCGGATTCGATCGCTGCGCGAATCTGCGCGGTCAGCGGATGGTCCATCTCGCGGTCCAGCAACACGGCCGCCGTCTGGCGCATCAGCCCGATCGACCACACCCCGATAACGACCGCGCCGAGCACGCCGACCAGCGGGTCCAGCCACCACCAGCCCAGCCACAACGCGCCGGACAGCGCGGCGATCGCCAGCACCGAGGTCAGCGCATCGGCCAGCACGTGCACATAGGCCGCGCGCAGGTTCAGGTCTTTGCCGCCCTCGGAAGCAGCGGCGGCCCGGTGTTCGTGACCAGGGGCTGAGGCGTGATCGTGATCATCGTGGTGGGCAGGGTGGTGCCCGGCCGCATGCGTGTGGTGGGTGTCCGAACGCAGCGGGCCATGGTCATGTGCCTCGGCATGCGATCGACCATGGGAGTGGTCGTGCCCGTCGTCGGCGCCGTGCAGCAGCCACGCCGACACCAGGTTGACGGCCAGGCCGATGACGGCCACCCACAGCGCGGTGACGGCCTCGATCGGCTCGGCACGCCAGAGCCGCAGCGCCGACTCCAGCGTGATGCCGGCAGCGACCAGCGCCAGCACCAGCGCGCTGGCAAAGCCGCCCAGCACCTCGATCTTCCAGGTGCCGAAGGCGTAGCGGCCATCGCGTGCATGGCGGCGCGCGAGCGCGTAGGCGGCAGCCGCCACGCCGAGCGCCAGCGCGTGCGTGCCCATGTGCCAGCCGTCGGCCAGCAGGGCCATCGAGCCGGTCCACCATCCGCCGAAGATCTCGGCCACCATGGTGAGCAGGGTGACCGCGAGCACCACGCGCGTGCGCGCCTCACCTCGGCGGTTGCCGCTGTCGAACACGTGGCTGTGCTGCCACGGGCTCATGTCATGGGTGTGAGCGTTCATCTGCGTCCTGGCGAAGAGCGATCCGTGAAGCGTAAACGACGCCAGCACGGCCAACCGGCGAGGCGCACCGGTGCCCTCGGTGTCGACATGGGGGGGGCGCAGCCCGCAGGCGCGTGGCTATAGTGGATCAATGACCCCTTCGACCCACGCCGCGCGCCGTGCGCAACTGGCGCAGCGGCTGCGCTCCGATGGCATCGACATCGCCATGGTGCCCACCGCACCCGAACGCCCGCGCAATGCCGACAGCGAGTACCCGTACCGCCACGACAGCCACTTCCATTACCTGACTGGTTTCGACGAGCCGCAGGCCTGGTTGGTGCTGCGCAGCGACGGCCACAGCACGCTTTTCTGTCGCACGGTCAACCCCGAACGCGAGGCCTGGGACGGGCACCGGCTCGGCGTCGCGGCAGCGCCCGGCGTGCTCGGGATCGATACCGCGCTGCCCATCGAATCGCTGGGCGAGCAGCTGCCGTTGATGCTTGCAAACGGGCACGCGGTCGGGTTTCCGTTCGGTCGCTATCCCGAACTGCAGACGCAGGTCGAAGGCTGGCTGGCCACGGTGCGTGCACGCGAACGCACCGGCATCGAATGCCCGACCCGGTTGCACGATCTGCACCCGCTGATCGCCGAGATGCGGTTGTTCAAGGATGCCGACGAACTGGCCACGATGCGCCGTGCAGCAGCGCTGTCGGCCGGTGCGCACCTCCGGGTGATGCGCTACTGCGCTCGACGCTTCCGTGAAGGCGCAACCAGCGTGCGCGAGTACGAGCTAGAAGCCGAGTTGCTGCACGAATTCCGCCGGCACGGTGCTCAAAGCCCGGCCTACCCGAGCATCGTCGCCGCCGGCGCCAACGCCTGCGTGCTGCATCACCCCGCAGGTACGGCCGAGCTGCGGCCCGACGAGCTCTGCCTGGTCGACGCCGGCTGCGAGCTCGACGGCTATGCCAGCGACGTGACCCGCACCTTCCCCGCCAACGGGCGCTTCAGCGCGCCGCAGCGTGAGCTCTACGAGGTGGTGCTGGCGGCTCAGCAGGCGGCCATCGAAGTCACCCGTCCGGGCCAACGCCAGCGCGACGCGCACCATGTCGCGGTGCGTGTGCTGACGCAGGGAATGCTGGACCTCGGGCTGCTGTCGCGCGATCGGCATGGCGATGTGGACGACATCGTCGCCAGCGCCGCCTACCGGCAGTTCTACATGCACGGCACCGGCCACTGGCTCGGCCGCGACGTGCACGACGTGGGCGAGTACCTGTCGCTGGCCGAAGACCCGTTCGAGCAACCCGACGGCTGCGGCGGAACGGTCGTCAAGCGGCCGTCGCGCATGCTGCGCCCCGGCATGGTGGTCACACTGGAACCGGGCCTGTACGTGCGGCCGGCGGCTGGCGTCCCGGAGCGCTACTGGAACCTCGGCATCCGCATCGAGGACGATGCCGTGGTGACCGACAGCGCCGCCGGTTGCGAGCTGATCAGCCGCGACGTTCCCGTCGATCCGGCCGAGATCGAGGCGTGGATGCGCGGTTGACGGCCGGTTGCTGCGTTTGAACCGGCACTACGATCCAGCCCGTAAGCGAACCGCCTTCGAAAGCACCGCCGCCGTGAATCCGACCGTCTGTCCGCGAGATGAAGCCATGCCCCTGAGCGACCACACGCTGCGGCTGGCCGTGGTCGGCGCGGGGCCGGTGGGCCTGTCGCTCGCCATACAAGCGGCCCGCACGCTGCCCCGCGCGCAGATCAGTATCTTCGACACCAGGGCGATCGATGCCGACGTCTCGGCCGATCCGCGCACGCTGGCGATGTCGCTCGGCAGCGTGCAGCTGCTGCAGCGCCTGGGCGCCTGGCGCGAAGGCATGGCGCAGCCCATCACCGAAGTGCATGTTTCGCAGCAGGCGCCTTCATTCGGAGGACTGCTGAGCCGCTGGATCGGCGATCCGCAGGTGCGCATCCGGGCATCGGAAACCGGTGCGCCGATGCTCGGCGCGGTGCTGTCGTACGGCGCGGTGACTGCCGCCTTGCAGCAGGTTTGGGTGCAGGCGTGCCAAGCCGAGCCTCAGCGCCTGTTCAGCCGGTTCGCGACACCGGTGCGATCGCTGAAGCCCCTCGACCCGGTCGCAAGTGGGGCGAGTTCAGGCGGGGCCGGCGTCGAGGTCGATGCCGACATCGCCGAAACCTTCGACCTGGCGGTGATCGCCGAGGGCGGCGTCTTCGCCGAGCAGGCGCGCAAGCCCATCACACGTGACTATGGTCAGGTCGCCTGGGTCGGCCAAGTGACACTCGAAGGCGCACGCGACGGCGTCGCGTACGAGCGCTTCACTCGCCACGGACCGGCCGCGCTGTTACCGCTGGCGCCGGGGCGCGCTGCGCTGGTGTGGTGCGTCGACGGCAGCGACGACCCGGTGGCCGATCTGAACGACGCGCAGCGTTGCTGCGTGCTGAACACCGTCTTCCCAGCCGAGACGGGCCACATCCGCTCGATCTCACCGCTCAAGCGCTTCCCCCTCGGCCTGAACGCCGAACGCACGCTGACGGGCACGGTCATGCACGGCGGGCAACACGCGCCGGGCCGCATCGTGCGAATCGGCAATGCCGCGCAGACCTTGCACCCGGTGGCCGGCCAGGGCCTGAATCTCGGACTGCGCGATGCCCATGTGCTGGCTCGCGAATTGGCGAGGTCGAATGACATCGATCAGGCGCTGCGCCGATTCGACCGCCAGCGCGCACCCGATCGCTGGTCGACGATCGCCGCCACCGATTTCCTGGCGAGCAGTTTCACCTGGCAGTGGCCGGGCGCCAGCAGCGCACGCGGGCTCGGGCTGGCGGCATTGCAGGCCTGGGCGCCGCTGAGATCGGCACTGACCCGTCAGATGATGTTCGGGCAACGCTAGGAACCTCAGGCCCCCATCGCCGCCTCGCGCAGTCGCTCGCAACCGCTCCATACGTCGTCGGTGCGAAACGCCGCCGCCACCAGAGGGGCGAGGCGACGGGTGTTGGAACGAAGCACGCCCTGCTTGACCGATGCGATCTGCGAAGGGTGCATCGAGAAACTCCGCAGGCCCATCGCCAGCAGGACTTCGGTGAAGGCGGTGTCGCCGGCCATTTCTCCGCAGACGCTGACCGCTTTGCCGGCGGCACGCGCTTGGCGGATCACGCCCTCGATCAGCTTGAGCACCGCCGGGTGCCAGGGATCGTAGAGATGCGCCACCGACTCGTCGCCTCGGTCGATCGCCAGCGTGTACTGGATCAGGTCGTTGGTGCCGAGCGAGACGAAGTCGAACAACTTCAGCAGGCTGGGCATCACCAGCGCGGCAGCGGGCACCTCGATCATCGCGCCGACCTCGACATCGACGAACGGCTTGCCGGCATCCGCAAGCTGCTGCTTGGAGCGCGCAATCGCATCGAGTGTCTGCATGGCCTCGCCGACATGGGTCAGCATGGGCACCAGCAGCCTCACCTTGCCGAAGGCGCTCGCCCGCAGGATGGCTCGGATCTGCTGGCGGAACATGGCGGGCTCGGACAGGCTCCAGCGGATCGCCCGCAAACCAAGCGCGGGGTTCAGGGCGTGCTCGTGGCGCAGCTCATTGACGGACATCCGGTCGAGGGGCTTGTCGGCCCCGACATCGACGGTGCGTATGGTCACCGGCAACCCGTCCATTGCCAGCACGGCGGCACGGTAGGCCTCGAACTGCTCGTCCTCGCCGGGCAGCTCGCCCGCGCGGTTCATGAACAGGAACTCGCTGCGGAACAGGCCCACGCCGACCGCCCCCGCTGCCACGGCCGCAGCAGCATCGCCCGGCAACTCGATGTTGGCCATCAGCTCGATGCGCTCGCCGTCCAGCGTGACGGCGGGGGTGTGCCGCAGCCGCGAGAGACGCTGACGTTCGAGTTCGCACTCGCGCTGCCGGAATCTGTACTCCTCCAGCACGATGTCCGAGGGGTTGACGATGACCAGACCGGCATCGCCGTCGACCACCACCAGGTCGTCCTGTCGGATCACCCGGCTGCCCTCTCGGGCGCCGACCACCGCCGGAATGTCCAGACTGCGGGCCACGATCGCCGTGTGAGACGTCTTGCCACCCACGTCGGTCACGAAGCCCGCAAACACCGTGCGCTTGAATTGCAGCATGTCGGCCGGCGCGATGTCGTTGGCCACCATCACCAGCGGTTCGTTGTGTGCCGCAGAGCCGTTGGTCGGCTTCACCGCATCCGTCAACAGCGAGGGGGACCCGCGTGCCATCGCACGCAGCATCCGCTCGACCACCTGCTCGACATCGGCCTTGCGCTCGCGCAGGTCGTCGTCTTCCATCTCGTCGAACTGGCGCGCCAGCACTTCAAGCTGCGCGGAGAGCGCCCATTCGGCGTTGTAGTGCCGCTCCTGGATCCACTGCTTGGTCGCGATGGCCAGCGTCTCGTCGTTCAGCAGCATCAGGTGCACGTCCAGCAGCGCCGACAACTCGGCCGGCGCATCGCCCGGGATGTCGCGCTGCAGCGTGGTCAGCTCGGCTGCGACGGCGTCGCGCGACGCGCGCAGACGCTCGATCTCGGCATCGACATCGGCATCCCGGACAAAGTAGTGCGCCACATCGACGCGGCTGGACGAGACCATCACCGCTCGGCCGATGGCCACCCCTCGCGACACCGGCAGGCCGAACAACTGGAAACTCATGGTTCATCCTAGCAGCGGGGAACGCCGCCAATGCACCGGGTTGTCACGGGCCGCCGGGGCGAACAGGCCCGCAGCTGTGCTTACTCCCCTTCGCCGAATTTGTCCTGGACCAGACCCAGCAACGCGGACAGAGCGGCCTGTTCGTCCTCGCCCGAGGCATCGATCTGGATCTCGGTGCCCATGGCTGCTGCCAACATCATCACACCCATGATGCTCTTGGCGTTGACGCGGCGATCGCCCCGGCTGATGAAGATCTCGCTTCGAAAGCCGCTGGCGACCTTGGTGAGCTTGGCCGAGGCACGCGCGTGCAGGCCGAGCTTATTGCTGATGGTGATGCTGGTTTGGATCATGGGCGCCGGGCTTGTAGGTCTGGTTCTGTGGCCTGGAAATCGACACCTGCATGACGCCCTGGGTCGCACCGGAAACCGCGCGCGCCACGACGGCATCGAGAGATTCGTGGCAGTAGCACAACGAGCGCCACAGCATCGGCACGTTGACACCGGTGACGACCTTGACCTGTCCGGGCTCGGCCAGACCCGCCAGGCGCTGCGCCACGTTGCAGGGGGTGGCGCCGAACACGTCGGTGAGGATCAGTGCCTCCGGGCCGCGCACCCGAATCAGCAACTCGCGCGCCAACGTTTCGATCTGCTCAACCGGCATGTCAGGCAACACGTCAAGCGCTTCGAGCGTGACGGCGCAATCCGGGAAGGTGTGCCGTGCCACCGACTTCAACGCTGACGCCAGCGGCGCATGGGCAATGATCAACAGTCCGAGCATGGGCAGCCATTATGGACAGTTCGGGAATTCCAAAACGTCTGACCGCCGGTTCTCGCCGACTGAAGCGGCACGAAAACCACAGCGGCCCGCAGGAGAAGCGGCCGGCGCGCGGAGTCGGGCGCCGGCAAGATCGCTTCGCTAGCGCAGTTTCAGGGCTGAGAAAAAGGTGTCGACTGCATCCGGGTCGAGATGCCCGCCGACGACGGTCGCCTGATACACCACGGTCGCCTGCGTGAAAAAGATGGCCTGTGCTTCGATCACCGACCCGTCAGAACGCTTGCCTGCGACCGCGAGTCGCTCAGCCAGCGGATGTGGCGTCATGCCAGGAACCGTTTGCGGGGCGATCACCTTCGCGGCCCCGCCGACGTTCTCTGCAGCCAGTGCACGCAGCGCCTGCATCGCCTCGGTCACCTGACCCAGGTCGCCGACGTCGACGTGGCTCACGGCATAGACGGTATCGGCCGCCATGCAGGAGGCGAGGTGCATCTTCCTGCCAGCTCCCGCCAGAACGACCTGGCGAACATGCGCATCCGGCTTGCAGGGAAACACCGCACTCGCGCCGCTGTCGGGAACCAGCGTGTCACGCCAATCCAGGGCCGGGGAACAGGCGGCCACCAGGCCGACGATCGCCACCAGACCAACGAGCGACCGGGCCGAGGGGCGAGTTGCATGGACATTCATCGCGTCGATTATGAAAGCAGGCCGCTCTCTCGATCCAAGCGCACAGCCCACCGATCCACGTCACACTCGACTGCCGTACCGTGCGTGACTTTTTTACTCCCCGCTTCCAGGGTTCCGGCATGTAAGCCCTCTGGCGTGATCCGCAGCGCACGGGAACACTTCGTGCTCACGACCCGGTCACTCACCCGAAGTGCTTCAGGCAGCGTGCATCGCGCACTGCTTTCGAGAAAATCAGCGGTGCCAGCGACAAACCGGACTGTCGGGCGGCATCGAACCGGCAAGAAACGACATGGGCCCATCTGAAACCGTCGGCAACGCCGTCTCCGCGCCTGGCCATATTGCCGCAGGCCCAGACGAAGGCCGCTGGCGTCTGCTGATCGCCGAACTGGGGGCCGAGATCGCCCATCCGCTGACGGCCGCGCTGGAACGCATCCATGCGTTGATTTCGAGCGGGCGCATCGACCGGACCGGTCTGCGCTCTCTTCGCGAGGAGGTCGAAACCGCCCGCCAGGTCGGCATGACGGCCCAGCTGCTGGCCCGATTTGCCAACGAGCGGTTGCAGCAGTCTCGCGAGCGCGTGGCGTTGGCGGACTCGCTGCAGGGTGTGCTGACCCACCGCAAGCGCGAAACCGAGACACGCGGCATCGTTCTGCAGCCGGTACTGAAACCGGTGGACGTGATCGTCGACGGGTCGCTGGCCTTCAGCCTGCTGAACACGCTGCTCGACTGGGCGCTGGTTCATGCGAAGTCACGCATAGATTTCACGATCGACGCGCAAAGCTGGAAGTCCAGGGCCCAGTTGACTTGCCGGTTCGAATTGGCTACCCCGGCGGTGGCGGTCGACGGCGCCAGCGCACCGGCACCGCGTCCGCTCGATTCGCTGACCTGGAGGCTGCTCGAGCAGACGGCCGCCACGATGAACCTGGGGCTGTCCAGGCAGGTGATCGACGGCGCAGCAGAAGTCCGCATCGAGTTCGCGACAGCTGCCAAATCGGAGATCGATGGCGTCACGATGGTTGACTTGGACGAAGGGTTCGACAGCGCGATCAACTCGAAGCCGCTGGCAGGCAGTCACATCGTGGTGGTGGCCTCGCGCCGCGAAGTACGTGCACGCGTTCGGGATGCACTGCGCGACATGGGACTGCTCATCGACCTGGTTGGGTCGATTGACGAAGCGGCCGATTTCTGCCGCGATGGACTCCCCCACGCCATCATCATCGAGGGCATCCTGCACGGCGAGCGCTGCACACGGTTCTGCGCCGAGATCCGGGCCGAGGTGCCCGGATTTCCGTTCATCGACATCATCGAGCAAGGCCGGGAGTTCAGTGTCTCCGATGCCCAGCGAGGAGAACGCGCGCGCGTCGGACAGGATGCGATCGAGGCCGCGCTGCCGACGGTGCTGATGTTCGAGCTGTCGAAGACCCTGTAGCCCGGCTTCGATACAGCGCGGCCTGCCTATTTGAGCGAGCCGAACACCTTCTTCAGAATGTCGCTGCCGGTGCCCAGCGGGTCCTTGCGTATCTTGCGTTCCTCCTCGCCGATGATCAGGTACAGGCCATCGAGCGCCTTCTTGGTGACGTACTGCTGAATATTCGCGTCCTTCTTGTCGACCAGGCCCAAGCCGGCCGCCTTGCCCGCCACCGCGTTGTACTTGTCGGCCAGCGACACCTTTTCGGTGGCCTGCGTCACGATGGGCAAGAACTTGACGCCGAGCGGCTCGCGCGTTTTCTGGGCGAAGAAATCGGTCACCGAGTTGTCGCCGCCGGACAGGATGCGTGCGCCGTCCTCGACGCTCATCGATTTCACGGCTCCGAGCAGCAGTTCCTTGGCTTCGGGGACGGCAGCTTCGGCGGCACGGTTCATTGCCTTCACCAGTTCATCGACGCTCTTGCCCTGCCCCGTGGCCTTCAACAGCTTCGCACCGTCCTTCAGGAACCCGGGCAGCGGAATCTTGACCTTTGGATTGCCCATGAATCCGTCGGGCTTGCCGAGCAGCGCAACGGCCGCCTCGGCCCCACGCTCGAGAGCCGCCCGGATGCCGGACGAGGCATCGGCGTCGCTCAGCGCGGATGCCGCCCGGACCGGCGCGATCCCCGCCGTGTAAAGGCTCGCGCCCGACAACAGACTGACGGTGAATTTTCTGCGTTGCATGAAAGGCTCCTGGGGGTGGGGTCCGGCTCAGCGCGGCAGTGTGTCTGCGACACCCGCTGCATGCGCCTGTTGGTCGGCGTGATAGCTGCTGCGCACCATCGCGCCGACAGCCGCATGGGAGAAGCCCATCTTCAGGGCTTCGGTCTCGAACATCTTGAACGTGTCCGGATGCACGTAGCGGCGCACCGGCAGGTGGTGGCCGCTGGGCGCCAGGTACTGGCCGATGGTCAGCATGTCGATGTGATGTTCACGCATGTCGCGCATCACCTGCAGGATCTCCTCGTCGGTCTCGCCGAGCCCGACCATCAGCCCGCTCTTGGTCGGCACGTCGGGGTGCAGCGCCTTGAATTTCTTCAGCAGGTTCAGGCTGAAGGCGTAATCGCTGCCGGGCCGCGCTTCCTTGTAGAGCCGCGGCGCGGTTTCCAGGTTGTGGTTCATCACATCGGGCGGCGCGGCCTTCAGGATCTCCAGCGCGCGGTCGTCGCGGCCGCGGAAGTCGGGCACCAGCACCTCGATGCGCGTGGCCGGCGACAGCGCCCGCGTCTGGCGGATGCAGTCGACGAAATGCCCCGCACCGCCGTCACGCAGGTCGTCGCGGTCGACGCTGGTGATCACCACGTATTTGAGCTTGAGCGCTGCAATCGTCTTGGCCAGGTTCTCGGGCTCGTTCACGTCCAGCGGGTCCGGGCGGCCATGGCCCACGTCGCAGAACGGGCAGCGGCGCGTGCATTTGTCGCCCATGATCATGAAGGTGGCCGTGCCCTTGCCGAAGCATTCGCCGATGTTGGGGCAGCTGGCTTCTTCGCACACCGTCACCAGTTTGTTGGCGCGCAGCACGTCCTTGATTTCGTAGAAACGCGTGGTCGGCGAGCCGGCCTTGACGCGGATCCAGTCGGGCTTCTTCAGCACCTCGGCCGGCACGATCTTGATCGGGATGCGTGATGTCTTGGCCTGGCTCTTTTGCTTGGAGGTGGCGTCGTAGCCGGCAGTGGGCTGGGCTTCGCGGACCGTGTTCGTGTCGGCGGCCGTGGAGGTGTCGGGGCGGGTCATGGCGGAGGCGCGGTAGCGCGTTGGGGTTCAGGGGCTGAGGGTGGTGCCGAGTTTCTGGCTCAGGACCTGGGCCGCTTCATCCCATGAAACGGCGACCCCGATTGTAGAAAGGTCCACCGTCTGCAGGCCAGCATACCCACAAGGGTTGATGCGCCAGTAGGGCTGCAGGTCCATGTCGACGTTGAGTGCCACGCCGTGGTAGGTGCAATGGCGGCTGACCTTGATGCCGAGCGCTGCGATCTTGCCCAG
>JAURWR010000130.1 GCA_030654805.1 Burkholderiaceae bacterium
GCGCTTCTGCGATGCGTTCAACATCCCGGTGCTGACCTTCGTTGACGTTCCCGGATTCATGCCCGGCACCAGCCAGGAGTACGGCGGCATCATCAAGCACGGCGCAAAGCTGCTGTACGCGTACGCCGAATGCACGGTGCCGAAGATCACGGTGATCACGCGCAAGGCCTACGGCGGCGCCTACGACGTGATGAGCTCCAAGCACCTGCGCGGCGACGTCAACTTCGCGTGGCCGAACGCCGAGATCGCGGTGATGGGCGCGAAGGGTGCGGTCGAGATCATCTTCCGTGAGGACAAGGGCGATCCCGAGAAGCTGGCCGCGAAAGAGGCCGAGTACAAGGCCCGCTTCGCCAACCCGTTTGTCGCCGGCGCGCGTGGTTTCATCGACGACGTGATCCAGCCGCACGAAACGCGCAAGCGGATTTGTCGCTCTCTCGTGATGCTGCGTGACAAGAAGTTAGAGAACCCGTGGCGCAAGCACGGGAACATTCCGCTGTGATGGCGATTGGTTTGCGCGGGATCAGACCGATGTGGCGCTCTGCTCCTCTCATGCCCGGGGACAGAGCCCCGGGCGTTTGCCAGGCACAAACAGTCCACCGGACTGTTTGTGTCCGGGCGCACTCCCCCGGCCTGCGGCCTCCTCCTTTATTTCGCTGCGCAGAACGCCACATCGGCCTGATCTGCACGGCTGGCTGTTCGAGCAGGCAGGCACGCCTCGGTTCTGTCGCGGCTGGCGGGTGGGCGATGGAGCGAAGTAAAGGAGGAGGGACTGGCGAAGCCAGACCCGGAGGACATGAGCGCAATCGCCCGCCCGCCAGCCGCGACAAGCGAGACGCTCCGGACCCTGTCACTGCATTGGAAGCGTCCAATTTCAGAGACACAGACAACCAAATCATGAGGTCATCGTGTTCACAAAAATACTGATTGCCAACCGTGGAGAGATCGCCTGCCGGGTGATCAAGACCGCGAAGAAGATGGGCATCCTGACGGTGGCCGTCTATTCCGATGCCGACCGCGAAGCGCGCCATGTGGCGCTGGCCGACGAGGCCGTGCACATCGGTCCGGCGCCGTCGCGCGAGTCGTACCTGGTGATGGACAAGATCATCGCCGCCTGCAAGCAGACCGGCGCGCAGGCGGTGCACCCGGGCTACGGCTTCCTCAGCGAGAACGCCGAGTTCGCGCGCCGCGTCGAGGAAGAAGGCATCGTCTTCATCGGCCCCAAGCACGCGTCGATCGCGGCGATGGGCGACAAGATTGCTTCCAAGAAGCTGGCGGGCGATGCCAAGGTCAACACCATCCCCGGCTACAACGCCGCGATCGACACCGCCGAGCACGCGGTCGAGATCGCGAAGGGCATCGGCTACCCGGTGATGATCAAGGCCAGTGCCGGCGGCGGCGGCAAGGGACTGCGGGTCGCGTTCAACGACAAGGAAGCCTTCGAAGGCTTCACCTCGTGCCGCAACGAGGCGCGCAACAGCTTCGGCGATGACCGGGTGTTCATCGAGAAATTCGTCGAGGAGCCGCGTCACATCGAGATCCAGGTGCTCGGCGATGCCTACGGCAACACCGTCTACCTGTGGGAACGCGAGTGCTCGATCCAGCGTCGTCACCAGAAGGTGATCGAGGAAGCGCCGTCGCCCTTCATCAGCGAGGCCACCCGCAAGGCCATGGGCGAGCAGGCCGTTCAATTGGCGAAGGCGGTGAACTACCAGAGCGCGGGCACGGTGGAGTTCGTGGTCGGCAAGGACCAGAGCTTCTACTTCCTCGAGATGAACACCCGGCTGCAGGTCGAGCACCCGGTGACCGAAGGCATCACCGGTCTCGACCTGGTCGAACAGATGATCCGCGTCGCGGCGGGCGAGAGGCTGTACCTGACGCAGGAGGACATCCAGCGCGACGGCTGGGCGATCGAATGCCGCATCAACGCCGAAGACCCGTTCCGCGGGTTCCTGCCCTCGACCGGCCGATTGGTGAAGTTCGCTCCACCCGTCGAGACCTGGACCGCAAGCGATCCGGTTCCAGCCGACGGCGGCGTGCGGGTCGACACCGGCGTGATCGACGGCGGCGAGATTCCTATGTTCTACGACTCGATGATCGCCAAGCTGGTGGTCAAGGGCCGCGACCGGCTCGATGCGATCGCGAAGATGCGCGAGGCGCTGAATGCGTTCGCGATCCGCGGCGTCAGTTCGAACATCCCGTTCCAGGCGGCGCTGCTGGCGCATCCGAAATTCGTCGCCGGAGACTTCAACACCGGCTTCATCGCCGAGCAGTTCCCCAACGGCTTCTCGGCCGCCGCGCTGCCGCAGACCGACCCGATGCTGCTGCGCGCCCTGGCGGCGGTCGCCAACCGCATCCACCTCGACCGTTCGGCGCGCATCAGCGGCCAGCTGCCGGGGCATGAGTTCGTGATCAAGGCCGATTCGGTCGTGATCACCACTGACGGTCAGGGACAGTCCGATCACGTGCCGGTGACGGTCGTGCCCGAGAACGGTGGATTTCGCGTCACGTTGGGCGGTGCCAGCTACTGCATCGAATTCGACTCTCCGCTGCGCGAGGTCGTGATCCACGGTTGCATCGACGGACGACCGTTCTGCGCGCAGATCGAGCGCATCGGCCTGGCCTATCGCATCATCCACAACGGAACGCAGATCGACGCCAAGGTGGTCTCGCCTTTCGCCGCGCAGATGTCTGCGTTGATGCCTTTCAAGGCGCCCCCGGACCTGTCGCGCTTCCTGCTGTCGCCGATGCCTGGCTTGCTGGTCGATGTGACCGTCAAGCCCGGTCAGAAGGTGTTGGCGGGCGAGAAGTTGGCCGTGATCGAGGCGATGAAGATGGAGAACATCTTGCTGGCGACCCAGGATGCGGTGGTGGCAGAGGTGAAGGCAGCGAAGGGCGAAAGTCTCGCGGTTGACCAAGTCATCATCCGGTTTGAATAGGGCCCCCCAGTCGCTGTGCTCGCGCCTTGCAGGCCGCGCTGGGCCAGTGGCCCAGGCTCCTCGCCAGGCGCAACCAGTTCACCGGACTGGTTGCGTCCGGGCTCGGCCCCCGAGGGGCGCCGCCTGGCGGCCCGGCCAAGCCGGTTCTGCGGGCGTGGCTTGATGTAGCGCATCGCTTCGCTTGCGCATAGAGGAAACACTTTCATGACTCGTCCATTCAAGGTGCTCGGAATTCAGCAAGTTGCGATCGGTGGACCCAGCAAGGACCGGTTGCGCACGCTGTGGGTTGACAAGCTCGGGCTCGAGGTCACCGGCAATTTCCGGTCCGAGCGCGAGAACGTCGACGAGGATATCTGCGCGATGGGTCGCGGTGCATTCAAGGTCGAGGTCGACCTGATGCAGCCGATCGATCCCGACAAGAAGCCGGCGGTGCACACCACGCCGCTGAATCACATCGGGCTGTGGATCGACGACCTGCCCGCCGCCGTCACCTGGCTCAGCGCCAACGGCGTGCGCTTTGCGCCGGGTGGCATCCGCCCGGGCGCGGCGGGCTATGACATCTGCTTCGTGCACCCCAAGAGCAACGACGAATTCCCGGTCGCCGGGGAGGGCGTGCTCATCGAGCTGGTGCAGGCGCCGCCGGAGATCATTGCAGCGCTGGGGCCGTGAACCTTGACGAGGCCTCGCGCCTGCGCGGCTTCATCCAGAGTTTCTCGAAACCGTGCCATGACAGCGCAGCCAGCACGGTCGTCAGCAGGAACGTCACCGTCAGCAGCCGGACCCCTTTCCAGGGCGTCTTGTCCAGCAGGGGCAGCAGCACCGGCAGGTGCCACAGGTAGAGCCCGTAGCTGATCTCGCCCAGATCGCGGGACGGCCGTGACAGCCGGCCCATGGACCACGGGGGGGGGCCTGAGCGGCTTCACCACGCAGGACATCAACCGCTGCCAGACCACGGCGCGGGCGTGCGCGCTGGTCTACAACTGGTGGAGCTGGTACTGCCGGGCCGCCAACCCGACTGCCAGGATGGAGGCCATCACGAGCCGACCGCTACTGCTGGTGGCCGTCAGGCGGGCAGCGCACAGCGGCGGGCAAACAACGCTGTACCTCACGCCAATGCACGGCAAGGCACACCTGCTCAAACCGCTGATCGCCAACATCCATGCTGCCTTGCAGCACGTCAAGGCAGCTGCGGAGCAGTTCCGTACAGCCGACCCTTGGGCAATCCTGCTGCGCTACGTGAGCGACAAGATCGCCCCTTCTCTCGGGCCGTTCAGACCTCCAGTCGGGCTTCAAGCGTCCGGGTAAATGCCGGATTTAGGTTGAGTGACTGTTCTGTGAAGATGGTGTGGAATTGATATTTCGTCGTTACAGAGTCGAATATCGACCAGCTTCGGCAACCCTTAGGAAGATCGAACCGAGCACGGGAAATTACTCCTTATGCGCAATATATCGACTTTTATATTTAATTAACGTGTTACCCCGTCGATTTAAGAGGACTAATTTTTAGATATATAAATATATATTGTAAAACAAGAATAATTAACCCAGTTATTTGGAAAGATATACCAATCAAAAAAGCAACTGCGTGCTTTTGAAGTTCAACGTAGCCATCGCCAAAAACAGATGATAGTACTGCGTATGTGGCGAGAATCCCACCAAAACCTACCGCCGCACAGATTAATCTATTTGATAACAAATATCTAGTAATTAAATTTACTGAAAATAAAAATACTCCTAATATCAAAAATATTTTTAGGATTAAATCAAGTTTTTGCATTGGTAGTAATGCAATGACGTGTGAGAG
Source organism: Burkholderiaceae bacterium (assembly GCA_030654805.1). Lineage (GTDB taxonomy): Bacteria > Pseudomonadota > Gammaproteobacteria > Burkholderiales > Burkholderiaceae_C > PBB1. Next base: position 4,741 of record JAURWR010000130.1, read on the forward strand.
CGATGTGTTTTTGTATAACTTATATTCTGATGAGTTCAGTGTGACAGAATTCTCTACATGGCCTAGATAGCTTGGGTAGTATGGATATATACCAGAAATCGCCTGATCTATAGGTTGAAAAAACACGTTGGGCTGCAGTATAAATAGCTTTAGCAATTTAATGCGACTTGTATGTTCTACCTCGGGACACGGATGATTATCTTGAAGTCCCGGTGAATACCAGCTTTTCCCGATTCCTGCTGAGCAGGTTTCAGGTAACCCTAGAACGTTGAGTGCCGCCGATTTGTCTATGGCTGCCGGTAATACGGCCCAGAGAAATGTATCGGTTTTATTTGCAAAATTGATGCCCCTCATGTGCCCGGAATTTTCTTTGTTCAATTGAATATAAATTGCAGGTATTGCTACTGATATTAGTAGTAAAATGAGGGAAAGTTTTCTGATTTTCCATCTAAACAAAACATGAATAGCAAGAATAAATGTTAGGAACGCAGAAAATGGCATGTACTGCTGTTTGCTTGCTCCTAGGAACAGAGAAAAAAATATGAAAAATAGAATAATTCTCTTTGTTGATTGATCATCTGATGACGTCATCAAAATAATTGATGAAAGAGAAAAATAGCACCCCAAAATAACGGAGAACTCCATGTAAAGTGTATTTACATACAGGAGGTTTGCGATGTCTCCAAAGACAAGAAAAAATGATAATGAGATCGCCATTTTGCTGAAAAAATCTTTACTTAGAAAAAGTAATATTATTATTGATATCAGTAAAAATGTGATCTTCCAAAGAGAGATCTCCCTGAAATCTAATTTTTCACCTGCAGAGTGAAATTTCACAGCGATATGTGAAAATAAATTATCAACCGAGTGCATGCAGACTTTTTTGAGCGTTTCTTTATCATATGTAAGTGAATTCACTGGTGCTTCTGGATTTGTGGATATTTTTGATTTTTCACTGTAGTTTTGCCACAATCCAGTGCAACTCGATTGACGAAGAAAGTCATAGTTATTTCCATAGCCCATGATTGGGCTAGAAAAAACAATAAATAATATTTTTATGAAGGTAATAACTATGATCAAATATGGAATTGATAAAAGAAGGAATTTCAATTCTAATTTCTGTGGCGCGACCATGAATTTTCTCGGAATCAAGGTGTTTGTTTGTAAATAATATCAGCGTGTACAACGATTTCCTCGGCCTGAAACACGCGCCATTCTCGATCGCCCCGGATCCCCGCTATCTGTTCATGAGCGAGCGGCACCGCGAGGCGCTGGCCCACTTGTTGTACGGGCTGGGAGGCGGGGGTGGTTTCGTGTTGCTGACCGGCGAGATCGGCGCCGGCAAGACGACGGTGTGCCGCTGCTTCCTCGAGCAGATTCCCGAACGCTGCAACGTCGCGTACATCTTCAACCCCAAGCTCACGGTGATCGAGCTGGTGCGCTCGGTGTGCGATGAATTCCGCATTGCGTATCCCCAGCGTGAGCCGGGCACGGCCACCGTCACCGACTACCTCGACCCGCTGAATGCGTTCTTGCTGAAGACGCATGCGGCGGGGCAGAACAACGTGCTCATCATCGACGAGGCGCAGAACCTGTCGGCCGATGTGCTCGAGCAGTTGCGCCTGATGACCAATCTGGAAACCAGCGAACGCAAGCTGCTGCAGATCATCCTGATCGGCCAGCCCGAACTGCGCGGGATGCTGGCGCAGCCCGGTTTGCAGCAACTGGCCCAGCGGGTCATCGCGCGCTTCCACCTCGAGGCTTTGAGCGAGGCCGAGACGGCGCAGTACATCCGGCACCGACTGTCGGTGGCCGGCCGGGTCGGGCCGATCCCGTTTGCCGACGACACCCTGCGGCGCATCCATCGCTTGTGCGCCGGGGTGCCACGTCGCATCAACCTGCTGTGTGATCGCGCGCTGCTGGGCGCCTACGCGAGTGGTCAGGCGGTGGTCGACCGGCGCATCGTCGACAAGGCGGCCCGCGAGGTCTTCGATGCCGTTGATGTGCGGCCGACAGACCGATCCGCGCCGCAGCGTCAGATGCTGCTCGTGGCGCTGCTGGCGGGCCTGGTCGGGATGGTGGCTGCCTACGCTGGCGCACGGCTCTGGTTCGATCGGCCGGGGCGGGTGTCGGTGCCGGCAGCCCGTCCGGCGAGCGCGCCCGCATCCACCGCCTCGGCGGTGTCGATGCCCGCTGCCGGGGCGCCGCCGGCCCCCGCCGCATCGGCAGCATCGAGCGCGGCGCCTGCGCTTTCGCCGGCCAGCGCAGTTCCCTTCGACGTGAACACCGCGTTCACCCTGCTGCCGCGTCGCGAAGGCGATGTCTGGCGGGCGCTGGCCGCGCGCTGGAACGTCGACCTCGGTGCTGGCGACGGCGACCCGTGCCCAGCCGCCCAGGCGCAGCAGTTGCCGTGCTACCGAGCGACGACCACGCTGGCCGTGATCCGGCAACTGGGCCGCCCGGGCATCGTGACGCTTCGGGACGCCCGCGACCAGCCTGCCTACGCGCTGCTCAGCGGGCTGGGGGCCGATGCCGCGACGCTGACTGCCGGCGATGTGGTGCTGACCGTGCCGCTGAGCGTGCTGGCCACCGTCTGGCGCGGGGAGTTCGCGACTCTTTGGCGCGCGCCGCCGAACTACCGCGTGCCCCTGATGCCCGGCAGTTCCGGACCGGTGGTCGATGCGCTGTCGGCTCGGATCGCGGCCCTTTCCGGTGACCCCGAGCCGACCGGCCGCCGGGGCTTCGATGCGACGCTTCAGGCCAGGGTGTCGGCGTTCCAGCGTGCCCAGGGCCTGCAGCCCGACGGCATCGTTGGCCCGACCACCTTCATGCAATTGAACAGGGCAAGCGGGGTCGACGAACCCCGCTTGCTCGTCGACACCGCCGTTCACTGATCCGACCATGTCGTACATCCTCGATGCGCTGAAGCGCGCGGAATCCGAGCGCAGTCGCGGTGCAGTTCCGAACATCCACGCCCAACCGGAACCGGGGGGCAATAACGATCCACGCCGGCCCGGGGTGCGTCTGTGGGGCATCGCGTTGACCGTGGCGACGTTCATGTTGTTGGCTGCCGCGGCATGGTGGTCGTTACGCGATAAGCCCACCACGTGGAACTTGGCTGGTGTGGCAGCCGACGTGCAAGCGCCAGAGCTCTCGACGCCGCCCTTTGTCCCTCGCCCGGAGCTCCCGGTGCAGAAGCCTCCGGCGAGCGTCGATCTCGTGCCGAACGCGCTGCCTGATGAACGCAAGCCTACCGTCGCTGCGCACGAACCTTCGCCTGTCCAGCGCGATCCTGCGGCTTCGGTGGGCGTAGCAGCAGTGGCCCCGCCGATCCGCAATCCCTCGGCGACGGCGGTGCCACCGAAGGTGTCAGCCGCGTCGGAGCGTCTGCGGAAGGTCGAGTTGGACGCCAGCGCATCCGCGGCGGCAGCTCCAACCTCGGCACCAGCCTCAGCCTCGACTTCAGCTGTTGCAGTTTCGATCGAAGAGCGAATTTATTCGTTGAAGGAACTGCCCGACGACATCCGAAACAGCCTGCCGGCATTGGTCGTCGGTGGGGCGACTTATTCGGAGAACGCGGCGAGCCGCATGCTGATCGTCAACGGCAACCTGTTTCGGGAGGGCGACAAGCTGACTCCCGAGGTGACGCTGCAGCAGATCAAGCTGCGCACCGCCGTGCTGAGCTTTCGTGGCTACCGCTACTTCATCAATTACTGACGCGCCAGGAAACGATCACACCGCGACCGGGGCCTTGATCGCCGGGTGTGGCTCATAACCCTGCACCTCGAAATCGTCGAACTCGTAATCGAAGATCGACGCCGGGCGGCGCTTGATGTGCAACGTTGGCAGTGCTCGGGGTGTGCGCGACAGCTGCAACTCGACCTGCTCGGCGTGGTTGCTGTAGAGGTGGCAATCGCCGCCGGTCCAGATGAAGTCGCCCACTTGCAGGTCGCACTGCTGCGCCACCATGTGCGTCAGCAGTGCGTAGCTCGCGATGTTGAACGGCACGCCGAGGAAGATGTCCGCGCTGCGCTGGTAGAGCTGGCAGCTGAGCCGTCCCGGCTCGCCGGCCACGGTCGAAGGCGCCACATAGAACTGGAAGAACGCGTGGCAGGGCATCAGCGCCATCTTGTCGAGGTCGGCCACGTTCCACGCGCTGACGATGATGCGGCGCGAATCAGGGTTGGTCTTCAGCGTGCGGATCACGTCGGC
>JAURWR010000001.1 GCA_030654805.1 Burkholderiaceae bacterium
AGGGGAACGTTTTTCTGGACTAACATGGCGGGATTGTCGAACATTTAGCGAGAACCCTCATGCCCTCTTTTGATACCGTTTGCGAAGCCAGCATGGTCGATGTGAAACACGCCATTGAAAACACCACCAAGGAAATCACCACCCGCTTTGACTTCAAGGGCACGCCGGCTGCCATCGAGCTCAAGGACAAGGAAATCACCCTCATCGGCGACGCTGATTTTCAGCTCAGCCAAATCGAGGACATCCTGCGCAACAAGCTCACCAAGCGCAATGTCGACGTGCGTTTTCTGGACAAGGGCGACGTCCAAAAAATGGGCGGCGACAAGGTCAAGCAGGTCATCAAGGTGCGCGACGGCATTGAGACCGAACTGGGCAAAAAGATCCAGCGCATCATCAAGGACAGCAAGATCAAGGTGCAGGCGGCCATCCAGGACGGCAAGCTGCGCGTCAGCGGCACCAAGCGCGACGACCTGCAGGCCGCCATGGCGCTGATGCGCAAGGAAATCACCGACATTCCGCTGAGCTTTGACAACTTCCGCGATTAATCAATCGGCTCACCAAGCCCCGTGAGCCGTTGCGCCATGAGTTTTACCCTGAAGTCCGAGGACGAGTACGAAGACCTGCTGGGTCTGTGGTCCGACCTTGAATCGGGCCTGGGCATCGTCCTGAGCCATCCGCACAGCGTGCAACAGTTTGCACCGCGTATTCAGCAGTACGACCGCTGGATGCAAAACCTGATCCAGTACGACACCGACGTGGCCTTGTACCTGCTGTTTCAACTGGCCGGCCACTCGCCCGTGGGCTACAGCGCCTCCCACGCCCTGGTGTGTGGTGTCCTGTGTCATCTGCTTGCACAGGAAGTTCAACTGCCGGCGACCGAGCGCGACAGCCTGGTTCATGCGGCCCTGACCATGAACATTGCCATGACCGGACTGCAGGACCAACTGGCCAACCAGCGCGGCCGTCCCACACCGGAGCAGGAGGTTGCCTTGCGCTCCCATGAAGCGCGTGGCGCGGACCTGCTGCAAACGCTGGGTATCACCAATGCGCTCTGGCTGCAAACGGTGCAGCAGCACCATCAGGAGACAAGCTTGCATGCGGATCTGATGAGCGTGCCGCCGCCGCAGCGCCTGGTGCATATGCTGAACGTGGTTGACCGTTACGCTGCCATGATCAGCCCGCGGCAGTCGCGTGAAGGCCGTAGCGCAACAGAGTCCGCAAAAAGCATCGTCACAAGCAGCAACGCGCAAAACAACCAGGTGGGCCAGTTGCTGGTGCGCGTGGTGGGCCTGTTCCCACCCGGCACCTTTGTTCAGCTTGACAACGCCACCGTGGGTGTGGTCATGCGCCGCCGCCAGGACCTGAGCCCCGACGTGGCCATTGTTCTCAACGACAAAGGGCAACTGATGCGCCCGCCCAGCCTGCACACAAGCAGCAGCAATCCGGCCATCGCCGCAGCCCTGCCCGCATCAAAGGTTCGGGAACACTTGAACCACCACTTGATCCTGCAACTCGGCGCACACGCGGTCTAAACATGCATGAACCCCGCTTGAACCGCGCCCTGCGTGAACTGTTCAGGGCCCAGCGCATTGCCAGCCTGGGCACGCTCAACACCGAGGGTGGGCCCTTTGTGTCAATGGTGCCGTTTGCCGTTGAGCCCAGCGCCGCCTGCCTCATCATTCACGTGAGTCTGCTGGCGCCGCACACGCGCAATTTGCTCACCAACCCAGCGGTGTCGGTGATGGTGATGCAGCCCGAAGTGGCGGGTGAACCAGTGCACGCCTTGCCACGTATTTCCATGGACGGCAAAGCCGCGCGCCTGCAGCCTGAGAGTCCGAGCTGGCTGGCCGCGCGCCAAGCCTATCTGGAGCGTTTTCCCGAGGCCGAACCCATGACCCAATTAGGTGATTTCAGCTTTGTGGCCATCTACCCCACGGCGGCACGCCAGGTGGCTGGTTTTGGCACCGCACGGCCGCTGGAAGCCGATGAACTCGCCGATGTGCTGCGCCCTTTGTAAATTGCCAGCGGTCGCGTATTAACCGTTGATGAACGCAACGATCATGCGTGCCACAGCCAGGCCGTCGTGGCCCTTGGCCAGGCTCTGGGTGAACTCGTGGTACTTCTCCTCGCCAAACATGGCGCGCCGCTTGTTGAGCAGAAAGGCACTGTAGTCTTCCACGAACTCGGGATGCGGTTGCACGCAAAACACCTGACCATCGATGCCGAATGCCGCCACCGGGCAAAAGTCGCTGGTGGCCAACAGTTGGGTGCCGCTGGGCAACTCGAAAACCTGGTCCTGGTGGCTGGCCAGAAGCGCCACGGCTTCGCGACCCTGCGCAAGCTCCGGTGCCAGCCATTGGTAGGTCATGCGCCCGGCGCCCCAGCCTTGCGGTGCACGGCCCACTTTGGCACCCAGGCACAAGGCAATCAACTGGTGGCCGAAACACACACCGATCAGCTTCTTTTTGGCTTTTAACAGCGCTTGCACCTGGTCCTTGAGCGTCAGCACCCATGGCTCCTGCGAAAAGGCATCGGCCTTGCTGCCCGTGAGCAGCACCGCGTCATAGGCATCAAACGAAGCCGGGTACTCGCCCTTGACGGTGTTGAAAATGTCGAACCTGCCTTCGGCCCCCGTTTGGCGCAGCAAGCGCTCGAACATGGCACCGTAGCCGACATAGGTCGGCTCAACCGCCGGGTCCAGAAAGTCGTTGTCAAGAATGCAAAGTTTCATGGACGATCGTTTTTAGTGTGTGATTTTTGATCGGTGTGGGGCGGATGCCGATGACCATGCTTGGCGTGGCCCTGCGCATGGGCGTGCACCACCGTCGCGGTGCCAGCTTTTTTGCCCAGCTTGGATTCCGTCCCCTTGATCAGGCGGTTGATGTTTTCGGCATGGCGGTAAAGCAAAAACAGCGACATCACGGCCACACACAAGGCCACGCTCGTGCTCATGATCCACAGCCCACCGTCACCCAGGACATACACCACCGGCACCAGCAGCGCTGCCGTTATGGAGGCCAGCGACGAGTAGCGAAACACCACAGCCATCAGCAGCCAGATTAAGGCCGTAACCAGCCCCAGCCAGCCGCTGAAACCCAGCAGCACGCCCAGGGCCGTGGCCACACCCTTGCCACCGGCAAACCTGAAGAACACCGGGAACACATGACCCAAAAACGCGGCCAGACCGACCAGCGCCAGGGTGCCATCACCCAGCCCGTACGCCGGGCCGTACCACTTGACCAGCAGCAGCGGCAGCCAGCCCTTGGCCACATCGAGCAGCAGCGTCAGGATGGCCGCCGCCTTGCTGCCGGAGCGCAGTACATTGGTGGCGCCTGGATTTTTGCTGCCAAAGGTGCGCGGGTCACTCAGGCCCATGACCCGGCTGACAATGACCGCAAACGACAGCGACCCGATCAGGTAGCCGGCCAAGACCGCCAACAGCGGTAAAAAACTCTTGATGGATTCCAAATCAACTCCTGGTGACCCAAGGGTTTGGGTGCAATGGCGCTATTTTGCCAGTGTCAGCTCAACGCCTCAGCCAGCGCACACTGCACTGGTCTGGCACCCAGCAGCGCCACACAAAGCTGTGGGTCAATGCCCACCAGATAACCGCGCCGCCCACCGTTTATCAAAATTTTGGGCAACTCCAGAATGGTCGACTCGATGTAGACCAGCATGGTGCGTCGCGTACCAAAAGGCGAGGTGCCACCCACCAGATAACCACTGTGCCGATTCGCCACTTCCGGCGCGCAGGGCTCGACCGACTTGGCCCCGATCTGACGCGCCAGGTTTTTCGTCGACACCTTGCGGTTGCCATGCATCAACACCACCAGCGGCTTGGCATCCTGATCCTGCATGATGAGAGTTTTGACCACCGCGTAGGGGTCCCAGCCCAACTCAGAGGCACTGTGTAGCGCCCCGCCATGCGCCAGATAGTCGTAAGGGTGCTCGGTAAAGACCACCTTGCTGTCCCTGAGGAACTGGGTGGCCGGGGTCAGACTGACGTGCTTGACCATGGTGAACTCTGTGTAGTAATAGGCTATTAATTCGTCATTGCGAGGAGCGCCAGCGACGCGGCAATCCAGAACCCATGGATCGCCACGTCCTTCGTCCTCGTGATGACGGTCTGAATTATTGCGCCGGGTCGCGTATTTCCCAGCGCAGCGCGTCGATGGCCTTGAGCACCTCATCGGATAGCGTGGTGCCCCAGACATCCAGGCATTCGTCCAATTGGACCACCGAGGTCACGCCAATGATGGTGCTGGCCACTTGCCATTTGGTATAGCAAAACGCCAGCGCCAGTTGCAGCGGCGTCAGGCCATGCTCTCGCGCCAGCGCGCTGTAGCGCCGGGCCGCCGCCAGGGCCGCCGGGCGGCCCCAGCGCTGCTTGCGGCTCGACTCAAATTTTGTCAATCGGGCTTCAGGCGATGTGCCTGGCCCAGTCAGGCCGGTGGCATCGTATTTGCCCGTGAGCAAGCCGAAGGATAACGGCGAATAAGCCAGCAGCGACACATCCAGGCGCTGCAGAGTTTCATCCAATGCATTTTCAACGCTGCGGTTGAGCAGGCTGTAGCCGTTTTGCACCGTGGCCACGCGGGGCAAGCCGTATTGCTCGGCCAGGCGCACAAACTCGTGTACGCCATACGGCGTTTCGTTGGACAAGCCCACGGCGCGCACCTTGCCCGCCTGCACCAACTGGTGCAGGGCCTCCAACTGGGCGTGGATGGACGTGCCCTCACCGCCACTGGCAGGGTGGTAATAGATGCCGCCAAACATGGGCACACTGCGCACCGGCCAGTGGATCTGGTACAGGTCGATCACTTCGGTTTGCAGGCGCTTCAGACTGCCATCACAGGCTTCCAGAATGTCCTTGCCCGTGAGATCCGGACTGCCGCCACGGATCCACGACATGTTCCGCGACGGGCCCGCCACCTTGGTTGCCAGCACCAGCTTTTGCCGCGCGCCAGGGCGTTTGCCGAGCCAGTTGCCGATGATTTTCTCGGTGGCGTTGAAGGTTTCCGCGCGCGGCGGCACGGCGTACATTTCGGCCGTGTCGATAAAGTTGACACCACGCTCCAGCGAACGGTCCAGGATGTCGAAAGCGGTGGCTTCATCGACCTGCTCGCCAAAGGTCATGGTGCCCAGGCAGATGGGAGTGACATGGAGGTCGCTTTGACCGAGTTGAATGGTTTTCATGCGTCATTTCAATAAAAAAAAGGCCTTGCAGCCGATTTTTATAGTTTACGGGTTTGTCGCGGTGGCGGCTGTCGCCATGAGCGCAAGCGCACGCGCCTCTTCCTGCAGCCGCAACACGCGGCGCTGCACCTTGCCGGTGGTGGTCATGGGCAGGGCGTCCAGGAACTCGATTTCCTTGGGGTATTCATAAGGGGCCAGTTTGTCCTTGACGTGCACTTGCAGTTGTTCAATCAAGTCAGCCTCAAACTGGTGCAGGGTTCCTGGGTAGTTGGCGCGGGCCGCCACAAAATCGGACGACAGCACCACATAAGCCTTGACCACCGCACCCCGCGCCGCATCGGGCTTGGGCACCACGGCCACGTTGGCCACGGCCGGGTGCTTGACCAGGCAGTTCTCGATCTCGCCGGGACCAATGCGGTAACCTGCGGCCTTGAACACGTCATCACTGCGGCCCTGATACCACAGGTAACCGGCAGCATCGCGACTGGCCAGGTCACCGGTACGGCACCAGTCGCCGGTGAACTTGGCCTCGGTCGAGGCCTCGTTTTTCCAGTAGCCCAAAAAGAAGACGGGGTCTGGCTGGCCATGCACGTCAAAGCGGTTGACGGCCACATCGCCCACCTCCCCTGCTGCGCACTCAAGACCCGCGTCGTCAATCACCGCCAGCCGGTGGCCAGGGTAGCCCATGCCCATGCTGCCGGGCTTGGGCGGCCATAAGGCGGCGCAATTGCCGACGATGTAATTGATCTCGGTCTGGCCAAACATCTCGTTGACAGTCACGCCCAGTTGCGACTGGCAGTAATCGAACACCGCGTCACCCACCGCTTCGCCAGCACTCATGATGGCTTGTAGCTTGAGGTCGAACTGCGCATGGACGGTCTGGCCAGGCTTGCCAGGGTAAGCTTTCATCATGGCTTTGAGCGCCGTGGGAAACAGGAAAGTGTGTGTCACGCCAAAGTCGCGCAGCAACTCCAGCGCGGCTTGCGGGCTGAAGCGGCCGTTGAAAGCCACGATCGGGCGGCCAAAATAAAGCGAGGGCAGCAGCGCGTCCATCAGGCCACCGGTCCAGGCCCAGTCGGCGGGGCTCCAGAACACCGCCTCAGAACCCGTCGGCAGGTGACCGGGTTGGCTCAACTGCCGCAAACCGTCCACAGGCGGCGTGGCCACCTCAAAACCGAACCAGTTCTGGCTGCACAAAAATCCGGTCAGATTGCCGATGAGCGCCTGATGTGGAATCAGCGCGCCTTTCGGGTTGCCAGTGGTGCCGCTGGTGTAGATCAGGATCGCTGGCGCTTCAGCGCGCGTGGTCACCAGGTCAAACTTTTCACTGGCGCCGTCCAGCGCCTGCGCATAAGTTATATCGGCCAGCGACTGGGCATCAGACTCAAGCCCAACACCGATCACTTGGCGCAGCGCCGGGCAATGGGCACGCACCGCCTGCACATGGGCCAGGGTCTGGACGTCACCAATCGCCACCACAGCCTCGCTGTCCCGCAAGCGAAATTCAAGCGCCTCCGGGCCAAACAGTTGCGACAGCGGCATGGCCACGGCACCCATTTGCAGCACGGCCATGTAGGCCACCGCGGTCTCGAAGCGCTGCGGCAACACAATGGCCACCCGGTCACCCGGCCGCACCCCCAGGCCGGTCAACACATTGGCCAGGCGGTTGGCCTGGTCCAGCAACTCTGCGAACGAATAGGAACGGCTTGCCGCACCCGGCTGCCAGCTGTGAACCGCAATAGCCATTGCGGCCCCTGGCCGCGCCGCCCAGCGCGCACAACAGGCCTGCGCCATGTTGAATTGCTCAGGCACCTGCCAGGTGAAGGCGCTTTGCAGCCCGGCGTAAGCGGGTGGCAGGCCCCAGGCATGAAGGCTGCCGGCGGGTTTGTCGCTGGCTTGACTGACTGACATGCGATGTCTCCTTATGATGGGCCAAATGTACCAAGTCAAAAGAATTTCCCATAGCGAGTTTGTCCCTATACGCCAGCTCAATTACCACGTACGCTGCTGGGGCCAACCCAGACCTGGCATAACGCCGCTGGTGCTGCTGCACGGCTGGATGGACGTGGCAGCCAGCTTCCAGTTTGTGGTCGATGCCATGTCCCAGGACCACGTCATCATCGCCCCCGACTGGCGCGGCTTTGGTTTGACCCAGTCTGGTGGCGCTGACGCGTTCTGGTTTCCCGATTACCTGGCCGACCTGGACGCCCTGCTGGACCACTATGCACCGGGCCAGAGCGTCAACCTGGTCGGCCACAGCATGGGCGGCAACGTGGCCATGATCTACGCCGGGGTGCGGCCCGAGCGGGTGCGCCGGCTGATCAATCTGGAGGGCTTCGGCTTGCCTGACACCGTGCCGACGCAAGCCCCTGCACGTCTGACACAGTGGATGACTGAGGTCAAGCAGTTCCACCTTGGCGCCATGAAACTCAAGACCTACGACTCGCTAGCAGCCGTGGCTGCGCGTTTGGCTAAAAACAATCGCTACTTGAGCATGGACAAGGCACGTTGGCTCGCAAACCACTGGTCGGCAGAAATCGCGCCCGGCCAATGGACGATTTTGGGCGAAGCAGCCCACAAAATCACCAGTGCCCATCTCTACCGGGTCGATGAGGTGCTGGCAATTTATCGCCTGATTAGCGCCCCGACCCTGATGGTGGAGGCAGCGGACGACAGCATGACCGCTTGGTGGCGCGGTCAATTTACCTTGGCTCAACACCACGAACGGCTTAAATCAGTGGCGCATGTAGAAACCGTGACCGTGCCGGACTGCGGCCACATGCTGCACCATGACCAGCCACAAGCTGTGGCTGAGTTGCTGGAGCGTTTCACTCGTTAGCCCGGCATGAGAAAATAGCGGGTTATTGACAGACCAACCCCTTTAGGACCCGCATCATGGAAGCAGAACGCATCAACGCCCTAGGCACCCAACTCGCCGATTTGACCGCCCGTACCCTCGAATTACGGGGGTATCTTTGACTACGATGCCAAATTTGAACGCCTGAGAACCGTCAACGCCTCGCTCGAAGACCCCACGGTCTGGAACGACCCCAAGCGCGCCCAGGAGCTGGGCCGCGAGAAAAAGGCGCTCGACGGCGTGGTCGTCACCATCAGCGAACTGGAAAGCGAACTCTCTGACAACACCGAGTTGTTCGAGATGAGCAAAGAAGAAGGCGACGAAGCCGGTCTGATCCACATCGAAACCGACGCCGCCAAGCTCGAAGAGATCGTCAAGGGTCTGGAGTTCCGCCGCATGTTCAACAACCCGGCCGATCCGCTGAACTGTTTTGTCGACATCCAGGCCGGCGCCGGCGGCACCGAGGCCTGCGACTGGGCCAGCATGCTGCTGCGCCAGTACCTGCGCTACTGCGAGCGCAAGGGCTTCAAGACCGAGATCGAGGACGAAACCCCGGGCGACACCGCCGGCATCAAGGGCGCGTCGTTCAAGGTCGAGGGCGAATACGCCTTTGGCCTGCTGCGCACCGAGACCGGCGTGCACCGGCTGGTTCGCAAGAGTCCGTTTGACTCGTCGGGCGGACGCCACACCAGCTTTGCCAGCGTGTTTGTCTACCCCGAGATTGACGACTCGATCGAGATCAACATCAACCCCAGCGACGTGCGCACAGACACCTACCGGGCCAGTGGCGCGGGCGGCCAGCACATCAACAAAACCGACTCGGCGGTGCGCCTGACCCACCTTCCCACCGGCATCGTGGTGCAGTGCCAGGACGGCCGCAGCCAGCATGGCAACCGCGACATCGCCTGGAAACGCCTGCGCTCCAAGCTCTACGACTTCGAGTTACGCAAGCAGCAGGAAGAACAGCAAAAGCTTGAAGACGGCAAGACCGACGTGGGTTGGGGCCACCAGATTCGCTCTTATGTGCTGGACAACAGCCGCATCAAGGACTTGCGCACCAACTACGAAACCTCGGCCACGCAAAAGGTGCTCGACGGCGACCTGGACCCATTCATCGAAGCCTCGTTGAAGCAAGGCGTCTGATGGCCGACACCGAAAATCCGCGGGTCGAGGCCCTGATCTTCGACATGGACGGCACCATGATCGACTCGATGGGCTACCACGCGCAAAGCTGGGAACTCTTTGCGCGCCAGCACGGCTTGATCATTGACCTGGACGACCTGATGCGCCGCACCACCGGGCGCACCGGCGCCGAGTGCATGCGCGAACTGTTCCAACGTGACCTCGCCAACGACGAGGCCTGGGCCCTGATTGCCGAGAAAGAGCAACTCTACCGCGAACTGTTTGGCCCGGTATTTGCCGAGGTGGCGGGCTTCAAGGCGTTTTATGCGCTGGCCCTGGCACGTAACCTGAAGCTGGGCGTGGGCACGGCGGGTGACCAGCACAACATCGCCTTTGCGATGACTCATTTGCAATTGGCCCCCCCGCCAAAGGCAATTGTGGGTGGCGACGAAGGTCACCCTGGCAAACCCGAACCTGCCATCTTCCTGGAGGTCGCCCGCCAGATGAATGCCAGCGCTGCAGGCTGCATTGTTTTTGAAGACGCGCCTTTCGGCATCGAAGCCGCGCGTCGTGCCGGCATGCAGGCTGTGGCCATCTGCAGCACCCATACGCCGGCCCAACTGGCTGGCCCCCACGTGATCGCCACCGTGCGCGATTACCATGAACTATTAAATTCGAATTTCCTGGAGACTCTGCATGTTGCTACTTCGTGATGCAAACACCCCCGCCGCGGTCATCCGCCGGGAGGACTACAGCGCCCCGGCGTTCTGGATCGACACCATTCACCTGTGCTTTGACCTCGACCCCGCCAAGACCCGCGTGCTCAACAAGATGACGCTGCGCCGTAACCCGGACGTGCCGGCCCAAGCGCTGCGACTGGACGGCGACGAGCTGAACCTGGCGCGCGTGCTGGTCAACGGCGCCGGCACCAGCTTCAAGCTGGATGCGGGCCAACTGGTGCTGGAGAACCTGCCCGCCGAGGGCAGCTTCGAGCTGGAAATTTTCACCACCTGCGCCCCTGTCAAAAACACCAAGCTCATGGGCTTGTACGTCAGCAACGACTCATTCTTCACGCAATGCGAGGCCGAAGGTTTCCGGCGCATCACCTATTACCTGGATCGCCCCGATGTGATGGCCAGCTTTACCGTGACGCTGCGTGCCGACAAGACCAAATACCCGGTGCTGCTGAGCAACGGCAACCTGCTTGAGAGCGGCGCGCTCGAAGACGGCCGCCACTTTGCCACCTGGGTGGACCCGCACAAAAAACCCTGCTACCTGTTTGCGCTGGTCGCCGGCCAGCTGGTGTGCCGCGAGCAGCGCATCACCTCGCGCGCCGGCAAGGACCACCTGTTGCAGGTCTATGTGCGCCCCGGCGACATGGACAAGACCGAACACGCCATGAGCTCGCTGATCAACTCGGTGATCTGGGACGAAGCCCGCTTTGGCCTGCCGCTGGACCTGGAACGTTTCATGATCGTCGCCACCAGCGACTTCAACATGGGCGCCATGGAAAACAAGGGCCTCAACGTCTTCAACACCAAATACGTGCTGGCGAACCAAGCCACCGCCACCGATGTCGACTTTGCCAACATCGAGAGCGTGGTCGGCCACGAATACTTTCACAACTGGACTGGCAACCGCATCACCTGCCGCGACTGGTTCCAGCTCAGTCTGAAGGAAGGCCTGACGGTGTTCCGTGACCAGGAATTCAGCATGGACCTGTGCGCCGATGCATCGGCCCGCGCCGTCAAGCGCATCGAGGACGTGCGGGTGCTGCGCACGGCCCAGTTCCCCGAAGACGCCGGCCCGATGGCACACCCGGTGCGGCCCGACAGCTACATCGAGATCAACAACTTCTACACCGTCACCATTTACGAAAAGGGTGCCGAAGTCGTGCGCATGATGCAGACATTGGTAGGAAGATCCGGCTTTGCCAAGGGCATGACGCTGTACTTTGCCCGCCATGATGGCAGCGCCGTGACCTGCGACGACTTTGCGCAATCAGTCGCTGACGCCAACCCTGACTCCTCGCTTTCCAAACTGCTGCCGCAGTTCAAGCGCTGGTACAGCCAGGCCGGCACGCCCCGGCTGGCCACCACCGCGCGCTATGACGCTGCAGCACACACCTACACCCTGAACTTTGTCCAGAGTTGCGCGGCCACGCCGGGTCAGGAGGCCAAGGTACCGTTTGTGATACCGGTCAGCCTGGGACTGCTGGGCGCCAGCAGTGGTGCCGCCCTGCCCTTGCAAATTCAAGGCGGTGCCGCCGCTGCGGCCGACAGCCACCTGTTTGTCATGACGCAGGCCGCTGAGTCGATCACGTTTGAGAACGTCACGGAAGAACCCGTGCCGTCGATCCTGCGCGGTTTCAGCGCCCCGGTGATCGTGGACTTTGACTACAGCGATGCGCAATTGCTCACGCTGCTGGCCAATGACCCCGATCCGTTCAACCGCTGGGAAGCTGGCCAGCGCCTGGCCTTGCGCAGCGCCATCCAATCCATCAAGGAGGCAGGTCCTTCGGCCAAGGGGCTCGATGCGGCCTACATTTCGGCCATGCGCTCAGTGCTGCGTCACCCCACGCTCGATGCCGCGTTCAAGGAACTGGTGCTCACGCTGCCGTCAGAAACCTACATCGCCGAGCAGCTCGATGTGGTCGATCCGCAGCGCATCCACGCGGTGCGTGAAGCCATGCGTGAGCAACTGGCCAACGAACTGACCGACGACTGGCAATGGGCGTTTGAGGCACATTGCCAAAACGGTGGCTACCGCCCCGACACCCTGTCCAGCGGCCGCCGCGCACTGGCGGGTCTGGCCTTGTCGATGCTTTGTCTGGCGGTGCGCAGCACAGGTGACGTAATCTGGCCCGGCAAGGCCTACCAGCGCTTCAAGGATGCCGACAACATGACCGACCGCTTCAATGCCCTGAGTGCCTTGGTGCACACCGGTCATGCGCTGGCCACGCCTGCGCTGGCGCGTTTTCACAGCCTGTTCAAATCAGAGGAACTGGTGCTCGACAAATGGTTTGCCCTGCAGGCCGGCTGCACCGACCGCGGCGGCCAGGTGCTGCCGGCCGTACGCCAGTTGCTCAAGCACCCCGACTTCAACATCCGCAACCCGAATCGCGCACGCAGCGTGATCTTCAGCTATTGCAGCGCCAACCCGGGCGCGTTCCACCGTGCCGATGCAGCCGGTTATGTATTTTGGGCTGATCAGGTGCTGGCGCTTGATGCCATCAACCCGCAAGTGGCGGCGCGCCTGGCACGTGCGCTGGACCGCTGGAAAAAGCTGGCCGAACCTTACCAACACGCAGCCTGTGAAGCCCTCAAGCGCGTCGCCGCAAAACCCGATCTGAGCAACGACGTGCGCGAAGTGGTCAGCCGCGCCTTGGCAGATTGAATAACAGGTTCACAACCCAAACGAAGAGACATCCATGCCTAAAAGAATATCCCTGACGCGTTACCTGGTGGAGCAACAGCGCATGGAAGGCCACATTCCGTCGCAACTGCGCCTGCTGCTTGAAGTGGTGGCACGCGCCTGCAAACGCATCAGCATCAGCGTCAACAAGGGAGCCCTCGGCGACGTGCTGGGCAGCGCCGAGACCGAGAATGTGCAGGGCGAAATGCAGAAGAAGCTCGACGTCATCGCCAACGAGGTGCTGATCGAGGCCAACGAATGGGGTGGCCACCTCGCGGCGATGGCCAGCGAGGAGATGGAAGACATCTATGTCGTGCCCAATCGCTTCCCGCAGGGCGAGTACATGCTGCTGTTCGACCCGCTCGACGGCTCCAGCAACATCGATGTGAACGTGAGCATCGGCACGATCTTCTCGGTGCTCAAGCGCGACGATTCCAGCCGCCCGGTCAGCGAGGCCGACTTCCTGCAACCTGGGCGGCAGCAAGCCGCGGCCGGCTACTGCGTCTACGGCCCGCAGACCACGCTGGTGCTGACGGTCGGCGACGGCGTGGCGATGTTCACGCTCGACCGCGAACAGGGTTCGTGGGTGCTGACCCAGGACAGCGTGCGCATCCCCGAGGACACCAAGGAGTTCGCGGCGAACATGAGCAACCTGCGCCACTGGGCGCCTCCGATGCGGCGCTACATCGACGAGTGCCTGGCCGGCACCGAAGGCGTGCGCGGCAAGGACTTCAACATGCGCTGGATCGCCAGCATGGTGGCCGACGTGCACCGCATCCTGACCCGCGGCGGCGTGTTCATCTACCCCTGGGACAAGCGTGAACCTGCGAAGGCCGGGAAGCTGCGGCTGATGTACGAGGCCAACCCCATGGGATTCCTCGTCGAGCAGGCGGGTGGCGCCGCCACCAACGGCCGACAGCGCATCCTCGACATCCAGCCTGACGCGCTGCACCAGCGGGTCAGCGTGATGATCGGCTCGAAGAACGAAGTGGACCGCCTGACCCGTTACCACCAGGAAGCCGACTGAAGATGCACTGATCCGGGCGTCCCAGCTATAATTCGAGGCTTCGCCGGTGTAGCTCAGTTGGTAGAGCAGCTCATTCGTAATGAGAAGGTCGAGGGTTCGACTCCTTTCTCCGGCACCAGACTCGACAGGGGTTAGCAGGTAAGCACTTGCTGACCCCTTCGTCATTTATGGCATTCATGTAGCCAGATGCGCAGGGTTTTCAGCCTCCGGATGCGCAACATCCGACGCACAGCCGGGTCGATTGACGCTCGTACGGGAAGCGGTCGGGACAAGGGCGTGACGCCGGGCTACTCGGGGTGTTGGGCGATCGAATCGCCTTGACAGTGAGTTGGCCGTGAGGTGCCGCGCACCTTGATCCCGAACGCCAGAATGACAGCTTCGGTCCCCAGTGGCTCTGCGGAAAAGCGCCACAAAGCGGGCGCTTTCCATTGCGGGATGCAAACCGTTGATTGATCCGCTTGGGCCGATCGAGACCTCGAACTGACTGCCTGCACTTGATGCCTCAGGCGATCGCACGCGTGCCGAGCAGCGCCTCCGCGTGCTTGACCAGCATCCATTCTTCGTTCGTCGGAATGGCCCAGGCCGATGCACGGCTGGTCGCCGAACTGATGCGCAGCTGCCCCCTCAGATTGGCCGTCTCATCCAGTTCAACGCCGAGCCACTCGGCCTCGCGGCACACACGCTGGCGAATCGTCGCGCTGTGTTCGCCGATACCGCCCGTGAAGACGAGCGCATCGATCCCCCCCAGCGTTGCGGCAAGTGCACCGAGCTCCCTCGTGATGCAGCAGACATAGAGGTCGATCGCGGCCCGCGCGTCCGGAAGCGGGCTGGCTTCGAGCGTGCGCATGTCCGACGAGATGCCGGACACGCCGAGCAGGCCCGACTGTTGGTACAGCATTGTTTCGACCTCGCTGACGGTCATCCCGTGCTCCGCCATCAGGTAGAGGACCACGCCGGGATCGAGGTGGCCGCAGCGTGTGCCCATCATGAGTCCGTCGAGGGCGGTGAAGCCCATGCTCGTGGCGACGCTGCGTCGCTCAAGCAAGGCACACAGGCTCGCGCCGTTGCCAAGGTGCGCGACGACGACCTTGCCATCGGCGACCGGGCCGAGGTGAGCCGGCAGGATGCTCGCGATGTATTCGTACGACAGACCGTGGAATCCATAGCGCTTCACCCCGGCCCGGCTGAGCCGCTGCGGCAGCGCGTACGCCCGCATCACCCAGGCCTGCCCGGCATGGAAGGCCGTGTCGAAGCAGGCGATCTGCGGCAGGCCGGGTTGCAGCGCCGCGATGGCGCGAATCGCGGCAAGGTTGTGCGGTTGATGCAGTGGCGCGAGTCGGTCCAGGCGACCCAGCTGCGTCAACACCTCAGGCGTCACCACCGTCGGCTCGGTGAACTGTTCACCGCCATGCACCACTCGATGCGCCGCAGCCAGGGGCTGCCCTTGCGACGGGTGCTGGTCGAGCCACGCCAGGATGGCGTCCAGCGCTGCTTCGTGATCGCTTGCAGGGCCTGTCGCGCCGGACGTGTCCGGCTTGACGTCGAGCAAGCGCTCTTCGAGCGCGGCGCCCTCGTGTTCCCACGCCAGCAGGCGTGGCGCGCTGCCGATTCCGTCAACCTCGCCATGCAGGATGCGCTGCGGTTGTATGCCTGACGCGACGTCGAAGGACGCGAACTTGACGCTCGACGAGCCGGAATTGATGGCGAGGATGGAGCCCTTCATGCCTGAATCTTCCGCTGGTGCTTCAGCCACAGCAACGCCAGCGCACAGGAGGCGATGCGCGAATGGGCTGAATCGGCACGGCTGGTCAACACGATGGGCACCCGCGCGCCCATCACCAGACCGGCGACCTGGGCATCACCGAGGTACTCGAGCTGCTTGGCGAGCGTGTTGCCCGACTCCAGGTCCGGCACGACCAGAATGTCGGCATCCCCCGCCACACGCGACTGGATGCCCTTGGTCCGTACCGCAGCCATCGACACCGCGTTGTCGAAGGCCAGAGGCCCATCGACCAGGGCGCCGGTGATCTGGCCGCGGTCCGCCATCTTGGACAGTGCGGCAGCGTCCATCGCCGATCGGAGCTTCGAGGTCACCGTCTCGACCGCCGACAGGATCGCAACCTTGGGCTCCGAGATCCCCAGGGCATGCGCAAGATCGATCGCGTTCTTGACGATGTCGACCTTGGTGTCGAAGTCGGGGGACACGTTGATGGCGGCGTCGGTGATCAACAGGGGCTTGGGGTAGCGCGGCACATCGAGCACGAAGACGTGGCTGATGCGTCGTGCGGTGCGCATGCCGCCATTCGCGCTGACCACCTCGGTCAGCAGCTCATCGCTGTGCAGGCTGCCCTTCATCAGCGCATCGACCTCGCCGGTCCGCGCCATCTCGACGGCCTTGGCCGCTGCCGCATGGCTGTGAGCCACGTCGACGAGCAGGATGCCGGTGAGGTCGATGCCGTGCAACTCGGCAAGGGCGTGCACCCTCGCCACGGGTCCGATCAGCACCGCTTCGATCAGCCCCAGTCGATGGGCAGCAAGCGCACCTTCGAGAACTTCGCGGCTGCAGGGATGCACCACGCCCATGCGGATCCGGGGGCAGTCCTTCGCTGCCGCGAGCAACTGGTCGTAGCGGACGTTCTTGTCGGCCAACAGGGGTTCGGGCAGATCGGTGCGATGAATGCGCAGTTTCTCGATCGGGGCCATCACCTCGGCCTCACCGTCGATGACCACGTCGCCGTTCTGATTGACGCAGCAGGTTTCGAGGATCAGGCGATGCCGGGTCTCGTCGAGCGACTTCACTGTGACCGTCACGGTCAGGGTGTCACCGATGTGCACCGGCTTGCGGAATTTCAGGCTCTGGCCCAGGTAGATCGTTCCCGGGCCGGGGAAGCGCGTCCCGAGCACCGTCGAGATCAACGATGCGCCGAGCATCCCGTGGGCGATGATTTCGTGGAAGTGGCTGCTCTTTGCGTAGAGCGCGTCGACGTGTGCCGGATTCACGTCCCCGGAGACTGCGGCGAACAACTGGATGTCGCGGTTGGTGACACTGCGCACCAGGCTGGCCCCGTCGCCCACGCGGATCCCTGCGAAGGGGTGGTTCTCCAGGAAGTCCGACGCGGTGTCGATCGGTATGACTTGGGTGTCCATGGATCAGCCCATCACGTGGTAGCCGGCGTCGACGAAGACGACGTTGCCGGTCATGGCGCGTGCGGCATCGCTGCACAGAAGCGCGGTCACGGCGCCCACATCGGCGATCGTGACCAGCTGATGCTCGGGTGCGCGCAGTGATGTTTCATCGAGCAGCTTCTCGAATTCGCCGATGCCCGAAGCGGCCCGGGTCCGGATCGGGCCCGGGGACACCGCGTGCACCCGGATGCCGCCCGGGCCGAGCTCCGCCGCCAGGTAGCGCACGGTGGCTTCGAGCGCAGCCTTGACCGGTCCCATGATCCCGTAGTTGGCGATGACCTTCTGGGCACCGTAGTAGCTCATCGTGACCAGCGCGCCGCCGTCCTTCATCAGCGGCTCGGCCAGGCGTGCCATGCGCACGAACGAGTGGCACGAGATGTCCATTGCCCGCGCGAAGCCCTCTGCGCTGCTGTCGACGACACGGCCGTGAAGATCAGCCGCAGGCGCATACGCGATCGCGTGCAGCAGGAAATCCAGCCGCCCCCAGCGCTGCGCAATTTCGGCGAACACGGCCTCGAGTTGTCCGGGCTGCTCCACATCGAGCGGCGCGATGATCTCTGCACCGAGTTGGTCCGCCAGCGGTCGCACATGGGGCTCCGCCTTGGCGTTCATGTAGGTGACGGCGATCGCTCCGCCGAGATCGCGGATCACCTGAGCGCAGCCATAAGCGATGCTCTGTTCGTTCGCAATGCCGACGATCAGGCCCTTCTTGCCGGCCAGGCTGGGCATCGACTTCGTCGGGCTGGAATTTGGGTTCGTGGTCATCTTCTGTTCCTCAAGCGACATGGACATAACGGCCCGGCGCATCGTCGAGTGCCGGGTACCCGGCGTCCTCGTTGCCCATCGCGGGCGGTGCAACGCGTTTCCCCGAGTGCTGCTCGAGCCACTTTTGCCAGGCCGGCCACCACGACCCTTCGTGCGACGGCGCAGTCGCCAGCCAGGTGTCGGGATCCACATAGTTCTCGTCCGCGCCGTGGGTGGCGATCTGGTAGCTCCGCGCCACCCCGGGGCCTGGCGGATTGACGACGCCGACGTTGTGCCCGCCGCTGCTGAGGCAGAACGTCACCTCGCTGCGCGTCAGCAGGTGGATCTTGAAGACCGAGCGCCAGGGCGCGACGGTGTCGCGCTGCGTGCCCAGCGAGAAGACGGGCAGGCGAATGTCGGGCAGCGCGACCGGCCTGCCATCGACCTGGTAGCGGCCCTGGGCCAGGTCGTTGTCACGATAGAGCTCACGAAGGTACTCACTGTGCTGCCGGTAAGGCATGCGCGTGGCGTCGGCGTTCCACGAACTGAGGTCGCTGACCGGCGGGCTGCGGCCCATCAGGTAGGCGCTGACCATGCGCGACCACAGCAGGTCTCGCGAGTTCATCAGTGCAAACGCGCCGGCCATCTGGTGGCCATCCAGGTAGCCCTTGTCCGCCATCATGTCGTCGAGCACATGCAGCTGGCTCTCATCGATGAACAGCGACAGGTCGCCGGGCTCGCTGAAGTCGACCTCGGAGGTGAGCAGCGTGAGCGAGTTCAAGCGGGTGTCCCCGGAGCGGGCCAGGAAAGCCGCCGCGATGGACAGCAGGGTGCCGCCCAGGCAGTAGCCGAGGGCCTGGATTCGACGCTTCGGAACGATGCTGCCGACCGCGTCCAGGGCCGCCATCACACCCGACTTCAGGTAGTCGTCCATGCCCAGGTTCCGATCGGCGGCACCCGGATTCAGCCAGGAGATGATGAAGACGGTGTGGCCATGCTCGACGAGATAGCGCACGAGCGAATCGGCCGGTGTCAGGTCGAGGATGTAGAACTTCATGATCCACGGCGGCACGATCAGCACCGGCTCGGCGTGGACGGTCTCGGTCTGCGGCGTGTACTGGATCAGTTCGATCAGGTGGTTCCGGAACACCACCTTCCCGGGCGTGATGGCGACATCCTTGCCTGGCTCGAACTCCGTCGCGCCCGCCGATGGATGTCCGCTCAGCAGTCGCATCGTGTCCTGCCACTGGTTCTGCGCCCCCTGCAACAGGTTGGCGCCACCGCTCTTGACCGTGGTGTGCAGCACTTCCGGATTGGTCCACAGGAAGTTCGACGGCGACCACATGTCCAGGATCTGCCGTGCCAGGAAAGCGGTCTGCTGCTCGTGGTGCGCGCTGACGCCGTGCACGCCGGTGGTCGCCTCGATCCACCATTTTTCGTGGCGCTGGAACGAACGGGCGATCTGGTCGAAGGGCCATTGCTGCCATTCGGGTGCCGCGAATCGTCGATCCAGGGGCGCAGGCTCATCGGATGGGGCGTCGGCGGCGCCCCGCACGAGATGCATGGCCAGGGTCTGCTGCTTGCCGGGAGACACGGCCAGGTGGGCGAGCCAGTCCAGGCAGGCGGCGGCCATGGAGGCAGGCGACAGCCCCATCGTGAGCCGGGCCAGCTGCGCGTGAACCACGCTGTCCAGATCGTGTGGCGGTGCATCGCTCTGCGGCGCAGGCAGCTCCGAGGAGGGCGAGGTCGTGGTGATTGAAGACGGTGTCATGGCTTGATCTCGGTGGGAAATTGGCAGGCGCCTCGCGCGAGCGTAAAACGGAACGAATGCATGGGGTGTCGAGGGTCACGGCCACCCGAAGCGGTGGAGAACCGATGCTTCAGACCCTCGATCACAGCGGTCGGTCCGTCATCACGACGACGCTGCCTTGACGGCCTTCCTAGTCCTCACGATTTTCGCGACCTGGGCTTGATCCGTTCGCAGGTGCTCGAGACGAGCCCGCAGCTCCACCAGCGGTTGGATTGCAGTGTGCACCGCGCCAGCGTAGACAGCGCCGTCGTTGCCGTCCAACGTCAGCAGGTCTCCCTCGCGCAGGGTCGTATCGCCGATCTGGAGCGAACGCCCCACCTCGTCGAGTTGCATCTCGGCACAGCCGACCAGGCACACCTTGCCCAGCTGCCGCGCGACCACGGCCGCATGCGAGGTTCGCGCGCCACGCTGGGTCAGCAGACCAGCCGCGAGTTCGAGCGCCGCGATGTCACCGGTCTCGGCGTCGCGCCGCACCAGGATCACCGATGCGCCGACCGCACGGCGGGCCTGGGCCGCTGCTTCGTCGAAAGCGATTTCGCCGACGGCCACGCCGCTGCTCGCGCTCGCGGCGTGCGCCAGCGGCTTCAGGGGCTTGCCTTCGGCGGACACGGTTCGTGTCGTGACCAGATCGTCGGGTTTCAAGGCGGCGGTGCGTTCCCGCGCCACATCGACCGGGATGACGCCCGCATCGAACAAATCGAGCGCGATGCGCGCCAGCGCCTGTACCGTGCATTTGCCGTTCCGCGTCTGCAGCAGGTACAGGTGCGAATCCTGCACGGTGAATTCGAAGTCCTGCATGTCGCCGAACTCGTGCTCCAGTTTGGCGGCGGTTTCAGTCAGCGCTTGCCAGACGGCGGGCATCACGGCGGCCAGCTCGTCGTGGCCGTAGGCGCTGCGTCGGCCCGAGACCACATCCTCGCCCTGCGCGTTGAACAGGAAGTCGATCCACAGCGTCGGCTCGCCGCTGACCGGGTCGCGGGTGAAGCCGACGCCGGAACCCGATCGCCCGCCTGCATTTCCGTAGACCATCGTCTGCACGGTCACGGCCGTCCCGATGGCGTCGGGTATGCCGCGCTGGCGCCGGTACTCGCAGGCCTTCGGCGACTGCCAGCTCGCGAACACCGCGCCAATCGCACCGACCAGCTGCGCCTGCGGGTCTTGCGGAAACGGCGCACCGGCGACGTGCGCGTAGGCATCGAGATAACGGCGGGTCAAGGCTCGCAACTCTGCGAAGTCGAGTTCGCGGTCGTCCCGCGTGCCGACCAGGGCTGCGCTTTCGGCATCGAAGACGGATGCAGGCACGCCGGCCACGACTTCACCGTAGCTCGCGACCAGACGACGGTAGGTGTCCCACACCAGCCGGGGGTTGCCCGTCTGGCGCAGGAAACCAGGCAGCGTCGCATCGCACAGCCCGATGTTGAGCAACGTTTCCATCATGCCCGGCATCGACACCGGCGCGCCCGAGCGGACCGACAGCAGCAAGGGCAGCCTGGCATCGCCGAAGCGCAGATGGGTGGCGCGCTCCAGTGCCTGCAGGCCGGGCCGCCAGATTGCGGGCTGTGTTGCATTCGAGCGCGCTGCAACGTCCTGGCAGTAGGACGTGCCGATGGCAAACGCCGGCGGCACCGGCAGGCCCAACCCGGCCATGCGCAACAGGTTGTAGGCCTTGAAGCCCATCGTCCGGGCCGACGGCTGGCACTCCGAGGGCGCGATGCCTGAAGGCGCCATGCAGGCGATCAGGTACAGCGAGTCGGGCCACTGCGGCATCGCATCAACAGGGCGCGCTCTCATGCGCGGGCTCCGGCCTGGTCGAAGACGACATCGCGCAGCGCATAGCCTGCGACGAGCAGCCGATCGGACGCCAGTTCGAGCGCCATCGCGAGGTCGTTGGCCAGCATCAGGGCGGCGGCGTCGCGGATCGAGGCCAGGATCGCGCGGCGGGCCGCGCGCAAAAGCTCGTCGCATTCGCGCTCGGAACGCAACACGTTCCACGATGCGGCGAGAAAGGCGTCGCTGTCGGCGGCATCGCTGCCGGCGCCGAGCCGGCGCGCAATCGCCAGGGCCTTGATGTGTTCCTGCGTCGCCGAGAGCACCGACTGCGCCAGCCGCGACAGGATCTGATGGACTTCGGCATTCCAGCCTTGCCGATGGTCCTCGGCAATCAGGCTCATCAGGAAGGCGGCCTCTTCGAGTGCATCGGCGATGTCGTCGGACAGTTCGAGCAGCCGCGCGACGGGCTGCCAGCGGCGTTGGCGCTGGGCGTTATCCCGGGCCCGCATCACCAGGTGATCTGCCTGGCGCTCCCAGACCTTGGCGCGCGCCGCCAGCCCGCGAGCGGCCTTGCCGGAGGCCTGGTGGTCTCCCTTGCCACCCTGCGCCATCACGTCGTGCGCGAGGCCGTCGCTGACGGCCTGGGCCAGCGCATGGCAGTAGGCGGCATGCTCCTCGATGAGGTCGAACTCGCTGCTGCGCTGGCGCATGCGCCTGGCGAGCAGCATCCGGGTCTCATCGGCGACCAGCGCTGCGGGTTGGCCTCCCAGCAGCGCCTTGCTCGCGAGGCACAGCACCTCGACCAGAAACGCACGCGCGTCTTCCGTACCCAATACGGCGTCGAGCCGATCGCCGATGCGGAACGCGCCTTCGCCCGCCGCCTGCATGGCGGCAAAGATGACCTGTTCGCCGCCAGACTTGAGCCACGCCATGTGACCCGCGTCGAGCCGCGCCACTTCGCGCAGCACCTCGATGGCTTCGGCCTTGCCGACGAAGGGCAGGAGGCGCTTGCGCGCACGGTTCCAGTCGATGAGGAACACGATGCGCGACGCGATGCCTTCGAGCGCCTTGTCGAGTGCGGCTTCGTTGGTGCAAACGAAGTGCGCGGTGCCGAAGATGTACGCCTGGCCATCGTTGAGCGCGGCGTCGACCTTGGATTGCGTGTCCGCCCACTTTGCACCGAACGGGGCGAGCAGCGCCTGGAAGAATTCGAATCGGGGGCGGTGCAGGTCCGAGTAGTTCAACGTGATCGACTTGCCCTCGACCTGCACGACCAGCACGTGCGCGTCGTTGGTTCCGATGTCGTTCTGCAACAGGAGCCGTTTGCCGTCTCGGGTGGCCGCCGTGTCGAGCCCGGGATGGTCGAACCTGAGCGGCGCGGTGCGGTTCAGGCCTCGCATGAAGGCTTCCACCCGCGGGCGATCGGCCGCCTGCAGTTGCCAGACATGCGCGCCACCGATCTGTTCGTGGGACAGGGTGCCCGCCAGATGATTGATCTGCTTGTGCAGGTCCATCACCAGCAGGTGGAAGCTGTCATCGTCGCGACCTGACTTGCCACCGCCATGCCCGCGCTTGCCGTCCGTGAGCGATCGCAGCTGTTCACGGGTGAGCGTTTCACCATCGGCCTTCTTGCTCCCGATCGTCGCGAGCCAGTCGAGCCAGTACTTCACCCGGGCACTTGGATCTTCACCCTTCGGGGGCGCTTCGAGCAGCGGCTTCGCCATCACGCCCAGATCCTCCGCTAGCCGCTGTACGAGCCGCCGCAACTCCGGAACGAGCAACGCGCCGCCGACCTTCGAACAACCGGCTGGCAGATCGCGCAACCAGCGCCCTTCGACGCCAGCAGCAGCCGTCTCTCGGCCCAGATCCAGCGGCTCGGTGTCAGGGTGCTCGGCGTGCGCTGCCGCAGCCTGCAGGACCGTCAGGTACAGCTTCAGGCGGTCGTTGGCGGCCAGCGCGGCCTTGATCCAGGCGGGGAGCAGCAGCGTGCTCGGACCCATGGCGGCGACGGCGTCGGACTTTTGCATCAGTGCCTTTCCAGACTTGATTGACATCCAAGTCTGGGCAGCGCAGATGACGGTTTCGCGGCAAACGGCGAGTTCGGCGCGATTGCTTGAGCCAGATCAAAGGTGCGTGCGGATCGCCGCTCGATTCCATCGCAGACGCAAGCAACGTGCTCTGGCGCACAGACGTCTTGCGGAGGGTTTCGATTCAAGGTGGCGGGTCTGGCGCCGCCGCCCGCTGCCCCCGCACCATGTCCACCTTCGTCAGCAGCAGCAACCCGCCGACAAAGAATCCCGCAGTGACGCCCATGGCCAGGCGCTGGTTGCCTTCGGTCAACCAGGTGACCAGGCCATAGGTCAGCAGGCCCAGCACCGCCGATGCGCGCGTCGCGAAGGTCCACAAGCCGAAGAACTCGGCGCGGCGGTCGGGCGGGGTGAACAAGCCCGCCATCGCGCGCCCGGCCGACTGGCTGGACCCCATGCACAGGCCCGCAATCAGCGCGGCGACCCAGAACAGTGCGGGGCCGGTGGCCAGCACCGCCAGCACCGTCATCACGATCCAGCCGAGCAGCGTGATCGATAGCGCCCGCTTGTGGCCGATGCGGTCCTGCCAGTAGCCGAAGGCAAAGGCGCCCGCAGCCGCAGCGATGTTGACGACGAAGATCAGCATCATCGTGTCGGCCTGCTTGAAGCCCAGCGCCTGCTCTGCGTAGACCGCAGCCAGCGCGACCACGACCGAGATGCCTGCCTGGTAGCTGGCGCCGCAGGCCAGCAGCCAAGAGAAATCGCGGTAGCGCCGCGCGTGCTGCCAGGTGTCGGCCAGCCGAGCCAGCGACGCGCCGACACCGGAAGGGCCGGCAGCGCCCTCACCACGATGGCGCCGATCCCGCGCTGACAGGGTCTGCGGCACCGCTCGCTCCCGCAGCAGCACGAAGGTTGCGATCGATGCCATCGCGTAGGTGGCTGCGGTGATCAGCATCGTCACCGGCACGAACGAGGTGGCAGGTTCACCACGCGCCTGGGCCGACAGCACGTACGCCAGACCGAGCCCCAGCGCCAGCATGCCACCGAGGTAGCCGAAGCTCCAGCCCCAGCCGGATACGCGCCCCATGGCTTCGGGTCGCGCCAGTTCGGGAAGGAAGGCGGCCGTCAGCGATTCGCCATACGAATAGGCGATGTTGGAAACGACGACGGCCGCGATCGCCAGCCACACATCACCCGAGCCAACCCCCGCGAGCGCGGCGGTGCCCAGCACGCAGACCACGGTGCAGCCGACCAGCAGGCGTTTCTTGGCGGCACGCAGGTCGGCATAGGCACCGACTGCGGGCAACGTCAGCATCACGATCAGACTGGACGCCGCAATCGCCAGCGTCCAGGCCAGCGTTCCCCACGCGGCGCCCTGCGCGACGACGCTGACGAAATACGCGTTGAACACCGCCGTCAGCACGACGGTGGTGTAGCCCGAGTTGGCGAAGTCGTACATCGCCCAGCCGAACACCTCGCGCTTGCGCACGCCGTCGTTGAGCAACCGCTGCGAGAACAGGTCCACCGGCCTGATCTAGACGCCACCCGCCGTTGCGGTCACCGGTCGTGGTCGCCGGTCGGCGACAGGCTGGCGAGCACCTTGTCGATGCGCTTGCCGTCGAGATCGACGACCTCGAAGCGCCAGCCTTCCCACTCGACGCTGTCCGTGGTTTGCGGCAGGCGGCCGAGCAGCAGCATGATCATGCCGGCCAGCGTGTTGTAGCGACCGCGGCCTTCTTCGGGCAGGTCTTTCAGTTCGAGCCGGTCCTTCAGTTCAGGCACCGGGATCAGCCCGTCGAAGAGCCAGGTTCCGTCTTCACGGCGCACGGCCCAGGCGTCGTCACTGGGCGTCGTGAACTCGCCGGTGATGGCTTCCAGCACGTCGCGCACGGTGATCATTCCCTGAACCTCGCCGTACTCGTCGACCACGAACACCAGTTGCGCGCTGGACGCGCGGAACTGCTCCAGCAGTTCCATGCCGGACAAGGTTTCGGGCACGAACACCGCCGGCTGCAGCCGATCGGTGACGATGAGCGTCGATCCGCCCATGACCTGTTGCAGCAGGTGATGCGCGGACACCACCCCGACCACGTCGTCGAGCCCGCCGCGGCACACCGGATAGCGCGAGTGCTCGTCGAGGGCAATGACCTTCAGCACCGCCTCGGCCGGCGCCGCCGCGTCGAGCCAGACGATCTCGGCGCGCGGAATCATCATCGACCCCACCTGGCGGTCGTCGAGGCGGAACACGTTGCGCACCATCTGGTGCTCCTGCGCCTCGATCACGCCGGCATCGAGACCTTCTTCCAGGCTGGCAGCGATCTCTTCTTCGGTCACGCTGCGGCTCGGCCCGCCGCGGATGCCCATCAGCCGCAAGGTGCCTTCGGTGCAGAACGACAGCAGCTTGACGAATGGTCGCACCGACATCGACAGCCAGTTCATCGGTTGCGCCACCAGCCGGGCCACCGCCTCGGGATACATCTGGCCCAGCCGCTTGGGCACCAACTCGCCGAAGATGATGGTCAGGAAGGTGATGACCACCACCACCATCGCGGTGGCAGGGATCTCGGCAGCCTTGTTATGCAGGCTGAAGGTGTGCTCCAGCCAAAGCGCGAAAGGCGCCGAGAAGGCCGCGTCACCGACGATGCCGTTGAGCACGCCGATCGAGGTGATGCCGATCTGCACCGTCGACAGAAACTTGGTCGGATCGTCGTGCAGTTCCATCGCCGCCATCGCGCCGACATCGCCGGTTTCCACCATCACCTGCAGCCGCGCCTTGCGGCTGGCTGTCAGCGCCATTTCCGACATGGCGAACAGCGCGTTGAGAAAGATCAGGAAGACCAGTAAGACGACGTCCATGCGGGGTTAGGGCAACACTGAACCAGTCCCCGCCGTGCGCGGCGGAGTCTTTGCGGGCGATTTGCGCACCAAGTCGCTTGCGTGTGCCTTCGGGCACACGACGCGCAACGTTGGCGCACAACTCACTCCGTTTTGGACTCGAACGCGCATGGCGGAGACTGGTTCAGTGTTGCCCTGGTGGGGCGGGTCGGGGCAGCGTAGCAGAATCGTCGGATGGTCTATCTCATCGGCGATGTGCAAGGCTGCTGCGGCGCGCTGCAGCGACTGCTGGACACCATCGGTTTCTCACCCTCGCGCGATCGCGTGATCGTGCTGGGCGACCTGGTCAACCGCGGCCCCGACAGCCTGGGCACGCTGCGCCTGTTGCGCGACCTGGGCGATGCGGCCACCTGCCTGCTCGGCAACCACGACCTGCACCTGCTGGCCGTGGCTCACGGCATCCGAAAGGCCCATCGAAGCGACACCCTCACCGACATCCTCGACGCGCCCGACCGCGACGCCTGGATCGACTGGCTGCGACATCGCAGGATGGCGCTGCACGAGCACGGCTGGCTGATGGTGCATGCCGGCGTCCCGCCGCCGTGGACGCTGGCGACGACGCTGCAGCTCGCAGCCGAGGTCGAGCAGCAATTGCGCGGGCCCGATCTGCATGCGTTCCTGGCCGTGATGTACGGCAACCAACCCGACCGCTGGAGCGACACGCTCGTCGGCGCCGACCGGCTGCGCTTCGCCATCAATGCACTCACGCGCGCACGCTTCGTCGCGGCCGACGGCACGCTCGATTTCGAGACCAAGGAAGGCGCCGGCAGCGCCCCACCTGGGCTGGTGCCGTGGTTCGAGCATCCGCAGCGCCAGACTGCGGGTGTGCCGATGGCATTCGGGCACTGGTCGACGCTCGGTCTCATCCATCATCCCGACCTGCTGGCGCTCGACACCGGCTGCGTGTGGGGCGGTCGCCTGAGCGCAGCTCGCCTCGATCCGGGCGGTCATGCAGAGATCATCCAGGTCGACTGCGAGCAGGCACAGCGCCCCGGCTGACAGGCATGGGAGCGCCAGCCGCCCCATACAATTGCAGCGTTGGAAGCGTGGCCGAGCGGTTTAAGGCTGCAGTCTTGAAAACTGCCGTGGGGGTAACCCCACCGTGAGTTCGAATCTCACCGCTTCCGCCAGACAGCGACCGGAGGGTTTGCGTCGAACCCGCCTCCGCTCGCGCTGGTACCTCGCGGGACAGAGAAGAAGCCCCCCGAGGCCCTGAGCGACACTCTGGCGTTGATAGTAATCCAATGGATTACATTTCCATCCACCATGCTGACGGTTGCAGAGCTGCCTGAGTACCTGCGTGCCGCCAGCAAGTTGCTGTCAGACGCCGACCGGCGGGCGGTGGTCGATCACCTGGCGGCGCACCCCAAGGCTGGCGATCTGATCGAAGGGACGGGTGGGGTCCGCAAGCTGCGATGGGCGCGTGACGGTCGGGGCAAGAGCGGTGGCGTGCGAGTGATCTACTACTTTCACAGCGATGCAATGCCGCTGTACTTGCTGACGATGTTCGCGAAGAACGAGCGTGCGAATCTCAGCAAGGCAGAGCGCAACGAACTGGCGGGCCTGGTTGATCTGCTGGTGCAAATTTGGCTTGAGAGGTGATGTGATGGGCAAGGCGTTCGAGAGCATTCGGCAGGGCCTGATCGAGGCCACCGAGCACGCACGGGGTCGCCAGAGTGGCGTGAAGGTCTATCAGCCGGTGGCTGTGGATGTGGCGTCTGTCCGCGAGCGACTGGGCTTCACACAGGCGCAGTTCGCGGCCCGATTCGGGTTTTCGGTGGCCACCCTGCGCCATTGGGAGCGCGGCGACCGCAGTCCACAGGGTGCGGCCCTGGTGTTGCTGAACCTGATCGACCGCGATCCGAAGGGGATACTTCACGCGCTGTCGTGATCGGTTGTTCCAGGCAACCCTCTCCACCGGATGAGGGCGCAGATTTCGACAAGAAGGTCGGCAAGCAGGACCAACGCATGAGCCCCACACATTGAGCAATTCACCCACGCCACTCGTGCTGGAGGCACGCACGATCGACCTTGGCCAGCCACTGGTCTGGCTGTCTCGTGGATACCGGGATCTCGCGCGTGTCGGCTGGCTCAGCCTGGCGCACGGACTGGTGCTCGCCGGCTTTGGTGCGGGAATCCTCGCCGTGGGGCACGACCGCTTCTGGCTGTTGGCAGGGGCCATTTCGGGCTTCCTGGTGGTGGCCCCGGTGCTGGCGACCAGCCTCTATGCCTTGAGTCGCGCACTGGAACGGGGCGAGCCTCCATCGATGGGCGTGGTGACACGGACCTGGTTGAACTGGCAGTCCAGTCACTTCAGCAAGTTGGGAAACGACTATTGGTGCATGG
The DNA here is from genome assembly GCA_030654805.1 of Burkholderiaceae bacterium. GTDB lineage: Bacteria > Pseudomonadota > Gammaproteobacteria > Burkholderiales > Burkholderiaceae_C > PBB1. The sequence goes on from JAURWR010000001.1 coordinate 28,395, forward strand.
TGCAATTCGGTTGCCTGCTGGCCGCAGCAGCCACCGGATGGGTGCTGACGTCGGCGGCCCTGATCACCTTGCTGGCCCCGGCGCCCATCCAGACTCCGCTGGACTTTCTCCACCACGTGGTGCTGACCCGCGAGGGGTGGCTGTTCGAGCTGTGGCTGGTGGTGGGTGCCGTGCTTTCGGCCCCCATATTCGCGTCCAGCGTGGTGACCATGCCTCTGCTGCTGGACCGCCGCGTCACCTTGATGGAGGCCGTTCTCGCGAGTTGGCGGACCGTGCTCGCCAACCCGATCCCGATGGGTCTCTGGGCGACAGTCATCGCGGCGATCACGCTGCTCGGGATGTGCACGTTCTTGCTGGGCCTGATTCCACTGATTCCGCTGCTGGGTCACGCCAGCTGGCACGCCTACCGCGATCTGGTGGACGCGTCGGGCGTTCCCGCGCGCGAGGGCCCGACCCCGTTGGCAAGCGGCGAGGTGGCGCACTGATGTTCGGCTTCACCGAAGCGCAGATCTCCGGTTTCGGCCTGACCTTCGGTGTCGGCGCCTTCATGCTCTACATGCTGTTCATCATTGGGCATCTGGCATGGGAGTCCAAGGCCGGGAAAATGGGCGCGTTCGTCCTGTTCCTGGGGCTCGGACTCGGCATGGTGGGGTTCGCTGCTAAATTCGTGATCCAGTGGGTGATTTCGAAATAGGCTGACAGGCCAACAGCAGCGAAGGCTCTGCGCATGCGGTCATTGCCAACACCGCTGTCGCAGAAAGCGGTATGCCGGGTGGTGTCGCGCGGGGCGGAATGACAGCGGTCGACAATGCGTCATGAAGCCCCCGCCGACCCTGCCACGCATCCCGACCGGCGTCTGGGTGCTGGGCTTCGTGAGCATGCTGATGGACATCTCCTCCGAGATGATCCACAGCCTGCTGCCGTTGTTCCTGGTCGGCACGCTGGGGGTCAGCGTGGTGGCGGTCGGCCTCATCGAAGGCCTGGCCGAATCGACCGCGCTGATCTCGAAGGTGTTTTCTGGCGCGCTGAGCGACTACCTGGGGCGGCGCAAGGGTCTGGCCGTGCTCGGCTACACGATGGGAGCGCTGACCAAGCCGGTGTTCGCTCTGGCCAACGGCGTCGGCGTGGTGGTCGCGGCCCGGTTCATCGATCGGGTCGGCAAGGGCATACGCGGCGCACCGCGCGATGCGTTGCTGGCCGACATCACACCGCCGAGCATCCGTGGCGCCGCATTCGGGCTGCGTCAGTCGCTCGACACGGTGGGGGCATTTATCGGACCACTGCTGGCCACGGGCCTGATGCTGTTGTGGGCCAACGATTTCCGCGCGGTCTTCTGGGTGGCGGTCATCCCGGGCCTGCTGGCGGTGGCGCTGCTGCTGGTCGGCATCAAGGAACCCGAGCGAGACCGGCCTCACCACGCGGTCAACCCGATCCGCCGTGAAGCGCTGGCCAGACTGGGCCGCAACTACTGGTGGGTCGTGGGCGTGGGCGCCGTCTTCACGCTGGCCCGCTTCAGCGAAGCGTTTCTCGTCCTGCGAGCCTCGCAGCTGGGTGTTCCGATCGCCTGGGTGCCGCTCGTCATGGTGGCAATGAACGTGGTGTATTCGGTGTCGGCCTATCCGTTCGGCAAGCTGTCGGACTCGGTCAGCCACCGCACGCTGCTGGCTGCGGGTCTGGTCGTGCTGGTCGCTGCGGACCTCGTGCTGGCACTGTCCAGCGATTGGGTCGGCCTCGGTCTGGGTGTCGCGCTGTGGGGCGTGCACATGGGCATGACCCAGGGACTGCTCGCGGCCATGGTCGCCGACACGGCCCCGGAAGACCTGCGCGGCACCGCGTACGGCGTTTTCAACCTGCTGAGCGGCGTCGCGATGCTGGCCTCGAGCGCGATCGCCGGCCTGCTCTGGGATCGATACGGATCGGCATTCACGTTTTACGTCGGGGCGGGCTTCGCCTGCCTGACGCTGGCGGGCATGACGCTCAGCGCGCTGCGGGATCGTCTCTCCCGCTGATCGAAGGCGGCGCTGAACAGCAGCGCCTGCTTCACCCCGGTTCAGGATGCAAGCGGCATGGCTGTGCGGGAACGGGCAAGCATCCACAGGCTTTTGTCGGCCCGCCTTGCCAGTGGCAAATCGACCGCAGGACCCGTTGCTGACAGCATGCGGCCTTGCGCGAGCGCTGATCGAACGCATCGACACTGGGGCAAATCACCCACCACATCTGAGCCATATGCCCCAACCCGCCGTGCGGTCCCGGCTCAAGCCGTTGATTTGACACGGATCCAGTGGTCGGCACGACACCTGCGCTGACGACAGCCTGCCGTCTGGTTGCTGTGGCGTACGATCGCCGCCCGCTCGAAGACTCCACCATCGCCAGAGTCCTCACAAATCCCCGTCCATGCCTACCCCGACCCAGCCCGCTCCTTTCCAGTTATTGCGCTGGTTCGCTGGGCTGAGTGCGGTCGTGATCGTCCTGATCGCGGTGGCCAATGCCTGGGTGGTGACGCGATTCCTCACCAATCACCTGTTCAAGCGCGAGGGCGAAATCTCGCGCGACTTCGTGCAGAACATCCTGGTCTCCGACGGGACGATCGACTACCTGCGTCACTCGGAAAACCCCCAGGTCCGAGAGCATTTCAAGAACACGGTCACCCACCTTGCCAACATGCGCGACATGCTTCGCGCCAACGTCTACGGGACGGATCGGACGGTCCTCTGGTCGAGTGACCCGACATTGGTTGGGCGCCGCTTCACTGACAACGAGGACCTGGACCACGCCATGGCAGGCAAGCTCAAGGTCGAATCCGGACGCATCAGCCACGAGGCTCTCTCGAAAAAGGAACACATCGGCCTGTCCCCGTCGGTGCAGTTCTTCGTCGAAACCTACATACCTGTCTTTGACCCGAGCAACAACCAGGTCGTCGGCGTGGTCGAGTTGTACAAGGCGCCACTGGCACTCACCGAGGCCATCGAAGAAGGCGAGCGACAGGTCGCCATCGCCGCCCTCGGCGGCGCCATTGCCTTGTACGTGAGCCTGTTCTGGCTGATCCGGCGCGCCGACCGCACGATGCGTGCGCAGCATGCCAAGTTGCTGGAGGCCGGCACCGTTGCCGCGCTCGGCGAGCTGGCGTCGTCGGTGTCGCACAACATCCGCAATCCGCTGGCGTCGATCCGATCATCCGCAGAACTGAGCCTGGAGTCGCCCGAGGAGCACGGCGCCGAGTGCGCACGCGACATCATCCGCGAGGTAGACCGCATCTCGGCACGCATCACCGAGTTGCTGCGGCTGTCGAACCAGGGGCTGCCAGCGAGTCGGCCGATCGACGTGGTGAGCCTGCTTCGCGGCTGCGTTGCCGATCACAAGAACACCTTCCAGCGCAGCCGCAAGGTCCTGTCACTGGAGAGCCACACCGCCCAGGCGGTGGTCCAGGCCGACACGCACCTGCTGAAGCAGGTGTTCGACAGCCTGCTCTCGAATGCAGCCGAGGCCATGCCTCCGGGCGAGCGCTGCAATGTGAGCGTGCGCGATACCAACAACCAATCGGTGCGCATCGAGGTCCAGGATGGGGGGGCCGGCATGTCGCCTGAGGTGCTCGCGCAGATCTTCCGACCGTTCTTCACCACCAAGCCGCAAGGTCTGGGCTTGGGGTTGCCGCTGGCCAAGCGCATCGTCGAAGGACTGGGTGGTTCATTGAAGATCGACAGCCGACCGGGCGAAGGCACTTCCGTGTGCATCGACCTTCCGAAAGTCTGAGCCATGGCCACGATCCTGATCGTCGACGACGAAATCACTTTCGCCAAGAACGCCGCGAAGTACCTGGCTCGTTTCGGTCACACGGTGGCAACCGCCGCCACCGTGGGCGAGGGCAAGACGCAGGCCGAGGCCCAGAAACCGGAGGTCCTGGTTCTCGACTACCGGCTGCCGGACGGCACCGGCCTCGAGTTCATCGAGCACATCCGGGCCAGCGACCCGGCCGTCCACATCATCCTGATCACCGGTCACGGCACCATCGAGCTGGCGGTCGACGCGATGAAGGCGGGCGCCAACGACCTGCTGACCAAGCCGGTCTCGCTGATGGAGTTGCGCGAGCGCATCGAGAGCTTGATGCAGCAGCAGCGCGATGCGAGTCGACTGCGCTATTTCGAGGCGCGCGAACGCAGCGCCAGCCAGTCGATCCTCGGCCAGTCGCCTGCCATCCGGGAACTGCAGCAACGCATCGAGCGCATGGCCTCGATCGACGCCGAAGGCATGCTGCCGCCGATCCTGATCGGCGGAGAAACCGGCACCGGCAAGGAACTGGTCGCACGGGCCTGTCACTACCTGAGCCCGCGCAGCGCCAAGCCGTTCATCGAGATCAACTGCGCCGCGATGCCACCGACCCTGCTCGAAACAGAACTGTTCGGGCACGAGCGCGGCGCGTTCACCGACGCCAAGGAACGCAAGATCGGACTGCTCGAAGCGGCCGATGGCGGCACCCTGTTCCTCGACGAGGTCGGCGACATGGACCTGGCGCTGCAGGCCAAGCTGCTCAAGGTCATCGAGGACGGCCGCTTCCGCCGCATCGGCTCGGTGCAGGAACACCAGGTCTGCGTGCGGATCGTCGCGGCAACGAATCACGACCTGGAAGCGCGCGTGTCCGAGGGTGCCTTCCGCGCCGACCTGTACTTCCGCCTGCGGGTTCTGCAACTGCTGGTTCCACCGCTGCGCGATCGTGAAGGCGATGCAGTATTCCTCGCGCGGCACTTCTGCCAGGTGCTGGCACAGCGGTACCGGCGCGAGGGCATGCGCCTCAGCCCCTCCGCCGAGGCGGCCATCGCCTCACATCGCTGGCCCGGCAATGTGCGTGAGCTGCGCAACGTGATCGAGCAGGCGGTGATGCTCGCGGCGGGCGACACCATCGAGGCGCGCGAGCTGATGCTGTCACCGGCAGCAGCCGCGACCCCGTACGGCGGCCCGCCGTCCGCGCAGCCAACCGAGGCAGGCTCGGCCCTCGATCGACGCGAGCGGGAACTGCTCATCGCGGCCATGGCCGCGTCGAATCACAACGTGTCACAAGCAGCGCGCAACCTCGGGATCAGCCGGGACACCCTGCGTTACCGGCTGGAAAAGCACGGCCTGAAGGAGTAGCGCAGGCACGGCGCAGGCCGCAGCCTCGCTGGAATGGCTTCAAGTTCCCGGCCCTCAGGCCGATGTTCCCGAGATGCTGAATCCAAGCTCCCTGCCCGAGCGCCGCCTTCGCCTTGCCATGCACGGGGCGCTGATCGCGATCGCGATCGCGCTGTCGACAGCCGGCTTGGCGTTCTGGCAAGCCGAGCTTCAGCTCGCGCGGGAGGCCAAGCTGATCAACGTGGCGGGCATCGCCCAGATCGATGCCAAGCGGGAAACCTTGCTTGCAGCGCCGGATGCCCGCGATGGCGTGCAGTTCCGCGCAAAGGCCCTGGAGGCACTGAACGCCGCACAGGCGCTCGCCATCAATTTTCAGAATCAAGCCGACACCAACGCTGAGAAGACGGCGGAACGGCTCGCCTTCTTTGCCGCCCTGACGGCGGCCTTGCTGCTGGGACTGTCAGTGGGTGTGGTCGAACCCACCGCCCGCTTCGTGCGCCGACAGCACGAGCGCCTCGCCGAGCAAGCCTCGCTGCTTGAGCGCTTGGCGCTGGTGGCGAAACACACGCACAACGCCGTGATCATCACCGACACAGAGCGCCGCATCGTCTGGATCAACGAAGCCTTCACGCGGGTGACAGGGTACGAGTTGACGCAGGCAGTGGGCAGGAAACCATCCGAGCTGCTTCAGACCAGCGCGACCAGCCCGGGCGCCGTCGCGCAAATGCGCGAGGCGATGGACGCAGGTCAGGGCATACGCGTGGAACTGCTCAACCGCAGCAGAACGGGCCACGACTACTGGATGGACATCGACATTCGCCCGCTGCATGACTCGGCTGGTGCCCTGACCGGGTTCATTGCGGTCGAGACCGACATCACTGATCAGGTGAGTCAGCGCCAACGTCATCAGGCCTTGTTCGACGCGTTGCCCGCAGGTGTGTTCGAACAGGACGGTTCGGGCGCCATCGTCAACGTGAACTCGGCGGCCGAGCGCATGCTGGGTCTGCCCCGAGAGCAGCTGCTCGGCCGCTTCTCGGTGGATGACCGCTGGCAAACCATCCACGAGGACCTGAGCCCGTGCCCAGGCGAGCAATGGCCCGTCTCGCGCGCGCTGCGCGAAGGCATCAGCGTGCGCGGCGAAACCATCGGCATGGTCACCCCCCGGGGTGAGCAGCGCTGGTTCTTTGTCAACAGTGAACCGCTGCGCAGCCCCACCGGCGAGATCACCGGGGCGGTGGCCTGCTTCGTCGATGTGACCGAGCAGCGCGCGCAAAAGGTCTTGCTCGAACTCGCATTGAAGGTCGCCAACATCGGCACCTGGCAATGGCATGTCGACAACGATGCGCGCGAGTGGAGCGCCATGAGTTGCAACATGCTCGGCTACACGGTCGACGAATTCGCGCCGATGCTGTCGACATGGCGGGAGCTGATCCACCCGGACGACCAGCCGATTTTCCACGCATCGTTGAACGCCCACCTGCTCGACCAGCAGACGCCGTACCGCTGCGAAGTGCGGGTGCGCCACCGGGACGGTCACTGGGTTTGGGTGCACATCCTGGGGACGGTGGTCGCACAGGACCAGGCGGGCCAGATGCGGTGCATGGTGGGCGTGCAGATCGACATCAGCAGGCGAAAGCGGCAGGAGCAGCAACTGCAGATCAGCGCGACGACCGACTCGCTGACCGGACTGCAGAACCGAGCTGCGCTGGTGCGCCGCTTGCAATCGACCATCGAACGCTGGAACCGCGACCCGAGTCGCCAGTTCGCGATGCTGTTTCTGGACCTGGATCGCTTCAAGCAGATCAACGATGCCCTCGGCCACGCTGCCGGCGACGAGTTGCTGAAGCAGATCGCGCTGCGTCTGCAGGGCACCCTGCGCCCGAGCGATTCCGTCGGTCGGGTGAGTCTCGAGGACGAGCCCGGCCACACGGCAGCGCGACTGGGCGGCGATGAATTCGTCATCTTGCTCGAGGGCCTGGGGCAAGCCGCGCAGGCGGAGGCCAGCGCGATTGCCGATCGTGTGCTGCAGGTGCTGTCCAGGCCCTTCGAGGTGAACGGCCGTCGAGTGCATGCGAGTGTCAGCGTCGGCATCGTCACATCAGAGTACGCCTTCGTAGACGCCGACAGCCTGCTGCGCGACGCCGACACGGCGATGTACGAGGCCAAGAAAGCCGGCCGCGGCCGCTGGGTCCTGTTCGAGCAGAGCATGCACGCGCAGGCGAGCCACCGCGCGAGTGTCGAGGCCGACCTGCACGAAGCGCTCGACCGCGACGAACTGTTCGTCGTCTACCAACCGGTGGTGCGGCTGGACGATCCGACTGGAGAACACGGCTGCGTCGGCGTCGAGGCACTGGTGCGTTGGAACCACCCGGTGCGCGGCATCGTGCCGCCGGTTCAGTTCATCTCGGTGGCTGAAGAGTCGGGGCTGATCGGCGTCCTCGGCCAGTTTGTCCTGCAGACCGCGTGCCGGCAGTTCATGCGCTGGCGGCTCGACCTCGGCGAGCGGGCACCGGCCCTGCTGGCAGTGAACCTGTCGATCGCCCAGTTGCGCCATCTGGATCTGGTGGAGCAGGTGCAGCGCACGCTGTCCGACTGCTCGATGCCGGCCGCCGCTCTGCAACTCGAAGTGACGGAGAGCCTGGCCGCCCAAGACCCGCTGGTGCAGACACGGTTGCGCGAACTGAAGGCCATCGGCGTGAAGCTCGCGCTCGATGACTTCGGCACCGGCTACTCTTCGCTCGCCTGCCTGCACCAGTTGCCGGTCGACACGGTCAAGATCGACCGATCGTTCGTCGTCGAAGCCGAACGCAGCGAATACCACCGCGCCTTGATCGAAGCCACGGTGAAGGTCACTCGCACGCTGCGCATGACCACCGTGGCCGAGGGCATCGAGACCGTCGGCCAGGCCGAGCTGATCGCATCGCTGGGCTGCCATCGCGGCCAGGGCTACCTCTACAGCAAACCACTGGAATCGGAAGCACTCACCCGGTGGTTGGTCTCGCGTGCGTCGCAAGGCAACGTCGTCAGCCTTCCAGTCAAGCAGCGGCCTTTCGCCGCCACACGCTAGGAATCCTTCGTCACTGCATGAACCAGCCGTGGCTGACCACCAGCGACTGGCCGGTCAGTGCGTTCGAGTTGAAGCTGGCGAACAGCAGCGCCACGTCGGCCACGTCCTGCACGGTGGTGAACTCACCGTCGACGGTTTCCTTGAGCATTACCTTCTTGATCACATCGTCTTCGGTGATGCCGAGCGCCTTCGCCTGCTCGGGAATCTGCTTGTCGACCAGTGGCGTGCGCACGAAGCCGGGGCAGATCACATTGGCGCGGATGCCGTGCTTGCCACCCTCCTTCGAGACCGTCTTGCACAGGCCCATCAGCCCGTGCTTCGCGGTGACGTAGGCCGACTTCAGCACCGAGGCCTCCTTCGAGTGCACCGAGCCCATGTAGATGATGCTGCCGCCCTTGCCGGACGCCTTCATGTGCGGCACGCAGGCCTTGGTGGTCAGGAACGCACCGTCCAGGTGGATCGCCAGCATCTTCTTCCAGTCGGCGAACGGAAACTCCTCGACCGGGTGGACGATCTGCACGCCGGCGTTGCTGACCAGCACGTCGACGCCGCCATAGGCAGCCACCGCCTCGGCGACGGCGGCGTTGACCTGCTCTTCGCTGGTCACGTCCATCGTCACCGCCATCGCGGTGCCGCCGGCCTTCGTGATTTCATCGGCCGCCGCCTGCGCCGCCGCCTTGTTCATGTCGGCGATCACGACCTTGCCGCCTTCGCGGGCATAGACGATGGCGATTTCCTTGCCGATGCCGCTGGCGGCGCCGGTGATGATGCAGACCTTGTCCTGGAGCTTCATGAGACGGTTTCCGGGTGGTTGATGTGAGGGCTGTCACCGGTGAGGTCGAACACGCGCACCCCGTGGGGGTGGCGCTCGCGCTGCAACCAGCGGTGATCGTGCAAAGTGTGAGCCATGTCGGCGCGGCCGGCATCCCAATGTTCCTGCATCGACAGGCGGGAGAACTCGTAGTCTTTCGACTGGCTCTCGTAGTGCTTGCTGCGGTAGATCAGGTGCACCACGTCGACCGCGTGCTCGCAACGAACGCGTGACAGGGCGAGCACATCGGGATCGTTGCGCAACTCGGGCGGCAGCTTCGCGATCAGGCGCTGCGCCGCCTGCGCAATCACCTGCCGATCGAGTTCGTTGGTGGTGGTTAGACGGGTGCGGCTGGAAAAACGGATGTCCTTCTCGCGCTCGGTCACCTCGGGCAGCGTGGTCGGCAGCGCGCCGACCGCCGCGAACAGATCGACCTGGAACACCGTGCGGCGACGCTTGCCCGGCTGGTCCAGCACGTACTGCAGCGGCGTGTTCGACACCAGCCCACCGTCCCAGAAGTGCTCGCCGTCTATCTCCACCGGCGCGAAGCCCGGCGGCAGCGCGCCGCTGGCCATGATGTGGCGCGCGTCGATGCGTTGCTTGGCTGAGTCGAAGTACGCGAAGTTGCCGGTGCGCACATTGACCGCGCCGACCGACAGCCGCATCGCCCCCGAATTGATCCGGTCGAAATCGATCAGCCGCTCCAGCGTCTCCGCCAGCGGCGTGGTGTCGTAGTAGCTGATGGCTTCGAGCGAACCGACGGGCTGAAACGGCGCGGGAGGAAAGCGCGGCTTGAAGAAGCCAGGCACGCCGAACATCATCACCTGCGACGCACTGTTTTCGTTCAACGCCTCCCGGGCACGACCGAAATTGATGATGGGCGGTGTCGGCAAGGTCGAGCTGACCAGATCCCAGAACTCGCGCAGCCGGGCCGTGCGATCGGCGGTCGGGTTTCCCGCAATGAGCGCCGCGTTGATGGCCCCGATCGAAATGCCGGCGACCCAGGTGGGTTCGTGGTGGACGGCACTCAAGGCCTCGAACACCCCGCCCTGGTAGGCGCCCAGCGCCCCGCCACCCTGAAGCACCAGGATGGTTTCTTCGCTGTCGGTGGACGCTGCGGCGGTGTGTCGAAGAATTCGAGTGGCCTTCATGGGACCCCGGGTAGTAATTACCCGAGGTTACCCCGAGTCACTCGGGCTGGTCCAGGCTGCCGAAGGCCTTCGGATACGTGACCAGACCCCACGGCAGCTTCTTGTCGTCGATGCGCTTGACCTGCTCCAGCGTTTTCGAGTCGATGACCACCACCTCGTTCGAACGGCCGCAGGCGACCAGGATCTGGCTGTCGTCGGGCGTGAAGCTGAAGTGCCAGCAGCGATCGCCGGTCGAGATGGTCTTGATCGTCTCGTAGGTCTTGGTGTCGTAGACCTGGAGGTTCTTGCTCTTCGAGTTGGCGACGAACAAGCGCTCTCCGCTGCGATCGAAGGCCAGGCCATACGGCGTGTCGCCGGTCGGAACCGCCTTGACGACTTTGTATTTCGCGTCGATCACGACCAGCGTGTTGCCATGCTCGATGGTCGCGACATAGGACTGACCGTCCGGCGCGCGCTTGATGCCGCGCGGGCGATCGCCATAGGGCTTCACGTCGATGGTCTTGACCTTCTTGCCGCTGGCGATGTTGTGGACGGTGACGTTGTTATCTGCCTCGTTGGTGACCAGGATGTGCTTGCCGTCGGCCGAGAACTCGATGCCTTCGGTCTCCATTCCGCCCCGGATGCGCCTGAGCACCTTGCCAGCCTTCAGGTCGACCACAGCGATGTAGGCCGGGCTCTCATCGTCGTCGTCCTTGGTCTTCTCGGCCGCCATCGCTTCGGGCGAACCGGGCTTGGGAGGGGGCCCGCCGGTGGAAGACGGCTCGAAGGACACGAACGCGAAGTGGCCGCGGGTCCGCACGAACTCCGGGTTCTTGCCGATCGCAATGTTCTTCAGCAGCTTGCCGGTGGCCCGGTCGATCACCGAGATGTTCCCATCGCTGCGATTGGCCGTGATCAACAGCTTGCCGTCGGCCGTGACGCCGAGTCCGCGCGGCTCCTTGCCGTAGGCATCGATCTCGCCGGTGACTTCGAGTGTGGCGAGGTCGATGACCGACACGTTGCCAGCCTGGTTCGAAACATAGGCCTGACCGCCGCCAGCGGCCTGCGCCGATGCACCGGTCAGTGCTGCCGCACAGCACAGCACAAGCGTCCATCGGGAGAAAGAGAGGGGGTGTGGTGTTTTCATCGGGCTATTTTCCTGGGCTATCGCGCCGCATGGTAAGGGTCATTTTCCCGACGGAGGTTCCCGCCGCCGCGACGCCAGCACCTGCAGATGGGCGTGTGCGGCAGCCAGCAGGGGCGTGTCGACACCGTGTCCTTGCGCCCGCTTGACCAGATCGCCCAGCACGTGGTCGTGCTCGGTGCGCAGCCCGGCTTGCAGGTCGCGCAGCATCGAGGCGGTGAAACTCGACCCCCGCTGGGTCAGCATGCGCAGCGCCTTGCCCTGCGCCGCGTCGGGCACCGGCCTACCGCTGCGCTCAGCCGCCGAAAGGCATTCGGTGTACATCCGGCGGACCAGCGATTCGCCCAGGGTTGTGTCCATCACCTCGCCGATCGAACCCTGCATCAGCGTCGTGATGCCTGCCAGCGTCGCAAGGAAGGTCCATTTCTCCCACAGCGTCGCGACGATGTCGGCCGACACCGTCGCATCGAAGGAGGCGGGTGCGCACAACGCGACGAACTCGGCGGCAGCCCGCTGAGTCGCCGCATCGCGCCCCCCAGCGATGAGCGCGTGGACCGGGTTGAGCTGCCGGACCGAGCCGTCGGCGTCGAGCACGGCCGCGACGTGCGCCACACCGCCAAGCACGCGCTGGGCGCCGAAGCGCGCGTCGATGGCATCCATGTGCGCGAGGCCGTTGAGAAACGGCATCACGAAGGTGCCGGGCCCAACGGCGGGCGCGATCGAATCGAGCGCGTCGTCCAGGTCGCAGGCTTTCGGAGCCAGCAGCACCAGGTCGTATTCAGGCCGCACGGTTTCACGGGTCACGCAGCGCACCGCCAGGTTCAGGTCGCCGTGCGGGCTGCGGATCGTCAGGCCCTGGTCGACCAGCAGCGCCGCTCGCGCCGGACGCACCAGAAAACTCACGTCGACGCCGGCTTCGATCAGCCGCGCGCCGAAGTAGCCGCCGACGCCACCGGCGCCCAGGAACAGCAGTTTCTTCATCGATCGCTCCTTCAGAGGATCGATGTTGGCACGGCCCGGCGGCGCGGAATGTCCGGGACCGAGGTCCCGGGAGGGTCAGAGCGAGCCGCCCCCGGGAATCCAGTTCGTGCCGGCCAGCGGCAGGCGCGCCATCGCCGCGGCCTCGACGGTCAGCGCGACCAGGTCTTCGGGTTCGAGGTGGTGCACGTTCTGCTTGCCGCAGGCGCGCGCGATGGTGGTCAGCTCCATCGTCAGGGTCTTCAGGTAGTTCTTCAGGTGGCGCGCGCCGGAGGCGGGCTGCAAGCGCTGTTCGAGCACCGCGTCCTGCGTCGTGATGCCGACCGGGCAGCGGCCGGTGTGGCAGTGGTGGCACGAGCCCGGCCGCGCCCCGAGCGCGGCGTAGTCGGCGGTCGCGTCGATGCGCTGGCCGTTCTGCTCGTAGCTGTCGTGATTGCACCCCAGCGCCATCAGCACGCCCTGCCCGATCGACACCGCGTCGGCGCCCATCGCCAGCGCCTTCGCCACATCGGCACCGGTGCGGATGCCGCCGGAGACGATCAGCTGCACCTGGCCCTTCATGTTCAGGTCTTCGAGCGCATCGACCGCCTGGCGCAGCGCTGCCAGCGTCGGGATGCCGACGTTCTCGATGAAGCAGGTCTGCGTCGCCGCGGTGCCGCCCTGCATGCCGTCGAGCACGACGACGTCGGCACCGGCATGCACCGCCAGCTTGACGTCGTTGAAGACGCGGGTCGCGCCGATCTTCACGTAGATCGGCGTCTTCCAGTCGGTGATCTCGCGCAGTTCGTGGATCTTGATGACCAGGTCGTCGGGCCCGGTCCAGTCGGGATGGCGACAGGCCGAGCGCTGGTCGATCCCCTCGGGCAGCGTGCGCATGGCAGCCACACGCGGGTTGACTTTCTGGCCCAGCAGCATGCCACCGCCGCCGGGCTTGGCGCCCTGCCCGATGACGATCTCGATGGCATCCGCGCGCCGCACGTCGTCGGGTTGGAAGCCGTAGCGCGACGGCAGGCATTGATAGACCAGCGTCTTCGACGAATTGCGCTCCTCCGGCGTCATGCCGCCGTCGCCGGTGGTGGTCGAGGTGCCCATCGCGGTCGCGGCGAGTCCGAGCGCCTCCTTCACGTTCGCCGACAGCGCGCCGAAGCTCATGCCAGCGATGGTGATCGGGATGTCGAGCGTGATCGGCTTCGTCGCGAAGCGCGTGCCGAGCACGGTCTTCGTCAGGCACTTCTCGCGGTAGCCCTCGAGCGGGTAGCGCGACAGCGACGCGCCGAGGAACACCAGGTCGTCGAAGTGCGGCAGCTTGCGCTTCGCACCGAGGCCGCGGATCTCGTACAGCCCGTGCGCTGCCGCGTTGTGGATGTAGTCGAGCGCGCTGCGATCGAAGGTAGCGGACTCTTCGGTCTGGATGCGCTTCGGAAATGACGGGGAATGGTCCATGGGGGCGTGCTCGAAGCGTTCAGTAATCCTGGTCCGCATCCGCGTTCCAGTGGTAGAGCGTGCGGGCCGAGGCGATGCGCTTGAACGACGACGGGTCGTGCGCGGTCTTCAGACCGGCGGCGTTCAGCAACTCGGCGACTGTTGCGATGTCGGCCGAGGTCATCGGCTCGATCTGCGCGTCGGCGCCCAGCGACTTGATGTCGCCCTTCACGTAAAGAACCGCTTCGTACAAAGAGTCGCCAAGCGCGTCGCCGGCGTTGCCGCAGATCACCAGGCGGCCGGCCTGCGCCATGAAGGCCGAGAAGCTGCCGACCGATCCGCCGACGACGATGTCGCCGCCCTTCAGCGAGATGCCGCAGCGCAGGCCGGCATCGCCCTCGATCACCAGCAGCCCGCCGTGCGCAGTGGCGCCGGCGGCGTTCGACGCGAAGCCCTTCACGTGGACGCGGCCGCTCATCATGTTCTCGGCGACTCCGGTGCCGGCGCTGCCTTCGATGACGACGGTGGCGAGCTGGTTCATGCCCGCCGCGTAGTAGCCGGCGTGGCCCTGGACCGTGACATGGACCGGCGCGTTCAGGCCGACTGCCAGGTTGTGGGCGCCGTTCGGATTCGCGACGACGACCTCGCGGCCTGCGAGTTCGCTGGCCGGCTGGTGCAGGTACTGGTTCAACTCGCGCACCGTCTGCGTCGCGAGGTCGAAGGTCGTCATGTCGATCACGCCTTCCATACGTACATCTCCTCGGGAGCGGGTTCGAACACGTTCGCGTGATTGATGCCGGGCAGGTGCGCCAGCGCACGGAACTCGCTGGCGATCGCCACGTAGTCGTCGGTCTCGGCCACCATCGCCGGCTTGCAGGCGAACGGGTCGCGGATCAGCGCGAGCTGGTCGGCGGTGCCCATCAGCAGCGTGTAGAAACCGTCCAGCTCATCGAAGCTGCGCTGCAGCGCGGTCGGCAGATCGTCGCCGTCGCGCAGTCGCCATTCGATGAAGCGACAGGCAGCTTCGGTGTCGTTGTCAGTGTCGAAGTGGATGCCCAGCGGCTCGAGCTTGCGGCGCACGCCGTACGGGTTCGACAGCGACCCGTTGTGGACCAGGCAGAAATCCTCGCCGGCGGTGAACGGGTGCGCGCGGTCGGGCGTGACCGCCGATTCGGTCGCCATGCGGGTGTGGCCGACCAGGTGCGTGCCGCGCAGGTGCGCGAAGTCGTAGCGCGCCGCCACCTCGCCGGGCGTGCCGATGTCCTTGTACAGATCGATCGAGCGGCCGGTCGACAGGATGTGCAGCTTCGGATGGTGCTCGTGCAGCCAGGCTTTGACGACGCCCGGGTCGATCGCCACCGTCAGCACCGCGTGGTTGCCGGTGGCGTGCGCCGTGGCGTCGGCCGCCAGCGCGGCATTCAGCGACACGACCAGTGCCGCCCAGTCGAACTGCGAGCCTTCGGCCGTCAGGCCCGAATACAGGCTCAGCTTGCGATGTGCCGCATCGAGCGCGTCACCGAACACCGCGAGGCCGGCCGAGTCGGGCCCGCGCTCGGTCATGCCGATCAGCATCGGCAGCATCAGCGCGCCGAGCTGTTCCTTCAGTGCCGGCTTCTTGACCAGCAGTCCCACGATGCCGCACATGCGATGGCTTCCGTTTCTATCCAGGTTTCAGAAAAACTCGAGGTAGCTCTTGATCTCCCAATCGGAGACGTGGCGCATGTACTCGATCCATTCCATGCGCTTGAGCCGGATGAACTCGCCGCCGACCGGCCCGAGCGCATCGACGATCAGTGTGTCGGCCTCCAGCGCGTCGATCGCGCGGTCCAGGTTCTGCGGCAGCACCGCGATGCCGCGCTCGCGCAGTTGCGCCGGCGACAGGTCGTACAGGTTCTCGTTGTGCGCCGGGCCCGGGTGCAGCTTCCGGTCGATGCCGTCGAGGCCGGCGGCGATCACCGCCGCAGTGGCGAGGTACGGATTGCACGAGCCGTCGGGCAGCCGCAGCTCGAGCCGGCCCTTCGGGATGCGCACCATCGTCGAACGGTTGTTGTCGCCGTAGCTGATGTACGCCGGCGCCCAGGTCGCGCCGGTCAGCGATCGGCCGACCACCAGGCGCTTGTACGAGTTGACGGTCGGGCAGGCCAGCGCGGTCAGCGCTGGCGCGTGCGCGAGCAACCCGCCGAGGAAGTAATACGCCAGCGTCGACAGGTTCAGGCCCTGCGGGTCGCTCTTGTCTTCGAACAAGTTCGCCCCGGCTGCATCGGCGATCGACGCGTGCATGTGCATGCCGTTGCCCGGCAGGTGGGCGAACGGCTTGGGCATGAACGAACAGACCATGTCCATCTCGTTCGCGATCTCCGACGCCGCCATCTTGAAGAAGACGTAGTGGTCGCACGAGGTCAGGCAGTCGGTGTAGGTGTAGTTGATCTCGAACTGGCCGTTCGCGTCCTCGTGGTCGATCTGGTAGACGTCGATGCCGACCGCACGCAGCGACTCGGTCAGCTTCTCCAGGTAGGCGCGGGTGCGCGACAGGCCCTTGTAGTCGTAGCAGGGCTTGGCCAGCGTGTCGCTGCCGTCGCACGGTTCGATCGCACCGGTGACGCTGTTGCGCTTGAGCAGCGAGAACTCGGGCTCAAGGCCGGTGTTCAGCGTCCAGCCACGCGCAGTCAGCCGCTCGATCTGCTTCTTCAGCGTGACGCGCGAATCGAAGGCCCAGGGCTCGCCGTTGACATGGCCGTTGCAGACGATGCGCGCCATCCCCGGCTGCCACGGCACCAGCGACAGCGTGTTCAGCTCACCGACCGCCATGAAGTCGGGCCCGTGAGGCTCGATACCGACGCCCCAGATCGCGAAGCCGGCGAAGCCCGCCCCGTCGCCGAGCACCGACGCCAGGTGCGCCACCGGCACCGCCTTCGCCTTCGCGGTGCCGTGGATGTCGACGAACTGTGCGAGCACGTACTTGACGCCCTGCGCGTCCAGGTAGCGCGAGGCATCGGCCAGGGCCTCGAAGCGCAGCGGCGCGACCGGGTCGGAGGGCTGTGCAGAAAGGCTCATGTCGGGTTCCCGGAAGTCGATGTCGCCGCAGCGGCAGTGTAGCGTGATAGATTCTCCACAAGCAATTTTGATTCCCGTGAAGAAACAACCCACCGCCACCGAACCGCCCCCGGTCGACCAGCCGCCGTCGCTGGAGAAGTCGCTCGGCAGCGCGATCCGCGAGTTGCGCCAACGCCACCAGCTGACGCTGGCGCAGGTGTCGGAGCAGGCCAACGTCAGCCGCAGCATGCTGTCGAAGATCGAGACCGGGCAGATCATGGCCGGCCTCGACACGCTCGCCCGCATCGCGCGGGCGCTGGGCGTGTCGATGTCGATGCTGTTCCGCAACTACGACGTGCCGTCGGGTGCGGCGCAGCTCGTCAAGCGCGACGCCGGCATGGAGGTGGTGCGCCGTGGCACCAAGAGCGGTCACACCTACAAGCTGCTGGCCTACGACCCCGGGCCGGTGAAACGCTTCGAGCCGTTCCTGATCGAGATGGACGAGCAGTCGGAAAGCTTCCCGACCTTCGAGCACCCGGGCACCGAGTTCATCCACATGCTCGAAGGCACGATGGAGTACCGGCACGGCAACACCGTCTACGTGCTGGAGCCGGGCGACTCGCTGACCTTTGCCGGGGAGATCCTGCACGGCCCGGAGCGGCTGCTGGCCAAGCCGATCCGCTTCCTTTCGGTGATCCTGTACCCGGGGGTGCCCGCGTGAGGTGATGTGATGCGCCGCACGATGGCGAGTGGCGCCGCATCAGCGTGCTTCGTTACATTCACGCTGCCCGCTCACCGCCCCGCCAGGAGAAGCCCATGTCCCGTCAGCCCCACCTTCGGTTCGCGACCGCCGCGTTGCTCGCGTTGCTGGTCGCCTGGAGCGGGCCGGCCCGCGCGGCCCAGGCCGGCGAGCAGTGGGAGTACAGCGGCACGATGGACATGATGGGCATGAAGATGCCGGTTCCCCCCACCAAGGTCTGCACCCCGGTCGGTGCCGACACCACCCCGCCCGTGGACAAGAACTGCCGCCTCAGCGACGTCAAGACCACCCCCAGCAAATCCAGCTACCGCATCGTCTGCGGCCCGACCAATGCGATGGAAGGCACCGGCGAGGCGACCCGCCAGGGCGACACCTCCCGATCGGTGCTGCGGATGAAGTCGAGCTCGGGCGACATGACCGTGACCACCGTCGGTCGCAAGCTCGGCCCCTGCACACCCACCACCACGAACTGAGCACCCCGATCGCCACCCCGATGCTGCAAACCCTGAAAGACCTGTTCAACGCGGTGCTGCCACCGCAGTCGAACGACCCGCCCGAACGCGCCGAGCATGCGCTGCGCCTGGCCACCGCCGTGCTGCTGGTCGAGGTGATGCGATCGGACGCCGACCTCTCGCCCGACGAGCGCGATCAGGTGCTGTCGGCACTGCGCGGCCGCTTTGCGCTGTCCGACGACGAAGGCGCACGCCTGCTCGAACTGGCCCATCAGGCCGCGCACGGGGCAACCGACTTCTTCCAGTTCACGTCGAAGATCAACGACTCGTTCGACATGGACCAGAAGATCGGCCTGGTCGAGCAGATGTGGCAAGTTGCCTACGCCGACGGCATCCTGAGCTCACATGAGAACCACGTGATGCGCCGGTTGAGCGACCTGCTGCACGTGCCGCACGGCGCCTACGTCAGCGCGAAGATGAGAGCCAAGCTGGCCGCTGGCGTGGACTGATTGCCCGCGCGGTGAATCAGCAGCCCTGCTGTCAGCGAGATGACTTGCGACTGCCAATGCTTGTTTGCGGTCAAGAGCGTCATCTCACATTGACACTCTCGACGCGAGCATCGCTCTGCCCTGAGGGTCAGTTCTTTCCGAATCGGGCCTTGGCGGCAGAGACGCAGCCAGCCTTCGCATCGCCGGCCAGCGCGTCGCATTTTTCGGCAGCCACCTTGTAGTCGGCGTCGATCTTGGCCTGAGAGGCATCGGTCTGCGCCTCACCGATCTTCTTGTTCATCTTGGCGTCTGCAAGTGCCTTGGTTTCGATCGCCTTGGCTTCCTTGACACACACATCCTTCGGGTTGCCGGCCAGGTCGTCGCACTTTTCCTTGGCGACACCGTAGGCGGCTTCGGCCTTGGCTTCCATCAGCTTGGTGTGATCGGCAGGCTTGCCGGTGTAGCTGTACTCCAGCTCGGCCAGGGCGACCTTTTCCTTGCCGTCGGCTTCTTCGTGGCAGATGTCCTTGGCATTGCCGGCCAACGATCCGCAGGCGATCTTGTCGGCCTTGTGGTCGGCGCTGATGCGGGATTTGGTGGCCTTGTAGTCGGCCTGGGCCATCGGGTTGGCCTGGGCGAGCAGCGGCAGTGCCAGCAGGGAAGCGATGACGAGTGTGGTCTTGAAGTCGAAGGTGGAGGTCATGGGAGTTCCGGTTTGCGTCACGACAATGTGATGGACCGACTCTGCGGTGGGTTGGTTTCCCCCTGCGCCGGAGCAAGCCGCCGCCGTCCGTAGCCGATGTCCTACGCCAGCAAATCGAGCCTCCGGCACCGCTGATTCAAGGGACTTCGCCCGCTGCTGATCACCCGTTTGCGGCGACCTGTCCCGCCGCCCACGACATGGCGACTTTGGCCATCACGTACTGCGGCTCACGGTTTCGCGCTCACTCGCCAGATGACATTGCCGACATCGTCGGCGACCAGCAAGGCCCCCGTCTTGTCGAGCGCAACGCCAACCGGTCGACCATGGGCTTCGCCGTTGCGGTTGAGAAACCCGGTCAGCACCTCGACCGGGGCAGCACCCGAGGGCTTGTCGCCATCGAATGGCACGAAGACCACCTGGTAACCGCTGTGCGGCTGGCGGTTCCACGAGCCATGCTGGCCGATGAACATGCCGTGCGCGAACGGCGCAGGCAGGCTGGTGCCTGCCGAGGACGCCAACCCCAGCGAGGCGGTGTGCGGGCCCAGCGCGTAGTCGGGCGAAACGGCGCGCGTCACCAGATCGGGCTGCGGCGGCTGGGCGCGAACGTCGACGTTTGGTCCGTAGTAGCTGTACGGCCAGCCGTAGAAGGCGCCGTCGCGCACCGAGGTCAGGTAATCGGGAACGAGGTCGCTGCCGATCTCGTCGCGCTCGTTGACCACCACCCACAACGTCGGTGCGGTCGAGCCGTCGCTGCGATCGCCGGCCCAGGCGAGGCCGTTCGGGTTGCGCAGACCCGAGGCGTAGATGCGATGCGCACCACTGGCGGGGTCGAGCTCCCAGATCGCCGCGCGCTGCGCCTCGGCGTCCATGCCACGCTCGCCGACGTTGCTGTTCGAGCCGACGGTCACGTAGAGCTTGCTGCCGTCGGCGCTGGCGATCAGGTTCTTGGTCCAGTGGTGGTTGATGGAGCCGCCCGGCAGATCGACGACGTGGGTGGCGGCGGCGGTGATGCGGGTGCCATCCGTGGTGTACGGGAACTTCACCACCGAGTCGGAATTGGCGACGTACAGCGTGTCACCGACGAGCGCCATGCCGAAGGGCGAGCGCAGGCCTTCGAGCAGCACCGACCGCAGGTCGGCCACGCCGTCGCCGTCGGTGTCGCGCAGCAGGGTGATGCGGTTGGCACTCGGCACACCGGCACCGGCGCGCTTCATCATGCGGCCCATCACCCAGCCTCGTAGACCCCGGGCATCCTCCGGTTTCGGCGGGGCGTTGGTCTCGGCGACCAGCACATCCCCGTTGGGCAGCACGAGCAGCCAGCGCGGGTGGTCGAGATCGCGAGCGAACGCGGCCACCTGCATGCCCGGAGCGGTTTGAGGCGTCACCCCCGCCGGCCAGCCCACGGCCGGCGCGATGTTCACCGTCGGGATCAGGGTGGGCCGCGGTGGCGGCAGTGTCGGCTGCGGTCCGATGCCGGCCGACAACGGCAGCTTCGCGACATCGCCGCAGGCCGTGAGGGCCAGCGCCGCGCAGATCGACAGGATCGGTTTCAAGCTCATCGCGCGTCCTGTGGTTTCAACGTGGACCGCTTCGATGGCTGCCCGATCCCTCCGATCATCACAGGCGACCGGTCAGCACCAGCACCAAAACGATGACCACGACCAGGCCCAGACCCCCGCTGGGACCATAGCCCCAGCTGCGGCTGTGTCCCCAGCTCGGAAACGCGCCGATCAACATCAGGATCAGGACGATCAACAGAATGGTTCCTAAGCTCATGTGCTTCTCCTTGGGTTGTCGATGGGTGAAATCAATTCGCAGGAGCCGAGGCTGCAGGCGGCACCACGATCACCGTGGTGTTTTCCCCGATCGCCCCCGGGGCGCCCTGGTTGCCCTCGGTACCGGGGGTACCCGTGGCACCGGTGGCGCCTTGCGGGCCGGCCGGACCGGGGACACCGACGGCAGGTGGCGGTACGTTGACGACGGTGGGCTTGTCGCAAGCAGTGAGGCCCACGGTGATGAATAGCGCTGCGGCCAGCAAGGAATGGTTCATGGCAAATCCTGACGTGATGAAAGAGCGTGACGCGGTGCGCGCGAAGGCATCCGCAAGTGGTGACCCGGTGAAGGCAGCTCAACAACCCTGCCTTCGATCAGGGTAGGCCACCTGTGGTGTGGAAGTCGGTGCGCTGGCGAACGCAACAACCCTGTTTCTGCCGCTGACGCGCTCAAGGTCCGAGCATCCGTTGCGGGTCGACCCAGTCGTCGAACTGTTCGGCGCTCACCGCGCCCAGCGCCAGCGCCGCTTCGCGCAGCGAGGTGCCATGGTCGTGGGCGCATTTGGCGATCTGTGCGGCCCGGTCGTAGCCGATGTGCGGCGCCAGCGCGGTGACCAGCATCAGCGACCCCCGCAGCAACTGTTCGATGCGCTCGGCATTGACCGACAGACCGGCAATGCAGTGGCGGTCGAAGCTGTGCATCGCGTCGGTCAGCAGGCGCAGGCTGTCGAGCGTGTTCAGCGCGATCAACGGCTTGTAGACGTTCAACTCGAACTGCCCCTGGCTCGCTGCAAAGCCGATCGCCGCATCGTGTCCCATCACCTGCGCGCACACCATCGTCAGCGCCTCGACCTGGGTCGGGTTGACCTTGCCGGGCATGATCGAACTGCCCGGCTCGTTCTCGGGCAGGCGCAACTCGCCGAGGCCGGCACGTGGCCCGCTGCCCATCAGGCGGATGTCGTTACCGATCTTGGTCAGCGCGATCGCCAGCATCCGCAATGCCGCATGGAAGGCGACCAGCGCCTCGTGCCCGGCCATGGCCGCGAACAGGTTGCCGGCCTGCACCAGCGGCAGGCCCAGCCGGCGCGCCAAGCAGGCCGCCACGCGCGAGCCGAATTCCGGATCGGTGTTCAGCCCGGTACCGACCGCGGTGCCGCCGATCGCCAGGGCGTGCACGCCGACCAGCGCGTGACGCAAGCTCTCCTGGCACAGCGCGAGCTGCGCCTCGTAACCGCCGAATTCCTGGCCCAGCGTCACCGGGGTCGCGTCCTGCAGATGGGTGCGGCCGATCTTCACGACGAAGCGGAACGCGATCGCCTTGGCGGCCAGCGCGGCCCGCAATTCGGCCAGCGCCGGCAGCAGCTGATCGCGGGCTTGCAAGGCCACCGCCAGGTGCATGGCCGTCGGGAACACGTCGTTCGACGACTGCCCGAGGTTCACGTCGTCGTTCGGATGGATGGCCCGCGCGGCGGTGGCCGCGGCGTCCACCCCGCCGACCTCGCCCCCCGCGAGCGCCTGCGACGCCAGATGCGCGACGACCTCGTTGACGTTCATGTGCGTCTGCGTGCCCGAGCCGGTTTGCCACACCGACAGCGGGAAGTGCCCATCGAACTCGCCTGCGGCCACACGCAGCGCTGCGTCGGCGATGGCCTGAGCACGCGCTTCACCCAGCAGGCCCAGATCACGGTTCACGCAGGCTGCGGCCCACTTGACCCAGGCGATCGCGTGGATCATCGCGAGCGGCATGCGCTGCTCGCCGATCGCGAAGAAACGCAGGCTGCGCTCGGTCTGCGCGCCCCACAGCGCGTCGGCGGGCACGTCGATCGGGCCGAAGCTGTCGGATTCGATGCGTGTTGAATTCATCGGGGCTCCTTCAGGTCTTGGGCGCAGCGTGGTAGCGCATCAGACTGCGGCAGCCGTCGCCATGGCGCCGTGCCAAGTCGGCATCGCCGGTGTCGATCAGCGGAATCCAGGCCGCCAGTGGATTCAGCAAGGCCAGCAGCAAGGCAGATGCCAGCTTGCGCGAGATCGGACCGCGCTCCAGCGTGACCTCGGGGTCGGCAAAGCTGCCGCGCACGCGCAGCGGCGAGCGCAAGGTCAGCGGGCTGAAATCCTTCGGGCTGACCACCGCGCGCAGGTCGAGTGATTCCGCAGCCAGCGACAGCGAACCGTCGATCCACACCGCCGAATCGGTGGTGTCGAGCACCATCACACGGGGGCGGAACACGCCACCGACGGCGTTCAGGTCCGCCACCGCGCAGCTCAGCGGCAAGGCGTCGTCGTTCTTGAACAGAACCCCAAGCGCCTGCGCCACGTCCAGGCCGGCGGCTTCGACGATCAGGTGCGACACCGAACCGCCGCTGATCTCGGTGCGAACCCGGCCGTCGAGCGTGGACAGGATGTCGGCGGTGGAGCGGCCCCGCCCCGTCAGGGTCGCCCGACCGCTCAGGCGTCCCGACACGAACGGCGGCGCGTCAGCGGCGCGGGCCAGACGGATCCAGCGTTCGAGCCGCACGTCGCTCCAGCGCAGGTCGGCATCCCACAGCGCCTGGTTGCCCCGGCCATCGAGGCTCCAGCGCCCTGTCAGGCGGCCGTCGGCGGTGCGCGCGTCGAGGTCGCTCAAGGTCAGCACGCCGGCGGTCAATTGAAGGTGGGCGCGCAACGGACGCAGCGGCTCGAGCCGGGGCGTGTTCAGGTCGACCTCGGCGACGTCGATCAGCACGTTGGCATCCATCGCGCGCAGCGCGGCCAGATCGAACGGTCGGGCCGGCAGCACCTTGCCCGGGACGCGGCCGGGCAGCTCCGCCGCCGGCAGCGGTGATGAGGCCGCCGCCATCGGGGCCGCGGCCGTCGTGCCCACCACCGGCCCGAGGTCGGCCAGCTGCAGCCGGCTGCCGCCGAGACGGCCCGACAACAGCGGGACCGCGCCGCCGGCGCGGTAGCTGAACGCGCCGTTCAGTCGGCTCGACCCCACCGTCGCGTCGTCGAGCCGGACCTGCCAGACGCCGCTCTTCCTGACGACCACACCGCGCGCGGCGAAGGCCGCGGTGGTCGGTAAGGTCACGCCCACCGGGTCGCCCACAGCGGCCAGCGACGGGCCCTTGACGCTGAAGCGACCGCTGAACCCGTTGAAGTGCAGGGCATCGTCGACGCTGCCGTCGAACGTGACCCGGGCGCGGCCGACGGTCGCATCCAGCGTCAGCGGGCTCGACACCGTGCGCACCTCGCCGGTGGTCGGCGACAGCACCTCGGAGGCGAGCAGATCGATCTTCACCGGCAGTGCGCGGTAGCGGCCTGCCGCGCTGAACTTCAGCTCGCTGTCGGCCAGCGACAGGC
Organism: Burkholderiaceae bacterium; assembly: GCA_030654805.1. Lineage (GTDB taxonomy): Bacteria > Pseudomonadota > Gammaproteobacteria > Burkholderiales > Burkholderiaceae_C > PBB1. The sequence goes on from JAURWR010000001.1 coordinate 52,594, forward strand.
GCGCTTCGACATCGATCGCCAGCGGAGCGTCCCGGTAGTGCAGCACGCCATCGGACACCTGCAGGCGCCCGAACGACGGGATCGACATCGGTGGTTGCGGCAAGGCGGCCGGGGCGGCCGACAGCTGCCAGGTCGCCCGGCCGTCGGCCAGTCGCTCGAGCTGCCCGTCGAGCGCACTGGCTTGCAAGGCGTCGATGCGCAGCGCCTGGCCGCGATAAGCGCGCCACAGGTCGATGTAGCGCAGGCGCAGTTCGACATCGCGGGCCCGCAGCAAGTGCGGCTGCGCACTCCACGCCGGCGCACCGATGACGAGCAATGGGGTGCGCAAATGCACGCCGCCGACGAAGCGCAGGCCGAAGCGCTGCGCTGCCGTGGCCTGCGCTTCGTCGGGCGCAGACAGGCTGATGCGCCGTGACCCTGCGCTCGACAGCGCCTGCTCGAGCGGCACAGCCAGAAAGGGCCAGCCCAGCCATTCACCAACGGCCACCACGCACAGCAAACTGCTCAGCACGATCGCCAACAGCGCGAGCCGACGGCGTCGTGTGGGATGACGGCGGACGGCTGGTGCCAGCGGGCCGGCATCGCCGGGGTCAGAGGTGCGCGAGATGACCGTGCTCTCCGAGGCCGATCGGCTTGGCGGCCACCACGGACACCGCGGTCGCGAACAGTCTCACCATCTTGGTGTCCACCGCGTCCCAGTAGTCCGCCACGTGCGGCGTGAACTTCAGGAGCGCCAGCTCCTCGGAGTCGGGCCCGTGCGGAAACCACGGTCGCGCCATGGGCGACCACAGCCGCTTGACATGCTCGCGATCCTCGACGATCTCGCCGCGGCCGGACATCGAAACGTACGTGCCGCGTTCTGCATCGACGAAGGAAAGGTTCAACACCTTCAGTTGATCGATCTTGGCCGACCGACGGTCGGTGAAGAACCAGTGCGCGCCATGCGCATCCATCTCCAGCGGCGCCATCGGCCGGCTGACCAACGCGCCATCGGCATCGTGACTGGTCAGCATGGCCACCGTGTCCATCGGCTGGATCAGCTTGGCCAGACGGGTCAGTTCGGCAGTGGGTTGGTTCTGAATCTTCATGCTCAACTCCGTTCGAGGTGATGGGGATCGTTAGCGAGTCCGTCCTCATGGGACGCGAACGATGGATGGTCCGCAACGCCGTTCCGAATCAGCACGGCGCAGGGGCTGCCTGCCACGGCCGCGCAGTCCTGCGCAACGGTGGCTGCGGTTGCCTCATCGTCGTCGCGGATGCCCCTGGACGTCATCCGGGAGGATGCGGCGCGCCCACAAACCGTCGGGGCGATCGGGGTGGTGGGTGGTCAGGTCATTCATGGCGCATTCACTCCTGTTCAGGTGCGAATGACCAGCTTCACGCAAGCGGGTCCTCGCGTCTGTCGGTGCAACCAAGGTACTGTTGTAATCCTTGGCCTACGGCATGCGAGCAGGAGTGTTTTAGTGCGTCGGCGCACACAGCGCGGTTGCCTGAGAAATCGTCGGGGCCAGGTCAGCCTGCGACTGCGTCCCCGATCAGCGCGGGACGCCGTCCGGGCTCACTTGACCAGCAAAACCGGGATGTCGCAGTCTGTGATCACCCGCTGTGCGACGCTGCCCATCAGCGCGCGACCGACCAGACCCAGCCCGTGCGTACCCATCACGATCAGGTGAGCTTCTTCGCGCTTCGCCGCCTTGACGATTTCTTCGCCAGGCGTGCCGACCACCCAGGCGGTGCGGTAACGCACCGGGTGGCGATCGAGGAAGCGCCTGACCGGCACGAGCACCTTGTCGGCCTCGTCACTGGCGTACTCGGTGATCGCCGCAGACCCCAGCACCCGCCTCACGTGCGGAGGCAGCTTCACTTGCACATTCAACACGAACAGTTCGCCCTGCTCACCGAGCAGCCCTTCGTGCGTGACGAGGAAAGCCAGAGCCTTCTTGGTGCATTTGCTGCCATCGGCGGCGAAAACGATTTTCATGCGGACTCCTTGGAATGGCGGGCGAGTTTAGGGCCTGTTAACGCTATCGGAGGGTCACTGCTTTGCAGGCGCTGCGGACATGCGGTCGAGCATCATCTGCATCATCGACTGCATCATTTCCATGCGCTTTTCCATCATCTCGTGATGCGCAGCCATGTCTTCATGCATCGGGCCCTTGCCGGGCTTTCCGCCGTGGCACGGCATGCCGCCGGCACCCCTGCCGCCCATCATCGCCATGCCGTCCTGCATGAGCTTCATGTGCTCGGACATGAGGGCGCTGCGTTCCTCGGGCGTCTTGGCCTGCGTCATCTTCTCGTGCATCTCGCGCATGCGCTTCATGTGCTCGTCCATGCGGCCCGTCGCTGCGCCATCGGCTGACGCCGAAGCCGCAGCCCCTGCCCGGTGTGCGGAGTGATCTGGCTGCGCCTGCGCCTGGCAGGACAGACTGAACGCAGCCGCAACTGCGGCCAGCGTGAGGTGTCGAATCGTGATCATGTCGAACTCCGGTGGTGTGAGGTCATGCTAGGTCGATGGACGACACACCGGTTGACGCCCATCAACCAGTCGATCGATGCACGCAGGCTTCGCCTCAGCAGTCGACGGGCGTATAGCCAGCCTCCCGGATGGCCTCACGCAAGGTGGCAACGGCGGCCGCAGTTGCGGTGATCGCCACGCGATGCGACGCCAGATCGATCTGCACTACGGCACCTGCATCCACCGCCTTCACCGCCTGGGTGATGGCACTGACGCAGTGACCACAGGTCATGTCCTTGACTTCAAAGGCAATCATGTCGAACTCCGGATAGGTAGAAGGGGATGTCTCGCAGGATGTAGTGTCGAGGCTCATCATTGCAATGATCGCCTGCGCAACATCCATGAACAACATCGTCAAAGCGGAGCATCGCACCGCCAACCTCCAGTTGCAGATCATCGGCATGACCTGCGCTTCGTGCGCCTTGCGCGTCGAGAAGGCACTTCTGAAGGTGCCGGGGGTTGCGTCGGCCTCCGTGAACCTGGCAACCGAGCGCGCCACGGTCGAGGCGCTGTCCACAATGCCGATGTCGGTGCTGATCGCCGCCGTCGAGAAGGCCGGATACAGCGCTCGCGACGCAGGCAGCCACGCTCCGACGGGCGCGACCCGATGGCCTGGCTGGTGGCCGGTCGCACTGAGCGCGGCTTTCACGCTGCCGCTGGTCGCCCCGATGCTCCTGCCGTGGATGGGCATCGCCTGGATGCCATCGGGTTGGGTGCAGCTGGCGCTGGCCGCACCGGTGCAGGTCGGGCTGGGCTGGCGCTTCTACCGCGCCGGCTGGATGGCCTTGCGGGCCGGCAGCGGCAACATGGATCTGCTGGTCGCGCTGGGCACGTCGGCCGCCTTCGGGTTGTCGGTCTACCTGCTCTTCCAGCACACGGATCACGGCATGCCGCACCTGTATTTCGAAGCCTCGGCGGCGGTCATCACGCTGGTGCTGCTGGGCAAATGGCTGGAAGGCCGCGCCAAGCGGCAGACCACCGACGCGATCCGCGCGTTGAATGCGCTGCGACCCGCCACGGCGCGCGTGCTGCGCGGCGCGACCGGCGCAGAGACTGAAATTGAATTGCCGGTCGACCAGGTGCAGGTCGGCGACCGCGTCGTCGTGCGTCCGGGCGAACGCATCGCCGTCGACGGTGAGATCACCGAGGGCCACAGCCACGTCGACGAATCACTCATCACCGGCGAAAGCATGCCGATCACGAAGCGCATGGGCGACCGGGTCACCGGCGGCGCGATCAACGCCGAAGGTGTGCTGACGCTGAAGACCGTCGCCATCGGTGCGGAGACGACGCTGGCGCGGATCATTCGCCTGGTCGAATCGGCGCAGGCGGCCAAGGCGCCGATCCAGCGGCTCGTCGATCGGGTCAGCGCGGTGTTCGTACCGGTGGTGCTGGGCGTCGCGCTGGTCACACTGATCGGCTGGATGGCAGCGACCGGCGACTGGGAGCGGGCGGTCGTCAACGCGGTGGCCGTGCTGGTCATTGCGTGCCCGTGCGCGCTGGGCCTGGCCACACCCACCGCCATCATGGTGGGCACCGGCGTCGCGGCGCGGCAAGGCATCCTGATCAAGGATGCGCAGGCACTGGAACTGGCTCATGCTGTCACCACCGTCGCCTTCGACAAGACCGGCACGCTGACCGAAGGGCGACCCGCACTGGTCGCGTTGCTGCCCGCCCCCGGCCACACGCGGCAAGAAGTGCTGGGGCTGTCGGCGGCGCTGCAGAGCACCAGCGATCACCCACTCGCCCATGCGGTGATGGCCGCCGCGCGAACCGAAGGTCTGGCCGTTCCCAGCGCACAGGACGCACGCGCGTTGCCGGGTCGCGGCCTCGAGGCCACCGTGAGCGGACAGTTGCTGGCACTGGGCAGCAGCCGGTTGCTGCGCGAGCTGAGCCTCGATGCCGGGGCGCTGGCGACCGAGGCTGACCGGCTGCAGGCCCAGGGCTGCACCGTCTCGTGGTTGATGTGCAGGCCGCGTGCGGACGGCACCGCCGCCGAGCTGCTGGGCCTGCTCGCGTTCGGTGATGCGGTGAAGGCATCGGCGCGCGCAGCGGTGGCACGCCTGCATCAACTCGGCATCCACACCGTGATGCTCACCGGCGACAACCGTGGCAGCGCCGAAGCGGTGTCGCGACAACTCGGCATCGAGTCGTTCCGCGCCGAGGTCCTGCCGGCCGACAAGGCCGCCATCGTGCAGGAGCTGCGATCGGGCGGCGCGATCGTCGCGATGGTGGGCGACGGCATCAACGATGCCCCGGCCCTCGCGGCGGCCGATGTCGGCATCGCCATGTCGACCGGCACCGACGTCGCGATGGAGACCGCCGGCATCACGCTGATGCGCGGCGACCCGCGGCTCGTGGCTGACGCGCTCGACGTGTCGCGGCGCACCTACGCGACGATCCGGCGCGGCCTGTTCTGGGCCTTCGCGTACAACATCGTCGGCATCCCGCTGGCCGCGTTCGGCCTGCTGAACCCGGTGATCGCGGGCGCGGCGATGGCGCTGAGCAGCGTCAGCGTGGTCGGCAACGCACTGCTGCTGCGGCGCTGGCGTGCCTCGGCCGAGCGTCAGGCCGCGTCGGCAATCGCCGAGTCGCCGCCAACCGCAGCCGCATGACGAGAGCGCACCGCATGGACATCATGAACATCGGCCAGGCCGCGAAGGCCTCGGGCGTGTCGGACAAGATCCGCCACGACGAAGAGGCGGGCTGATCCCTGAGGCGGATACGATTAATCGAGGGGCCTTGCCCGCGCCGCGTTTGTCGGCTTCTTGGTGAGGTGTGAATTAGATTTAGGACGCAGAGCTGCGCCCAATACCAAGCTGGACCACACAGGGGCCCCAATGCCCTCCCTCTTGAAGGCATCCTGCCGGCAGCAACGCGACTTTCATGAGCGGCCGCAACCCCTCTCTCGAGGGCCTGATCAGCCCAAGGTCTCCAGTAGTCTTGGAGCCACCGAACAACTGGGGAGATGAGAAGTGAAACACTGGCCTAGCTTCATTTTGATTGCGTTGGGTCTCCAAGCAGGCCTCGCCACGGCAGGCCCCCTTACTGGTGACTCCATCGATGTATCAATGAACTGGACGATCAACACCGGTTACGGACTCGGTCGAATCACCGGGTTCGGCCTTGAGGCACCGTTCACTGTGATCGACGGCGACGCTGACAAACAGGAGTACAGCTCCGCGTTCACCATTGACGTCGACGGATCCGGCTTCAAGGTTCAGTTTTTGACGAGGGCCGGCTGGCAAGACGGCGTGCTTTTGAGGCTTTCTGACTTGGACTTCAAGTCCGGTTCGGGAAACGAGTTGAAGGATTTGACGGTCAGCTCGAATTTGAGTGGTTACTCCCTTGCAGTCGGCTCGGACTACATCGATATTGGGCTTGGAGGAACGCAGTTCCTTCCTTCAACCTACCTTTCCGTTGCATTCGGCGCAGCTCCCGTGCCGGAGCCAGGAACTCTCGCCTTGTTCAGTTTGGCTTTGGCGGCTTTGGCAGTTACTCGCGTCAAAGTCAGGCGTGCCTAGCGCGCGTGAGGATCACCGCCTCACCTCACCGCGTCGATCTCGGTGATGGTGAGCTTGCCTCGGTCATCGATCGCCTTGAACTTCACCTTGTCGCCGGCCTTCAACGAGTCGAGCATCGACTTGTCCTTGACGGCGAAGACCATCGTCATGCCGGGCATGTCCAGGTTCCTGATGTCACCGTGTTTCAGCGTGACCTTGCCGGCCTCCCTGTCGATCTTGCGAACCTCGCCGTCGGTCAGGTCGGCGGCATCGGCCTGAGCCACGACGATGTCGCTGTACCGGCTGCTGCCCTTCGACGGCGCAGCCACACCGTCGACCACCACCTGCCCCTTCATGCCGACGTCGTAGTGACCGGCCTGCAGGCAGGCGAAATCGAAGGTCCCGGCCTTCGTGAATTGCCAGATCAGTTCGCCAGACTGGCCGGGCTCGACGCTGACCTGGTTCGGATCGACGTGCTCCATCGCCGGAAACCTGCGCATCAGCGCCGCGTGCTCATTCAGCTCGGCGATCGTGCCCAGCACCATCTCGTGCCTGAGCCTGCCTTCGTTCTTCAGCGCGAAGCGGATCGTCTCGTTGCGCCGGACCGCGATGCTCGCCGGACTGAAACGCATGCTGTCGCTCATCGTGATGCCAACGGTGCGCGTGACCTTCTTCGGGTCGCCCGGAACGCCCAGCGCTGACGCGTGATCGCCCGGGTGTGCAGCACCGGCTGGCTTGTCGTGGGGTTCGTCGCCATGCGCGAACGCCAGGCTGCCGATGGCGATGAAACTGAGCGCGAGAAGTCGGTTGAGGTGCGGCATGGAAATGCTTTCTGGCGGGATGGGGTGATACCAGGAGATCAGGGCTGCGGTGCGCACAGGCTCAGTGCCCCGCATGCCCGACGGGCTTGCGGACCTGCACCTCGACATCCTGCGCGGGCATGTTCTTCGCGGGCATCGATTGGCCGCCCTGCGACTGGAAACGTTCCGGTGGCTGCAGCGCGCCGGTCCATTCATACGCCACGGTGCCTTTCGGATGCGTGTACCAGCCGGGGTCCTGGTAGTCGCCCGGCTTCTGGTCGCGGCGCACCTTCAGCAGGCTGAACATGCCGCCCATCTCGACCGAACCGACCGGGCCGTCACCGCTCATCATCGGCACGGTGTTGTCGGGCAGCGGCATCTGCATCTCGGTCATGTCGGCCATGCCGCGTTCGCCCATCACCATGTAATCGGGGATCAGGCCGGTGATCCGCTTCGCGATGCCCTGGTGATCGACACCGATCATCGTCGGCACGTTGTGCCCCATCGCGTTCATGGTGTGGTGGCTCTTGTGGCAATGGAAGGCCCAGTCACCTTCCTCGTCGGCGACGAACTCGATCTGCCGCATCTGGCCGACCCCGACGTCGGTCGTCACCTCGGGCCAGCGCGCGGTCTTCGGCACCGCGCCGCCATCGGTGCCGGTCACCATGAACTCGTGACCATGCAGGTGAATCGGGTGGTTGGTCATCGTCAGGTTGCCGACGCGGATGCGCACCTTGTCGTTCTTGCGCACCACCAGCGGGTCGATGCCGGGAAAGACGCGGCTGTTCCAGCTCCAGAGGTTGAAGTCGAGCATCGTCATGATCTTCGGCGTGTAGGCGCCGGGGTCGATGTCGTAGGCGTTGAGCAGGAACACGAAGTCGCGGTCGACCTCGTCGATCAGCGGGTGCCGGGCCTTCGGGTGCGTGATCCAGGTGCCCATCATCCCCATCGCCATCTGCGTCATCTCGTCGGCGTGCGGGTGGTACATGAAGGTGCCTGGCCGACGCGCGACGAATTCGTAGACGAAGGTCTTGCCCGGCTGAATCGCCGGCTGGTTCAGCCCCGCGACGCCGTCCATGCCGTTGGGCAGGCGCTGCCCGTGCCAGTGCACCGTGGTGTGTTCGGGCAGCTTGTTGGTGACGAAGATACGCACGCGATCGCCTTCGACCACCTCGATCGTCGGGCCCGGCGACTGGCCGTTGTAGCCCCACAGGTGCGCCTTGAAACCGGGCGACATCTCGCGCACCACCGGCTCGGCGACGAGGTGGAATTCCTTGACACCGTTGTTCATGCGCCAGGGCAGCGTCCAGCCGTTCAGCGTGACCACGGGGTGGTACGGACGGCCGGTGGTGGGGACCAGCGGCGGCATCGTGTCGGGCTTGTCCTGCATCACCGGCTCGGGCAAGGCCGCCATCGCCACCCGGCAGACCGAGGCCACCGCGACGGCAGCCGAGGCCGCACCTGCGCTTCGAAAGAAAGTACGTCTTGAGAACATGAGGGCCTCGATTCAGTGGTTGCCTGCGGCGCTGTCCGTCGCGGACAGGGCAGGCATCAGGGACGGCGACAGGGAGGCGCCTTCGATGGGGCCGATCTGCGCGCTGTCGAGATCGGCCTGTGCCAGCCAGAAATCGCGCAGCGCCTCGATGTAGCCGTTGACGCTGGTGATCTGCGATCGGGCGTCGGCCAGCAGCTCGAACACGCCGATCAGCATGCCGTTGTAGCGAAGCAGGTTCTCTTCGGAGATGCGCTTCTTCAGCGGCACGATCTCGTCGCGGTAATGGCGCGCGATGTCGTAGCGGATGCGGTAGCTCGCATAAGCGCTGCGCACCTCGCTGCGCGCATTGACGGCCGTCTGCGCCGCGCGATTCACCGACTGCATATAGGTCGCCTCGGCGCGCGCGACGCGGGCCGTGCCCCAGTCGAACAGGGGCAGCTCGACGCTGATCTCGAACCCGCGCTCGGTCTGATCCTGGCTGAACGAGTTGCGCATCACGCCGATTTCCAGCGCGTTGACGAAGCGTGTCACGCGGGTCAGGCCCAGGCGCTTCGCCACCTGCTCGCTCCCCATCTTCGCGGCCTGCACATCCATGCGCTGGGCCATCGCGGTGCGCTCGATGTCGGGCAAGTCGTTCGGCTCCGAGGGGAGTTCGGGCAATCGTTCGGGCAGGCGGAACTGTGTCTGTGCGCCCCAGAGGCCGAGCATCCGCGTCAGCTGCTCACGGGCCTCGCCGCGCGCCAACTCGGCATGCGCGAGGTTCAGCGCGGCATCGGCATAAAACCCCTGCTCGCGGGCCTGCTGCAGCTGGTTCCAGTTGCCGGCCTGCGCCTGCCGGCGAGCCAGTTCGGCGCCGGCTTCGGCAGCGGCCTGCACCTGCCGCATGTAGCGAACGGTTTCCTCGGACGCCACCGCAGCGTAGTAGGCCTTGCGCGTTTGCGCTGCCAGCGACAGCACGCTCATGATGGCCACGCCCCGCGTTTGCTCGAATCGGTGGTTCTCGATCTCGCGTGCCATCGGCATCGTCAGCAGGTGCGAGAGATTGAACGTCAGCGTTCGATCGATCTCGCTGCCCGAGCCCTGACGCAGGCGCCCGAAGCTGAAGCCGGGATTGGGCAGCAAGCCCGCCTGCACGCGGTCGGCGTCGGCGATACCGAGCTCGTCGAACGACGCCTGCAGGCCTCGGTTGTTCAGCAGCGCGATCTGCACCGCCGCGTCGACCGACAGCGGCTGGCCGAGCAACTCGGCGACGCGTTGATCGACTGCGGCTCGCTCCACATCAGAGCGGACCCAGGCCACGTCGTGGCCCAGTCGATCCCGGGTGCTTTGCTCGACACGCCCGAAGCCGGCATCGGGGCTCAACGAGGCGCAACCGCTCAACACCGACACAGCGGCGATGGCCGCAGTCAGTCGCCTGAGCGAATGAAGGAAGGGCATGGATTTCATCGGGATCGCCTCACTTCATCCGGTGGCCGGAATGGCCGGAGTCCGGCGACGCCGGTGTCTGTGCAGGGGCAGACGCGGATGGTGAAGCGGACCCGTTCGCTTCGCGTGCATAGGCACGCCAGCCACCGCGCTGGCGTACCCGCTCGTTCGTGTCGCGCCACGGAGCGACGGTGGTTTCGGAAAGTGACCGGTAGCCGGCGAACGGTGAGCGATACAGCGCGGCGGGAATGGCAGCCGTGGGATCGGCCGCTTGCGGAGTGGCGACCACGCTCGCCAGAGAGGCTGCAGGTGCCGTCTGTCCCGCCACCGGCGTGGACATGAAGTGCAGCCCCGCGAGGACGCACATTGGCAGCGACGCTGCCTTGGGAATCGAAAACATGATGAACCTCGCCTCGACTGCCGATGGCACACAGCCTCCGGCAACAGTCAGTGAAGCGCACGCGCAGCGGTGTCGAAGACACCGGTTCCCGCCGTGGTCGACCACGGCGAGGGCGCATGCGGCGCCCGTCAGACGAGGAGAAGTCGAGGCGGTCGGTCCGGGCCGTCGGTCAGGAAGCCGACCGCGCCCATCGAGCGCAAGGTGGGCGGCGCATCGGCTGGCGCAGCCGCAGCAAACACCAGCGCGGCCGCCGGCAAGGCCGCACCGACGCAACACGCAGCACAGACGCTGCACTTGGACGCCTTGTCGGCGTCACGATGGTCAGCGGACGCATCGTGCTCGTGCTCGTGCGCCGAGGCAGCAGGCGCGGCCTCGAGAGCAGCGCTTTCCGAGACACGATGGTGGCTCGGCCCGCAACCGAGCATGCTGGCCGCTGCGAATCCCTGGAAAGGAAGCGCGACCAGCAGCACCCACATCAGCGCAGCACGAACCCGTTTGAACATCGACCGATTGTAAAAACAAAGACGCGCCGCTGCGCGCACGGCCGTTTGCTCAGTGGCGAATGGCGGCGGCAGCCGCAACAGCATGATCGAGACCGGTGTCGGGCGACTCGAAGGTCTGATGCCGGGCCCCGTCTGCCTCGATCAGCTCTTCGGTGACGAAGCGGCCGTAGCGCTGCGCAGCAACGGCATTCAGCTTCAGAGCCACCGCCGTGACCTTGTCGACTTGGGCCTCCTCCGGCGCACGCACGACCAGGAAGCTGCAGCCCACTTCGGCGAGTTCGCGGTGTGCCTTGATGAGGTTGAGGTCCTGACCGATCGCGGCCATCGGGCTGGCCTTCACGATTTCCGTGTCGACCTGGGCCATCATTTCTGCGGGCGTGTAGCGCACCAGGTCCGCCGCCGAAAAACCCTGCTCCGCCAGCGAGCGCTCTGCGGCCTCCATGTCACCGGCGCTTCGAAACGCGACAACAACGTGTCCGACGGGTTTGAACACCCCGAACGATTCAGGAATGTGGCTCTTGTCCATGCGGTTCTCCTGGGTACGACAACCGGAGCGGCTGCGTCTGGGTGGTGGCGATGAAGCTATTCTTTTCGCACCGTGCATGGCAGGCGGTCGGACAAGTCCGCGCTCGCGTGTCAGTCAATGCCGACGCATCAGCGGGTCGACTGCGCCAACGGGACGGCGTCGCCCTGCAGCAGCTCGGGTGTCAGCTGGGCAATGGCCTGGAAATGGCTCAGGAACACGCGCCCGGTGAGGCGATCCATGAACTCCGTCTTTTGAAGCCGGTCCATCACCGGCCCCTTGACTTCGGACAGGTGCAGCGCGATGCCGGCGTCGCCCAACCGCTGCTCGATGGCCTCCAGACTTTCGAGCGCGCTGGCGTCGATGTCGTTGATGGCCGAGCACTGCAGCACGACGTGCGCCAGCTGCGGGTGGGCCGCCACGGCATCGTTGACGCGGTCTTCCAGGCTGCGTGCATTGGCAAAGTACAGGCTGCCGTCGACGCGCAGGCTCACCAGCCTGGGGCTGACCAGCACGTCGTGGCGCAGCACGTTGCGGAAATGTTCGGTGCCCGGAACCAGACCGACGCTCGCGATGTGCGGCCGGCTGGTGCGAAACAGGTACAGCGCCAGCGACACGCCGACACCGACCACCAGGCCGATTTCGACCCCGAGCGTCAGCGTGGCGATCAGCGTTGCCGCGACCGCCGCGAAATCCGGCTTCGAATAGGCCCAGACACGTTTCAGGATGCCGAGGTCGACCAGCGACAGCACCGCGACGATGATGGTCGCCGCCAGCGTGGCCTGCGGCAAGTGGTACAGCGCCGGCGTCAGCAGCAGCGTGGCCAGCAGGATGCCGATGGCGGTGAACACCCCGGCCGCCGGGGTCTGCGCACCGGCGTCGAAATTGACCACCGAACGTGAGAAACCGCCGGTGACCGGCAAGCCCCCGGTGAACGCAGCCGACAAGTTGCTGGCGCCGAGGGCCACCAGTTCCTGATCGGGTTCGATGCGCTGCCGGCGCTTGGCCGCCAGCGTCTGTCCGACCGACACCGACTCGACGAAGCCCACGATGCTGATGAGCAGCGCAGGCAGGGCGAGTTCGCGCCACAGCGCGAGATCCCACGAAGGCAGCGTCAGCGGCGGCAGACCTTGCGGGATGGCGCCGACGATCTGCATGCCCTGCCCCTGCCAGTCCAGACCCCAGGCCAGGCCGGTGGTGACCGCGATCACGGCGACCGGCCCGGCGCGGGCCGTCACGTCGGCCGCCCGGTCGGACAGGCCCGCGCGCATCAGCAGCGGCTTGAGGCCCTTGCGCACCCAGAACAGGACAGCGGTCGCCAACACGCCGACGATCAGCGTCAGCACATGCGTGTTCGGAAACTGACGGCCCAGCGCCATCAGCAGATCGACCAGGTTGTGGCCTTCGACCTTCACGCCCATCAGTGTCTTGAACTGGCTGGCCGCGATCAACAGGCCCGAGGCCGAAATGAAGCCCGAGATCACCGGATGGCTCAGGAAGTTGGCCAGGAAGCCCAGCCGCAGCAGGCCCATCAGCAACAGCATCGCGCCCGACAGAAAGGCGAGCGTGATCGCCGCGCTCCAGTACCCGGGCGAGCCCGCCACGGCATGCTCGCCGATCGCCGCCGCCGTCATCAGGGACACCACCGCCACCGGGCCGACCGCCAGAACGCGGCTGCTGCCGAAGATCGCGTAAAGCAGCAGCGGCGCGACGCTGGCGTACAGGCCGACCACCGGCGGCAGCCCCGCAAGCTGCGCATACGCCAGGCTCTGCGGGATCAGCATGATCGTGACGATCAAGGCCGCCATCGCATCGCGGGTCAGCGTCTCGCGGTCGTAGCGCCGACCCCAGTCGAGCACCGGGAGGCTCGGCAGCCAGCGCCTGCCGGCCGGCGCCGGGAGCGTCGTCACCACAGGCGTCATCAGCCCACCATCTCGGGCTGTGCCATCCATTCACGGCCCTTGAGCATGCCTTCCCAATAAAGCGGCGGCAGGACACGCTCCTTCAAGTACCAGGCCAGCCGCGAAGGACGGGTGCCGTCGATCAGCCACGCGGGGAAACTCGGCGCCACCTTGCCGCCGTAGGTGAACTCGGCCAGCACGATCTTGCCGCGTTCCACCGTCAGCGGGCAGGAGCCGTAGCCGTCGTACTTCGCTTCACCCCGAGCCGCTCCGCGACTGGCGAGCAGGTTGTGCGCCACCACCGGCGCCTGCTTGCGCGCCGCGGCAGCAGTCTTGGCGTTGGGGGTGTTGCCAGCGTCGCCCAGACCGAAGATGTTGGCGTAGGTCTTGTGACGCAGCGTGGCCGGATCGATATCGACCCACCCCGCTGCATCGGACAGCGGGCTCACCCGGATGAAGTCGGGTGATTTCTGAGGCGGGACCACGTGGATCATGTCGAAGTCCCGGGTGATGATGTCCTTGCTGCCGTCGGCGTTCGCTCTGCTGAAGGTGGCCTTCCTGCCCGGGCCGTCGACGGCCAGCAGAGTCTGGCCGAAGTTCAATCCGATGTTGTAGGCCTTCACGTACTCCATCAGCGCGGGCACGTAGTCGGCCACGCCGAACAGCACCGCGCCCGCGTTGCAGAACTGAATGTCGATGGCATCCAGCACGCCCGCGCGGCGCCAGTGATCGGCCGACAGGTACATCGCCTTCTGGGGCGCACCGGCACACTTGATCGGCATCGGCGGCTGCGTGAACAGCGCCTTGGCATCGCGCTTGTCCCGGCCGAGCTGCTGCACCAGTTGCCAGGTGTAGGGCGCGAGGTCGTATCGGTAGTTGGAGGTGACCCCGTTGCGGCCGAGCGTCTCGGACAGGCCCTCGATGCCGTGCCAGTCGAGCTTCAGACCCGGACAGACCACCAGTTGCTGGTACTTGACGACACGACAGCCGTCGAGGATGACCACGTCGCGCTCGGGTTCGAACGCCGCCACCGCCGACTTGAGCCAGTGCACGCCGCGCGGAAGCACCGAGGCCATCGTGCGGGCCGTCGTGGCCGCGTCGAACACGCCGGCGCCCACCATCGTCCAGCCGGGCTGGTAGTAGTGGATGTCGGCCGGGTCGATGATCGCGATGTCGAGGTTCGGGCTGCGCGCCAGCAGGCTGGCGGCGACCGCAATGCCTGCCGCACCGCCGCCGATGATCACCACGTCGTGGGTCGCGTCGGCCACTTCCACCGGGGTCTTGCCCCCGTTGACGATGCGCCGCACCACGCCCTTCAGATCGAAGCCGGCTTTCGACGACAGCTCGATGATCTGCGGCAGCGGCATCTTGCCGGCCTGCGACAGCGCCCACATCGTGGTCGATCGCATGCCGGTGCGGCAGAACGCCAGCACCGGCTTCGGCAGCGCTGCCATCAACGCGCCGAACTCGGCGCCCTGCTCGTCGGTGACCTTGCCCGATTCGGCGGGCAGGTAACGCACCTCGATGCCTCTCTCGAGGGCAGCGCGCTCGAGCTCGTCGCAGGTGGGCTGATCGGCGCCCTCGCCATCAGGCCGATTGCAGATCACCGACCGGAATCCGGCATCGGCGAGGGCCTGCATGTCGGCGGCCGCGATCTGCGGTGCGACCGACAGCTCGCCCGTGAGTGGTCGAATGTCCATGCGCTTCGTCTCCTGAAATGGCGGCCTCTCGAGGAGGCTCTGGGTTCGCTCTGCGGTCAGACCGCGTTCAACGGAATCTTGATGTAGCGGGTGCCGTTGGCCTCGGGCTCGGGCCACTGGCCGGCGCGCATGTTCACCTGCACCGAAGGCAGGATCAGCGTGGGCATGTCGAGCGCCGCATCGCGGGCGCTGCGCATCGCGACGAACTCCTCTTCGCTGATGCCGTTGCGCACATGGATGTTGTGCTCGCGTTCCTCGCCGACCGTGCTGACGAACTGGACCTCGCGGCCGCCCGGCTGGTAGTCGTGGCACATGTAGAGACGCGTCGCTGCAGGCAGGCTCAGCACCTTGTTGATCGAGCGGAACAGCGTGCGGGCGTCACCACCCGGGAAGTCGCATCGGGCGGTGCCGTAGTCGGGCATGAACAGCGTGTCGCCGACGAAGGCAGCCATCTCCGACCCGTCGATGACGACATACGTCATGCAGGCCGGCGTGTGCCCCGGGGTGTGCATCGCACGCGCCTGCAGGCCCCCGATCGCGAAGGTCTCCCCGTCGGCGAACAGGTGGTCGAACTGGCGGCCGTCGCGCGCAAACTCGGCTCCGGCGTTGAACAGGCGGCCGAAGACCTCCTGCACCTTCGTGATGTGCTCGCCAATGCCGAGACGGCCGCCGAGTTCCTTCTTCAGGTACGGCGCTGCCGACAGATGGTCGGCATGGGCATGGGTCTCGAGAATCCACTGCACCTGGGCACCCAGATCACGCACGCGGGCGATCAGGCGATCGGCGCTGGCAGTCGACGTGCGGCCGGCCTTGGGGTCGTAGTCGAGCACGCTGTCGATCAGCGCGCACTGCCGGGTGGCCGTGTCGAGCGCGAGGTAGCTGACAGTCCAGGTGGCCGGGTCGAAGAAGCCTTCGACCTGAAGGCGGGTGTGCGGATTCATCTTGGTCTCCTGCCCCTGCGCGTCGAGCGCAGGGAGCGTGGCTCAGCGGCGAGCGAGCGGGCAGGTGTTGATGCCGAGGATGCTGTAGAGCGGACACATGCCGATCGCACCTGTCAGCAGCGGCACGACGCCGATGTAACCCCACGGGCCGATGCGTTCGGTCGCGGCAAGGCCGATCAGTACCAAGCCGGCCAGCACGCGCAATGCGCGGTCGATGGTGCCTTCGTTCTTCTTCATGGCGAGATCCTTTCAGGGTGGAACCAGCAGCTTTCGCGACGACCGTCGTCGCGCCTGCATGCCGTTGTTCATTACAAGAGCCGTGCCATCCGGGACGCTTGCGTCATGTCAATTCCAACGCATTGATTTGATTGATTTTTTTCCTGAATTCGCGAGCACGGGGCTTTGCCGGCATGCCCCTGCCCTGCCAGATCCGCGCCCATTTGGCAGTCTGTCGCTGCCGCGCTGGCAGACATGGCAGCCCGGAGCAGAATGCCCGGACAGGAGCGCCCACCATGTCCGACACCGAATCACAAGATGCGAGCACCCTGCCTGCGGCACCCGGCAAGCGGCCTTCGGACCCCCAGGTGCAGGCCCTGATCTCTTTCCTGGAGCACGAGGCGCAGCCGATGATCGTGCTCGACCCCGACTACAACATCCTGGCCGCCAACACGGCCTACCGGCGCCAGTTCGGCACCGTCGACAAGCCCTACCTCGGCCACAAGTGCTACCGCATCTCGCACCACTACGACGTGCCCTGCGATCAGGCCGGCGAGCACTGCCCGATGAAGAAGGCCTTCGAGGCCAAGGGACCCGACCGCGTGCTGCACATCCACCACACGCCGCGCGGACCCGAGCATGTGGACGTGGAATTGCGGCCGATCCTCGACGGTGAGCGAGAAGTGGTCGCCTATGTCGAACGTCTGTCGACGGTGCGCAGCGCGTCGGCACGGCCCAGCGCCGAGGGCCTGGTCGGCAGCTCGCCCGCCTTCAATGCCGCGCTGTCTGCGGTGCAGCGGGTCGCACCGGCGATGCTGCCGGTGCTGCTGCTCGGCGAATCGGGCACCGGCAAGGAACTGTTCGCCCGTGCCGTGCACGAGGCCAGCGCCCGCGCGCACGGTCCCTTCGTCGTCGTCGATTGCTCGGGCCTCACCGACACGCTGTTCGAAAGCGAGGTCTTCGGCTACGAGAAGGGCGCATTCACCGGCGCCCATGCACGCAAGAAAGGCCTGGTCGAGACCGCCGAAGGCGGCACGCTGTTCCTCGACGAGATGGGCGACGTGCCGCTGAGCATGCAGGTCAAGCTGCTGCGACTGATCGAGTCGGGCACCTTCCGCCGGGTCGGCAGCATCGAGACCCAGAAGGCCGATTTCCGGCTTGTCGCAGCCACGCACAAGCCGCTGCAGCAGATGGTGGCCGACGGCCGCTTCCGGCAAGACCTGTACTACCGGATCAGCGCGTTCCCGATCCACCTGCCGCCGTTGCGCGAGCGTGCGGATGACATCCCGATGCTGGTTGACTCGTTCCTGCAGCGAGGCAGTTCCGGCAAGCATCGCGTGTCGGTCGAGGCCCGTGCGATGGCGCGCCTGCAGGCGCACGACTGGCCCGGCAACATCCGCGAACTGCGCAACGTGCTGGAACGCGCCCGGCTGTTCGCGGACGATGGCATCGTGCGCGCCGAGAACCTGCCCGAGGACCTGGGATGCACCGTCCTCCCCCATGGCATGGACACCAGCCCCCCACCAGCCCGAATGCGGGCTGGTGCCAACGACGCCGAACTGCGCCAGATCGCAACCGACTTCACCGGCACCCGCCGCGAACTGGCCGCCCGGCTGGGCATGAGCGAGCGCACGCTGTACCGCCGCCTCAAGGAACTGGGCCTGGCCTGAGTGCACCGGGCACGCCGCGCCTACTTCAACCGGGTGCCATGGATGTCGAAGATGGACACCGTGACCGGGAAGCCCTGGCTGACGCTTTGCGTCACGGTGCAGTAGTCCTCGAAGGTGGCCAGCACCCGGTCGAGATGCTCCAGCGTGTCCGCCGGAACGCCCAGGGTCAGGTTGGCACTCATCGACAGCACGCGCAACCGGTTTCCGGCACCACGTCCGACTTCGGCCTGCACTTCGCAGTTGATCGGATCGGGCTGCTGCTTGAACTTGCGCAACGCGAACAGCAGCGAAGCGCTGAGGCAGCTGCCCACCGCCGATGAGAGCAGCTGCACCGGTGACGGGCCGACCCCTTGGCCCAGCGGGGCGGGCTCATCGATCCGGACCGGCGGGCGCTGCCCTCCGAAGTCGGCGTCGAATTGATAGTCGCGCACCTGCGTCAGGCGCACGGTCTGGGATGGGTTGCTCATGTCGATCTCCGTCCTCGAATCGATGAATGCCTAACAGGCCTCGGTGCCCGTCGGCGGGCTGACCGCCCTGCGGCTGCGATGGGTCAGAGTCTGATCCCATCGCAGCCGGTGCGGTCAGAACCTGACGCTCATGCCGATGTCGAACGATCGGCCCTGGCCTGGCAGCGGGTCGATCTGTGTCGCCGACGCAGACGCCTTGTAGGCGGCCAGGTTGGCGCCACCCAGCGGCAGGGCGTACTGCCGGTCGAACAGGTTGCGCACACCCGCCTGCAGGGTGAACGTCTTGTTCACCTGGTACCGCGCACCCAGGTTCATCAGGCTGTAGCCCGCGGTCCGATCTTCGTTGCGTCGATCGTCGACCGCCGACTTGCGCGCGACCGCCTGAAGCTCGGCGGACAGCGTCAGGTCGCGCAACCGCTCTTCCAGGCCCAGCGAGAGGTTGATCGGCATCTGGTGGTACAGGTCACCGCCATCCTCGCGCCGGCCTCGGGTCACGTCGAGTTTGCCCTTGACCGTACCCGTACCCCACGACGCGTTGTCCCACGCGACAGCCGACCAGGACAGGTTGACCCCATAGAGGTGTGCATCGTGGTTGGCGAACTGGAGCAACGCCTTCGAAGCGCCCCCCATGCGCATGTAGGGCTTGAAGGTCCCGATCACGTTGACGTCGATGTAATCCTCGACATAGGTGTAGTAGGGCGTGAGGGTGACCTCCCATCGCGCCTTCGCTGCATCGTGCCAGCTCGCGGTGGCACTCACGGTGTGTGCCACTTCAGGCTTGAGGTCAATGTCGCCCACATAGCCGTTTCCATCACCGAACCATCCCACCATCATCATGGCCATCATGCCGCGGCCCCAGCTGTAGCGCTCGTACAAGTTCGGAGAGCGCTCCTTGCGGGCGAACCCCACCTGGTACTCGACCTCATCCGAGGCCGCATAGGTGGCCAGCGCAGTCAGATCGATGTTGCTGTCACGCTGCTTTCGGCTGCGTGAATTGAATGCGGCTGCAGCGGCATTGTCCGGAGCGCACATCATTCCGCAGCCGTAACCCTGCACGCGGCCAGCATTGCTGCGGACCGACTCGTGGCGCAGGCCCATCAGCGTGCTCCACTTCGCGCCGACCCGGGCTTCCCATTCGGCAAACAGCGCCATGCGGTCCCTCCGACCATCGACGATGTTCTCGTAGGTGTTCGGGGACATCATCATCGAGCCAGCCACCGGCGGCCACCAGTCGTCGAGGCGGAACCGATGGAATTCATTGCCGATGCGCAGCTTGCCGTCCTGCCACGGCAGCTCCGCCTGCAGCTTGTAGCCCGCATCCCGACCGTGCGTTTTCATGGGCATGGTGCCGGTCTTCTCGCGCGTGAAGAACCCCATCTCGTGCCGCGTGTCCTGCCCGTAGATCTTGGCTTCCAGGCGCCCCCAGTCGAAGCTGCCTTCGTAGGCCAGATTGGCAAAGACCCCGCGGTTGTCCGTCATGTCCATGTACTGGTTCGGATAGCCCTGGTACGGAATGGACTGCCGCCCGACCTTGAAGACCAGACGTTGACCTTCACCCTGCGTGGCCAGCGTCAGGGCGTGGTTGTTGCTCTTGTAGAGGGTGTCGAGCACCTTGTCGCCATGCCCGTCGCGGTAGCTTTCCCCCTTGGCCAGGGCGCCGCTGTACTGGAGGCTCAACGTTTCGCTCGCCACGCCAGCGGAGAGTTGCAGCGTGCGACTGTCGTCGACGCTGCGCCTGAGGAACGCGATCTCGCCCTGGGTCAGCAGGCCCTCGCCCGCCCGCGCGAAGACCGGAGCGGCCGA